>CAZVFN010000005.1:0-52372 GCA_964626335.1 uncultured Ectothiorhodospiraceae bacterium
GTTGGCCGGGTTGGGCCATCTCGGCAGGGTGAGCCCGGGGCGCCGGGCGGAGCGCGCAGCCGGGCGATCCGCTCCTGCGCGAAACGCGGATGCTCCGGGCGCGCATCCCCGGCGACGGCTTCCCGGACGTCCGCGGCCGCATCGGCAGGGATCAGCATGGTGCGGTCGGCCCAGGCCCGGCGGGCGCCCGGGTGGCCGTTGTCGCGTGCCAGCCAGGCCCAGGCGAAGGCGGCGCGCGGCCGGATCTCGCCGCCCAGGCCCTGCAGCAGCATGTTGTAGAGCGCGTACTGGGCCTCGGCGTTGCCCTGCTCGGCCGCGCGGCGGAACCAGTAACGCGCCTTGCGATGGTGCGTGGCGAAGTCGAGGCCGTCGTAATGGAGCTTCGCCAGACGTGCCTGCGAGCGGGCATCGCCCAGGATCGCGCCGCGGTGGAATGCCTCGCCGGCGGCGACGCGGTCGCGCTCCACGCCGATCGCCTCCAGGTGGATGCGCCCGAGATAGCGTGCCGCGATCGGATTGCCTTCGGCCGCCTCCTCGCGCAGCAGCGCGCGTGCCCGCGAGTAGTCCCCGCGCTCGAAGGCCTGCACGCCCGGCGCCTCGCGCGCGGCCGCCAGTGGCACCGGTTCGTCGGATGGCCGGGCACCGGGAGCGGCACAGCCGGCCACTGCGAGGCAGGCCAGCGCGAGGGCGGCGCCACAGCGAGCGAGGCGGGCCATGGCTCGGGTCGCGGCGTTCATGGGGCTGTCCGGGGGTCGCGGGGGGTGCGGCGAGTGTGCCACAGCCAGGCGGCTGCGAGCCGAACCGCCCGAGCGCCCGGGCGGGCGAATCGCTCTGCCCGGCGTGCGGCGACCGGTGTCGCCGATCAGCCCGGCGTGTGGGCATCCGCCGGCAGCAGCTCGCGCTCTTTGAGCTCCGCCCAGAAGGCCGACGGGATCCGGGCGTTGATGAGCCCGACGTCCTGCGGGATGCGATCGGGATGCTTCGCCCCCGGGATGATGGCGGCGACCGCCGGGTGGGCGGCGCTGAACTGCAGTGCCGCCGCCTTGAGGTCGACGTGGTGGCGGTCGCAGACACGCCGCAGCCGGTCGCGGTGCCAGAGCGCCTCGGCGGTGGCCGCCTGGTAGTTGTAGTGCGCGCCCCCGGCGAGAATGCCGGAGCCGAGCGGGGAGCCGGCGACCACGCGCACCCCGCGCTCGAGGCAACGGGGGAACAGCTCGGCGTCCCCGGTTTGATCCAGCAGGTCGTACTGGGTCGCGAGCAGGAACACGTCGGGATCCGCCGCGTCCAGCGCCCGCAGGCACGGTGCGACCCGGTTCACGCCCAGCCCCCAGCCGCGGATGACGCCCTGCTCGCGCAGCTCGGTGAGCGCCTTGGCCGCCCCCTCCATCGCCACCCGGAAATGCTCGGTCCACTCCGGACCGAGCGCATCGGCGGCCAGATCGTGGATGTAGACGACGTCCAGGCGGCCGACGCCCAGGCGCTGCAGGCAATCCTCGACACAGCGCTTCGCCGCGTCGGCGCCGTAGCCCAGGCGGCGCCGGAACCAGAGACCGTGGACGAACGGCGGATCGGGCTCGGGCCCGCCCGGCGAAGGCTCGAGCAGCCGCCCGACCTTGGTCGAAAGGAAATAGGCATCGCGCGGCTTCGTCGCCAGGAACGCGCCCATGCGCTGCTCGGACAGCCCGGCGCCATAGTGCGGCGCGGTGTCGAAGTGGCGGATGCCGTTGTCCCAGGCCGCCTCGAGCGTGGCGCGCGCGGTGGCGTCGTCGCTGCGCTCGAACATGTCCCCGAGCGGCGCACCGCCGAAACCGAGCGGCCCGGGGATGTCGATACGCGCCGGCGTTTCGGTCATGAACAGCCCCCTCCGCCGCCTGCGCGGCGGGCGTGTCGATCCGGCCACCCATTGCGGCCGATCCAGCCCGGGCCGGGCCGCAACCGGCATGGCGATCGCCCGAAGATACCGCCGAGGCCGTGTCCAGCCAACCGGACCGGGGCTTCCCGGCGCGCCGGGGGAGATCGTCAGGGCCCGCGGCGAACCGGACGCGCCCCGCCGCCGCCGAGCGGGTACACTGCGCGGCAGGCGCCCGCGCGCCCGAATGCGACGCCGGCCGGCGTTGGTCGGGGAGGGCAGAACGAAGATGGTCGTGTCCGTGTACACGGTGGCCGGGCTTCTCGGGGCGACGTCTCGTTGCTCGCCGACACGGCACTGCAGGCGGGCCTGCTCCGCGGGCAGGGCTACGACGACGCCGGGCTGAACGCGCTCGGCGCCGGCCTGGTGCGCTACAGCCTGCAGGACGCGTTCAACACGTCCGCCGCCTTCATGCAGGTGGCGTGGATCTCGATCAGCGCGTTCGGGATCGGCCGCTACTCCATCCTCACCCACACGAGCCGGTTCACCACCGAGGAGGCGGCCCTCCTCGAGGCCACCGTGCCCGGTCTCGGCCGCATCGATGCGCGGCGCCTGCTGGATCTCGGTGAATGCCGGGACGCCGTCTCCGGTGCTCGCCTCAGCGCGGCGGGCACCGTCAACGACAACGTCTACTACCTGCTGAGCGGCGCGGCGGAGGTCGACTCGCCATCGACGCTCAGCGCGCGCCCGGATGCCCGGACCTTTGTCGGTGACATGGGCCTCGTCACCGGCGGACCGGCGACCGCGAGCGTCACCGTCGTTGCGCCGGGCCGCCTGCTGGTCCTCGCGGTGGAGCACCTGGCGCGGCTGAGGACCCGCAATCCCCGGGGTCCGGCGACACGTGAAGACGGCGCTGTCCGGTCACCTGGTCGGCAAGCTGCTCGGCACGAGTCGCGATCTCGCCGACTCACGCCGCGCCGCACCCGGCTAGGTGTGCCTTCTCAGGAGGTTGTTCACCCGGGCTGACTCCGGGAGGCTTGTGGTTACTACGCCAACGAGCCTTGGAGGACAGCCCGGATGAACATCCACGAGCATGCTAGAACGTGTCCCTATAGTCGATGGTTGATGGCGGCGCGCTCCCCCACGGCAGGGTCGCCGGGTAGCGCCCGGCGACGCGCCCGAGCCGGGACCGAACCATGCCCGATCGTCGCCCGCCCAGCGTGCTCTCCCCGCGCCTGCGCGAGTGGTACCAGGCCGGCCGCTGCGTCGATTTCGAGGGGGATCGGCCGTTCTACCGCGCCGAGGGCGCCGGCGCCCCGCTGTTGCTCGTGCACGCCTATCCGACGGCGAGCTGGGGCTGGCGGCGGATGTGGTCGACGCGCACCCGCGAGCGCCGCGTCATCGCGCCCGACCTGCTCGGCTCGGGCTTTTACGACAAGCCCCGGGATGGTCCGTACAAGATTGCGCCCCTGGCCGATCGGTGCGAGGCGATCTTCGGGGCGCTGGGGATCTCCCGGGTCGACATCCTCGCCCACGCGTACGACGTGAGCGCCGCGCAGGAGCGCCTCGCGCGCGACAACGAGGGTGGGGCGAAGCAGCGCGTTCCGGCTGCGCTCGGTCGCTTGCCTCCATGGCGCCGTGTTCCCGGACGCGGCCGCCACGACCCGCATGCAGCGCCTGCTGGCCGAGCCGCTCGGGCGCACCGTGGTGACACTCGCGCCGCAGCCGCAGTCGCTTTTCCGGCGCAACCTCGCGGCCGCCTTCGGCGCCGACACGCAGCCGGACGCCACGGACCTTGCCGAATTCTGGCAGCTGCTGCGGTTCAACGGCGGTCACCGGGCCGTGGCGGCGGTCATGCACTACCTGCGCGACCGCGCGGGACGGGCCGAACGCCTGGTCGGCGCCCTCACCCGGGCCGAGATCCCGCTGCTGCTGCTGCATGCGCCGGGCGACCCGATCGTGGGCCCGCGCACGCTCGCGCGCTGGCGCGCCCGGATGACCCGCGGCCGGGTCGCCGAGCTCGACTGCCACGTCGGCCATTACCCGCCGCTCGAGGCCCCGGGGCACGTGCTCGCCGCCTGGCGCGACCTCCAGCACACGCTCGAGGCCGCTGCGTGAGCGTGCACGGACCGGGGGCGATCCGCGTCAGGGGAAGACGACCGTGCGCTGGCCGTTGAGCAGCACGCGCTGCTCCGCCACCCAGTTGACCGCGCGCGTGAGTACCGTGCGCTCGACGGTGCGCCCGACATCGGTCAGGTCCGCCGGCGTGTGCTTGTGATCCACGCGCTCGACGCCCTGCTCGATGATCGGGCCCTCGTCGAGGTCGGCGGTCGCGAAATGCGCCGTGGCCCCGATCATCTTCACGCCGCGCTCCCACGCGCGTCGGTACGGGTTCGCCCCCTTGAAGCTCGGCAGCAGCGCGTGATGGATATTGACGACGCGCCCGTGGTGGCGCGCGGTGAACTCGTCGGAGAGGATCTGCATGTAGCGCGCCAGGATGATGTAGTCGGCGCGGTACCCGCTCACGAGTCGGTCGAGCTCGTCTTCCTGCTGCGGCTTCGTCCCGGGCGTGATCGGCAGATAGTGGAACGGCAGGTCGTGCCACTCCACGTGTCGCCGGAATGTCTCGTGGTTGGAGCCCACCGCGACGACGTCGCCCGACAGGAGCCCGCTGCGGTGGTGATACATCAGGTCATTGAGGCAATGGCCGTGCTGCGAGACCAGCACCAGCAGGCGCGGGCGGTCCTCGATCGCGCGCAGGGACCACGCCATCTCGAGCTCGTCGGCGAGCCCGGCAAAGTCGCGCTGCAGCCGCTCGCCATCGCCGTCCGCACCGCGGAGCTCGATGTCCGCCCGGAAGAAGAACCGGCACGAGGACTGGTCACCGAAGTGCGCGATCTCGCGGGCATACGCCTCGTGGCCCTCGAGGAAGCGCCCGAGACGGCCCAGGATACCGACCCGCTCGGGGCACGAAAGCGTGAGGATGTAGCGCGGATGGTTCGCGGTCATGAGGGACCTCCAGGGACGGTTCGATGCCGCGGCCTGCTCGCCGCGCCCGTTGGACTGCAGCAGCGGTGGCGTGTTCCGGGCGTAGCGGGCGGCCCCGCTGACCCCCGACTAGCGACCGTCGGGGCCGATCCTTGCCGGCCCGGGCTACCGGCGGCAGCAACGCGGCGGGCGGGCCGGCCGTTCGCGCCCCGGGCGGGCACCGCGCGCAGCAGCGTGACGGGATCCGGGTCCCCGGGGCAGCGCGGGGGGAACCGGCGAGCCGCGCGCAGGATGCGTCGCCGCGCGAGCCTTTCCCGCGAGCGGGCGGTCTAGGGGTCGGCCGGGAGCGCCCGCAACCGTTGGCACAACGGCTCCCCGTTGCGCCGGTTCGCCTTGAAGCCGAAACCGAGCCGTTCGCCCACCACCGGGACGGCGCCGACGACGGTGTCGCGGAACACGTTGGCCCGCATCGGCAGGAGCGCGCCTGCGGGCAGTCCGCAGCGCCGGGCCTCCGCGACGAGGTAGAGCGACAGCCCGGCCGAGGCGGCGTCGCCGACCACCGGGACGAGCCCGACCCGTCCGTCGATCCCGACACGCACGCGTGTACGTGGCAAGTGGATGCAGGCATCGCGTGCCCAGGTGAGCCGGTCGAGGCGCTGCAGGACCCGCTCGTGACGGCGGTGCTCCCCGTTTTGCCGCACCCGGCGGCGGCCGGGTGACACGGCCGGGCGGCCCCGAACATGGACACGACCCGGCAATACGCCTACCGTTTCCCGACCGCGCAGCAGGCCGGGAGCCCGCCCCGCCGTGAGCCGCAAGCACCGCCGCAACCGGCTCTGCCGCACCGCCATCGCGATCGCCGACGGCGAGCGCGTGCGCGCCTCGGTGCCGCCGCCCCTGCCCCCCGATCCGCCGATCGCGCTGCGCCGGCTGGCGACCCCGCTCGACGCCGCGAGCCTCGGCGTGGGCCGCCTCGACGGGATCGCCGCAGTCCTGTCGGCGACCCCGCTTTGTGCCGAGCCCTTCGTCGACCGCGAGGCCCTCCTCTCGACCCAGTTGGCGGGCGCCGACGAACGCCTCGTTGATCTCTACCTGGACGCGTCGGCCGGCGGGGCGACGAACGGGGCGATGACCGTCGGCACCGGCGCGCTGTATCGACGCGCTCTCGGTCACGGCCTGGCCCGGGTCGGCGCGGGTAAGCCGCTGTCGCCGGGCATGCTGGGCGAAGTCCACGCGTGCCTCACGGGGCGCGGCGGCGGCGGCGACAGCGAAGCGCGGAGCGACCTGCGCGAGACCCAGATCTGGCTCGACGCAACGACGCCGACCGAGGCGACGTTCATCCCCCCGCCGCCGGGCCAGATCCCGGCGCTCATGGCCGACTGGGAGCGCTTCGTCCATCACGACACGAGCGGTCTGCCGCCGCTGATCCGCGCCGGCGTGGCGCACGCGCAGTTCGCCACGATCCAGCCGTTCGCCGACGGCAACGGGCGCATGGCACGCCTGATCATCCCGTTGCTGCTGCAATCCTTCGGCGTCCTGCGCAAGCCCATGCTGTGCCCCAGCTGCTTCTTCGTCCGCCAGCCCGCTCTCTACACCGAGCACCTGGCGGCCGTGCGTGACCGCGGCGCCTGGGAGGAATGGCTCGAGTTCTTCCTGCAGGGGGTGGCGGAGACCGCGCGCGAGGTCGCGGAGATGGTCGGCGAGCTGCAAGCGCTGTTCGCGCGCGACAGGCGCAGGGTCGAGCACACCGGGGCCGACCTCGGCGGCGTCCATGGCTACCTGCGTCGCTGCCCCGTCGCGTGCGCGGCCCCGCTCGCCGAGGCCCTCGGACTCTCGCAGGCCGCCGCGGACGACGCCCTGCAGCGGCTGGAGGCCATGGGCTTGGTCCAGGCCATCAGCGATGCGGCGGGCGGGCCCTGCTACGCCTACGGTGAATACCTGGCCGTGCTGAGCCGGGGCAGCGACCCCCTGCCTGACTGACCGGCTGCCCGGGCGCCCAACGCCGGGGCCCGAGCCTACTCGCTGGTCTCGCGCAGCGTGGTGAGCTCGGTGGCGAGGGCATGGACGAAGACGGCCGGATCGACCTCGTTCTCGAGGCCGTAGCGCCAGAGGCGCTCGCTCACGATCTCCGATGCCCGCAGGTCCCCGCCCGTGGCATGGAGCGCGTCGAACAGCCCGTGCTCGGCCTCCAGCTGGGCGACGTGCACCGCGAGATCGGAAAGCAGCGACGCGGCGCGATCGTTGCGCTCATGGTCGGGATGGTCTTGGCTGCGCTGGGTGCGCCAGAGGGCGGTCGACTCGATCTGGTTGACCAGGGCCTCCTGTTGCCAGACCAGGGCGGCGTGGCTCGGCTCGTCGCTCATCGGGGCCATCTCCCGTCGTCGCCGGGTTGGCGCCCGAGTCTCAACGCCCTGCGGCGGGCGGTCAACCGCGCCGGGGCGCCTGCCACCGCGGTTCGCGGGACTCGGAGCCGCCGCGGTCACGGCGCGTGCGCCAAGCGGGTCGACAGGCCGTTTGCCCTGCTGCGCATCGCTCGGTCATGCTCCGGGGCGACGGCGCTTTCCGCACCGCGAGTGTCCACCCGCATGCAGGACCGCAAGTACATCATCGGACGCGAAGACCAGCGCAGGCGCAACCGGGGGGCCCCGCAGGGCCGCCGGGAGCGGCGCGCGGGCAGCGGCTATCTCGAGCTGCCCCACCCCACGGTGAGCCGTCTGCACGCCGAGCTCATCGTGCTCGGCGGACGTCTGCACCTGCGCGATCTCGGCTCCCGCAACGGCACGTTCGTCGTTCGCGGCGAAACCCTCGCACCCCTGCGGGAAGACTACGTGGAGCTCGACACGCCGCTGCAGTTCGGCGAGCGCCGATGCACGCTGCGCGAGCTGTTCGAGGCCGATCCGGACGCGGCCTCGCCCGGGTAGAGGCGGGCCCGCTTGCGGCGCGCCGACCATGGCGCCTGCGCGGCAACGCAAGCCCGGGTGGGCGCGACCGGGTGCACGTTATACTGTCGGTGCATCTTCGGGCCGCGGGACAGGGTCCGCGGCCTCGTCCCCTGACGGGCCATCCGCCGCACCCCGAGTACGGGTCCCGGATCGATTGCGCAGCGCGACGAGGCTGCTCGAGCGGAGGAGGCGACCATGACGCAACCGGCACGGGTCCTGCTGGTCTTCGACGGGGGCTCCGCCCCGGGCTACACCGCCGTGGCGGTGGCCATGACCGAGGAAGCGGAACTGCGGGGTTGCAGCGTCTGGGCCGCGCGCGAGGGCTTCCGCTCCCTTGCCGGGGCGGGCTTCGAGGCGGAGCGCATCGAGCGCCTGACGATGGACCCGGACACCAACGCCCACCGCCCGCGTGGTGAGCACTGGGTGCGCAATCTGTACGGCCACATCGGTGACGCCGGCAGTCCCTTCCGTGCCGAGCGCTACCGCGGTCTCGAGGATCCGGCCGCGCAGGGCACCGCCGCGGACTTCGTCGCCGAGCACGGCTTCGACACGCTGATCGTCGTCGGCGGCAACGGCACGCTGCAGGCACTGAAGGCACTCGGGGACCGGCTGCCGCAGGGCACCCGGACCGCCTTCGTCAATTGCTCCGTCGACAGCGATCTGCGCGGCGACCGCTCGATCGGCTTTCTCACCGCACTCGAACAGGGTGCGCATATCGCGCGCGGCCTGTTCGAGGACGCGCTCACCCACAAGCGGCACTACATCCTCGAGATGATGGGCAATCGCGGCGGCAAGCACGCGCTGCACTGCGGCGCGTGCGCCCGCGCGCACCTGATCATGCTGCCGCAGATGAACCCGTCGAGCGCCGTGCTCGACGACATCGCCGCCGCACTCAACGCACGCGACCACTCGCTGACCGTGGTGGCCGAGGGCTACGGCGCAGCGCACCGGGCACCGGAGCAGTCAGCGGCGCACTACTTGCGCGAGCAACTGGCCCGGCACGGGCTGATCGACCGCCCCGACCGGCGCGTGATCGCCGAATCCTACAGCCGCTACGTGCGCGGCGTGCGCCCGCTGTTCATGGAACACGAGCGCGTCTTCCTCAAGAGCCAGCTGGTGTTCGACGCGCTCGACCGCGGCGAGAGCGGCATCATGCCGTACTACCTCGGCGGTCACGCCATCGGCGTGCGCCCCATCGAGGAGGTCGAGACGGACAACCGCGTCGAGCCCGAGTACCTGCGGATGATCGACCGCTTCGGCCTGGATTCGCTGCGTGAACATGCCCGGGCCTGCTTCGCGGCCGCGTAGGCAGCCATCCATCGCGTCCGGTGCCGGGCGTCGTTCCGGGCAGCTCGGGCCGGCTTCCGGTGCCTCTTGCGTGCGCCGCGGGGGCCCGTTCGGCGCGTCGAGGCCGCGGTCGCCGAGCGCGCCGGGATCGCATCGCGTGCCGGGGCCGAGCCCCGGCGCCGAGCGGGCTCGTTCGCCCGGCTCTTTCGGACGATGTCGCATACCCCGCGCTGCGTCGACGGCATTCCGATATTGCCGTCGCCGAACATGGCCCTGCCGGCATCGACGATCGGGATGCTGGCCGGGCCCGGTCATGGTCGGTGCACGCGCCGCCATGACGACCGGCAGGGGCGAGGTCGGGCGTTCCGCGGGCCCCCGACCCGCGGGGCTCATCGATCAGGCGCGGCCGCGGAGGCGCTCGAGCCATGAGCCGCGCTTCCGGGGCCGGGAATGGTCCTGGTCCGGCTGCTGCTCGGGCGCCGGTGCACCCACCAGCAACGCGATCATGGCGTCGATCGCCTCGGGGCCGAACTCGTGGCGATTGGATTCGCGCATCCTGTAGCGCTCGAGCACGCGCTTCACGTCGGGCTCGAACGGGACGTATGTCATCGACCAGTCCGGGAATCGCCGCGATGCAACGCGGACCCGCTCGAGGGTCTGGACATCGGTATGGCGCAGGTCCTGGCCGATCGTCCCGTAGAGGGCGTCGACAGCCGCCTTCGGCCCCTCGAGGACCGGGCAGTAGTCACCGTTGCCGTAGTGCAGGACGCCGCCGATCCGGAGTTTCGGGTTGTTGTTGCGACAGGCGCGCAGGATGCGCGGGATCTCCCGGTCAGCGACCGTTGCCGCGCCAGGCGGACATGCTTGCATAAGTGAGACGGATCAGATCCTCGCCGGGCATGGAATGTCCTTTATCGGTGGTTCGGAGACACCATCACGTGGGCGGAGCCTCATCGCCCGCGCCCACTGGAGTGCACGCCCCGATCGGCGACGGGAACGCGGCATCGCGCGACGCAGGCGGACGGGTGGACCCGGCGCAGCGCACCCGCACTGCGCCGAGCGCCAAGGCCTGGCCGGTGGTCGGCGCCGGGCCCGGCCGGATTCCTCGCCGCGGCCGTCCACCGACCGCGCGCGGGGGCCCGCTGCCCGCTGGTGCGACGACCCGATCGCGCCACGAACGGGATCAGGCACCGCAGCGAGGCGCATCGGGCGGGTGCCGCTCGACGCCCTCCGGAAGCAGAAGCCGCGCACGAACCTGCGCGCTTCCTTCGCGCCGGTGGCGCCGGCGCCGGCTGAGCCAGCGTGATCGCGAGGCTGACTTTCCAGACCGTCGGCTTGCGGTGCTGCGTCGCCGCGGTCGTCATCGCCGGGATCGGACCGGCGCGGCGGTAGCGCACGCGGCGCGCCCGCACCGCCCGCGGCGCATCCCCGGGCCATGCGCGCCCGGCGCCACCACCCGGATCGATCACCCCGACGCGTCCCGCCCGGGCAGCGTGACGGTGATCCGCAACCCGCCCAGGGCGGCGACATCGAGCTCGACCGTGCCGCCGTACGCATCCTCGACCATCGAGCGCACGAGGTGCAGGCCCAGGCCCTCGCCCGGCACGCGCTCGTCGGCGCGCACACCCCGATCGAGCACAGCGCGCCGCTGCTCGGGCGGGATGCCCGGGCCATCGTCGTCGACCACGATCACGAGGGCACCGCCGGGCGTGTTGCGGGCGTGCACGCGCACGCCGGCGGCGCACCATTTCCAGGCGTTGTCGAGCAGGTTGCCGAGCAGCTCGACGAGATCTTCCGGGTCGCCGTGGAAGCCGGTCCCGGGGGCCAGGTCGCGCTCCAGCGACACCGGCTTGTGCGCGCGCACCTTGCCGAGCGCACCGGCCACGCGGCGGATGGCCGCGTCGACATCGACGCGCTGCACCAGCCCCGAGCGCCCGGCCGCCGCCGCGCGCCGCAGGTGCCAATCGATCGCCGCGGCCATGCGCTCGGCCTGCTCGCGCACGCCCGGATCGGTCTCGCCCGAGCGCAGCACGGCCAGCGGGGTCTTGAGGCTGTGTGCCAGCTCGTCGAGGGCGTCGCGATAGCGCTGCAACCGCGCGGCACTGCCGGCGAGCAGGCCGTTGAGGTTCTCGGTCAGCGGGCGCAGCTCGTGCGGGTAGCCCGCGCCGAGGCGCTCGCGCTGGCCGGCCTCGATCTCGGCGACCTCGCGCGCGGCGCGGCGCAGCGGCCGCAGGCCCCAGCGCAGCAGCGCCAGGAGACCGCCGACGGCGGCGACGAACACCAGCGCGAACCACGCCCACAGCGTGCGTCGGAATTCGCCGGCGCGCATGCCGATCACGGAAGCGCGGGCGGCGACCAGGAAATCGAGGCGACGACTCTCGCCGTCGCCCAGTTCCCAGACGACGGGGTAGGCGAGCGCGTGCAGGCGCCGACCGGCGGGGCCGTCGATGCGGCGGTGCACGGCCCGCCCGGGGGTGTCGGCGGACGGATAGGCGATGTCGTGGCCGAGGCTGGAGTCGGAGCGCCAGACGAGGCGCCCGCGCGTGTCCCGGATGGCGGCGTAGAGGCCCGAGTCCGGAGTCGACAGGCGCGGCTCCGGCAGGGCCTTCGGCATGCGCATGCGGCCTTGCGCGTCGAGCCCCGCCGCGCCGAGCAGGACGTAGGCGCGCGCCTGCAGGCTCTGGCGCACACCCGCCTCGAGGCTGCGCTGGAACGCGCGCTCGAGCGCCAGGCCCGCGAGCGCCAGGAAGACCGCGAGGACACCGCCGCCGGCGAGGGCCAGCCGCCCGCGCAGCGAGCCCGGCAGCCACTGGCTCAACAACGCTCCCCGGCGGGGCGCAGGCGGTAGCCGCGCCCGCGCAGGGTCTCGATGGGTCGGCGCTCGCGGTCGGGGTCGAGCTTGCGGCGCAGGCGTGCCAGCAGGACCTCGACGACATTGCTGTCGCGGTCGGCAGCCTCGTCGTGGATGTGCTCGGCGAGCGCCGTCTTCGAGACCACCTCGCCCATGTGCAGCGCGAGGCATTCGAGCACGCGGTACTCGTAGCCGGTCAGCGACACGCGCTGACCGCCGGCCGTCACCGTCTGGGTGGCGGTGTCGACCTCGACGCCGTCGGCGGCGATCAGCGGGTGCGCGCGCCCGGCGGCCCGGCGCAGCAGCGCGCGCAGGCGCGCGCCGACCTCCTCCGTGCGGAACGGCTTGGCGAGGTAGTCGTCCGCGCCCGCCTCCAGGCCCTCGACCTTGTCCTGCCAGCCCGCGCGCACCGTGAGGATGAGCACGGGGAACGCCCGGCCCGCACGGCGCCACTGCGCCAGTACGTCGAGTCCGCCGCGGCCGGGAAGCCCGAGGTCGAGCACGGCGACGTCGACCGGGTATTCGCGGCCCATGAACACCGCCTCGTGGCCATCGGGCGCGGTGTCGACGGCGAAGCCCTGCGCGCGCAGGGCCCGCGCGAGCCCCTCGCGCAACGCCGCCTCGTCCTCGACCACCAGCACGCGCATGCAGCTCAGCGATCCCGGGCCATCAGTCGCGGATGCGCCCGGTGCGCGCATCCACCGCCACCGAGCGCACGCGCTCGCCGTCGACCAGCACGCGGACGCGGTAGACGGGGTCGCCGTCGCCCTGCAGCTCGACGCGCAACACGCGCCCGCCCGTGGCGGAACGCGCGATCTCCGCGGCGCGGTCGCGCGAGATGCGCTCGGCCGGGTCCCCGGACGCGGCGAGACGCAGGGGGTGGTCGGTCGCGGCCAGGGTCGCGGGTGTCGCCACCAGCGCCAGGGCGGTCACGACCGCCCGCAGGGCACGTCCGGCCATGTGGGTTGCACTCTCGATGCGGTGTGGACCGGGGATCATGCCGGCAGTCTAGTGGGCCCCGCGTTCCGCCGTCACGCATGGCAGACGGCGGCGCCCGACCCGGGGGCGTTCTGCGACCGTTGTCGGCCGCCGTGATCGGCACCCGGCGGTGTGCAGGCCCGGCGGCCGGCGCGGGTGCCCCCGCGGGCCGGGCCTCTGCCCGACCCCCGGGGGCGGCGAATCGCCGGATCGGTGGCCCGGGCCACCCGCTCCTGCAGCGCCGCGCCGGAACGGCCCTGTTCGACCGCCGCTTACCGGCCCGGGTCCACGCTCACACGGACGCGGATGCGGTCGCCCGGGCGGTGGTCGCGCCGCGTGGTCATGAGACGCCCGTCATAGCGGTAGGTTACGCGATAGCCCGCGACCCGCTCCTCGCGGTAGCTCACTTCCTCCGTGTGGCAGCGGCGCTCGGTGCGCACGACGTCGCGCTCGGGACCGCGACCGCGGCTGCCGCCCACCGAGTGCCCGAGCACACCGCCGAGAACGGCGCCGGCGAGCCGTGCGGTGCGCCGATCGTCGCTGTCGTTGGCGACGTTGTTGCCGATCGCGCCGCCGAGAAGGGTGCCGACGATCGCGCCCTTCGCGGCGCCCGGGCCACGGCCACGGCCCCGCCCGCGCTCGGTGTGGTGGACGCGCGCGTCGCGGCAGACCTCGCGCGGCTCGGAGACGCGCACGTGCCGGGTGATGGGCTCGACGTCGACGACGGGCGCGTCGACGTAATAGCGGGTCCGCGCGTCATTACGGCCCGACGCCACGGCGCTGCCCGCGGCGAGCGCGGTGGTCAACGCCAGCACCAGGGTCAGGGAACGCTTGGGTGTGGACATGGTTTCTCCTCCGTTGCCGACGGGGGACCATCCCCCATCGCGAACGCAGGATAGAGCGGCGCCGCTGAACGCAGGCTGAACGCAAGCGCCCCGCGAATCGGTTCGCCGGCTGCGCGCGCGGGCATGCCGTCGGGCCACCGGGGGGCGTCGGCGGCCGGCGCCGGCGGTCGGGTCGATCGGGTCCCAACCGGCCCCGTGCCTGGTTTCCTGGAACGGAAGTTCGCCGAGGTTGCTCGGCGAGGCATCGCGGTGGCGGGCAGGGCGCGCCGACGCGCCATGGCGCACCCCATCGTGAGGCAGCGCAACGCCGCCAGGCGCCGCGAGGGCCGGCGAAAAGCCGGCGAACTTCCGTCAAAGGGCACCAGGAGCCTGTCCGTAAATCCGTGCCGTAGCGAGGGCGTGGGACAGCGAGCAGGTCTTGGCGATCATGAAACGAGCATGGTGGTTCCCCTGTGAGTCGAGCGCTCGCCAAACGATGCCGCTGTGGCACGTGCGCAGTCGGTACATGGTTGCCCGGACAGGCTCCTAGCCGGAGAGCGCCGTGCGCAGGGCGGCGGTGCTCGGTACGTTCTGGCTGTCGACCACCACGAACAGCGCGCGTGCCCGAATCGGGTCGCTGCCCGAGGGGCGGCTGACCACGTCGCCCGACGCGTCGAGATAGGCGAGCGGCGTGCCGCAGCCATGGCGTACCGCGCGCCAGACCACCTCCGGCCAGTTCAGGTCGTCGACCGCGATGTCATAGCGCTCGGGGAACACCCCCTCGCGGCGGAACAGGTTCTCCAGGATCCGCTCGGTCCCCGGGGCGTCGAGGGCGCGCACCAGCATCTCCGCGTAGGCCCGCGCGGGGCGGATCAGCGTCGCCCGTGGGTAGAAGCGCGCGAGGCGCGCGCGGTTGCGCTGCTCGACGCATTCGGCGACCCGGTGCGCGTCGGCGCCCTGTGCGTGCAGTCGTTCCATGACACTGAGGGTGATGCTGTCGGCGCGCGCGCGTCGGTCTTTGAGGTGGTCAGTAGCAGGATGTCGGCGGCGCGATCGACAGTCGCGCTCGCGAGCGCGTCCGGGTCGTCGGGGTCGCCGTGCTGGTGCACCACCCCGCGCTCGCGCAGGCGCTCGGGCAGGCCGTCGGGGAAGGCCTGCGTGACGACCTGGATCGGGATGTCCACCAGGGAGCGCCAGTGCCGGATCTCGTCGACGAGCCGGAGCAGGCATTGCTCCGGGTCACTGGTGGGCACGTTCAGGATCACGAGGTGACCTTTCATGTTCCAGCTCCAGCGGCCGCGGATCATCTTCTGCCGGCGCTCGGCGCGGTAGTCGAGCCAGTCGCCCGCCAGGTTGGCCAGCAGGAAGATGCCGAGCGAGTACACCAGCACCACCGTCACGAGCCGCCCGGCCGGCGTGGCCGCCGACAGGTCGCCGTAGCCGACGGTGGTGATCGTGGTGAAGGTCAGCCAGAAGGCGTCGAAGAACGACAGCGACTCGAACCCCATCATCGCCGCGATGTGCACGAGCATGACGACGACCAGCAGCAACGCCGTGTCGACGAGCCGCCGGCGCGCGGTCGCCGCCGTGGTCGCCGGCGGCCGCTGTCGTCGTCGCAGCAGGTACAGCATCGCGTCGCCGCCTCGACTCTCGTGGTGATCCGGCGCCCACCGAACGGGGACCGAATGGGGTGGATGGACGCGGCGGGCAGTCTAACGGATCGCCGCACCGGGGACCGGCGGACGCCTCCGGCTACGGCGGAACGGAGCCGCGCAGCTCGCCGATCAGCGTCTGCTCGGCGTCCGTGAGCGCCGCGCGCGACGCGCGCAGGACGTAGTGGATTTCGGGCGCGGTCGCGACCGCGGCCGCGCCCGGCCAGGTGGACTGGTCCGCGGTCATGAACCCGCGGTTCATCAGCGCGACGCCGAAGCCCGAACTGACCGCGGCGCGCACGCCGGCGATGCTGGCGCTCTGCAGCACCTCCTCGTAGGCGACACCGGCCGCATCGAGCAGCGTGCCCGCGACGCGGCCATAGAAGCAGCGCGGGCCGAAGGTCACGAGCGGCAGCGGTTCGTCGGCCGGGAAGTCGCTCTCGGCGGCCTGAACGAAGCGCAGCTCGTCCTGCCACAGCGGGATGTCGCCGTCACGCAGCTCGTGCGCCTCGACCGGTATCACCGCGAGATCGACCTCGTCGGCGTCGATCCAGTCCGCGACCGCGAGCGACGAGTCGACCCGGATCTGCAGGCGGATGCCCGGATGCGCCCAACGGAACCGGCCGGCGATCCCGGCGACCCGGTTGACGGCAAAATCGTCCGTGGCGCCGAGGCGGATGGAACCACTGAGCGCCGAGCCCCGGAAGCGCTGCACCGCGGCGTCGTGGGCCGACAGGATACGATCGGCGAACTCGATCAGATCGCGCCCGTGGCGGGTCGGCAACAGCGTGCGGCCATCGCGGCGCAGCAGGCTTCGCCCGACGCGCTCCTCCAGCCGGCGCAGCTTCCAGCTGACCGCCGACTGGGTCAGGCACAGGCGCTCGGCCGCGTCCGTGACGCCGCCGACCTCGACCACGAGCTTGAGGGCGCGGAGGGATTCGGTATCGAGTCGCATGGCTTGATCATGACAAATTTCTTCATGAAAAGGAACATTTGTCATTGGTGTCATGGGATCGGGCATCGTATCGTCCCTGGGTCGATATCTCGACGACAGACAGGCCGTTTCCGGGAGTAGCGATGTCAGTCACGACGAACGAGGTCCAGTTCGTGGTCACGCCGGTGCCGGCCACCGGCGGCCCCGGCGAGTTCCGCCAGAGCATGGCGCCCCACCCTCTGGTCCACCAGGAACTGCCACACGATCCGCAGTTCGGGGTCTACAACCGGCGCCTGCGGTCGCTCGCCTACGGCAACGCCGACATGCGCGACCTGTACTGGCGCCTGCGCCGCCAGGTCGGGCTGTCGCACACGGGCGAGCTGCCCACCGAGATCCGCGGGCCGGACGCCGTGGCGCTGCTCGAGCGTGTCTTTACCCGCAGCGTCAAGGGCGTTCGGGTCGGGCGCTGCAGTTACCAGATCGCGTGCTATGCCGACGGCGGCACGATCATGGATGGCATCCTGCTCCGCCTGGCCGCCGATCGCTTCTGGTACGCGCAGGGCGACGGCGACTTCTACGGCTGGCTGCGGGCGCAGGCGGACGGGCTCGATGTCGACATCTTCGACCCGGACGTGTGGGTCAGCCAGGTGCAGGGGCCGCGCTCGATGGACGTGCTCGAGCAGGTCGCCGACGCGGGCATGCCCGAGCGCTTCCGCTACTTCGATCTCGCCGAGATCCACATCGCCGGCCAGCCGGTCGTGATCAGCCGCACCGGCTTCACCAACGAGCTGGGCTGGGAGTTCTACTTCGGCGGCGGCGGCGACGTCGACGCCGCCGCCATCGGCGAGCGGATTCTCGAGGCCGGCAAGCCGCACGGCATCCATACCATACCCGCAGCGGTGACCAACGCCCGTCGCATCGAGGGCGGCCTGCTGTTCTCGGGTAGCGATTTCGACAAGGACGTCACCCCCTTTGCAGCCGGTTTCGGCTCGCTCGTCGACCTCGACAAGAGCGCTTTCATCGGGCGCCAGGCCCTGAGCGAGGCCGATCGGCGCAACCGCACATGGGGCCTGAAGTGCGCCCGCGGCGTCCCCCGCCACGGCCGCTCGCTGCGATACGGCGGGGCCGCTGCCGGGCGCGTGACCAGCAGCGCCTGGTCGCCGTCGCTGCAGTGCGGCGTGGCCATCGTGCGCCTGGACGATCCCGGCGCCGGTCCGATGACCGCCCTCGACGTCGAGTGCACCGACGGCCAGACGCATCCGGGGGAGGTCTGCGAACTGCCGTTCTACGATCGCGCCGGCGACATCCCCCGCGGCCGGTCCACGGAGTTGCCGGTGATACGCAATGATGACCTGTCACCAGCGAGCGCGGAGGCCGCCGACGCCTGACACGCGTACAGATCCGCGGGCCGCAGGCTGACCGTGCTGCTCAACCGTGTCGAAGGGCCCGTGCCGGACCGGATCGCCCGGTTCGCCCCGCGCCGGGACGGCCCCGCCGCATCGGACTCGCCCGGCGGCTTCTACGACGCCGCATCGCGGCACCGCGAGGCGCTCGAGGCGATCGGGACAAGGCTGCTGGCGCATGCACGTTCCGTGACCGAGTCGCACGGTGTCACCGACGTCGAGATCGTCCGCCCCTCGGGGCATGCCGCCCGGGAGATCCTCGATGACGCCCGGGAGCGCGCTGTCGACACGATCGTCGTCGGTTGCCGCGGCCACGCACCGCCGGCGGAGTGGCTGCCGGGCAGCGTTGCCCACGAGATCCAGAACCCATGCGACGGCTGGGTCGTCACCGTTCCGTGACACGCCCGCCGGTGGCGGCGGGCTCGCCCCCAACGGCCTCTTCCGGCGCCGGCGCCCGGGGTCGCGCCCGACCCCGGACGTACGGCGCCACACCGGGTTCCGCCCCCTGAGCGCAAGGCGCGCGCAATCGCCTCGCGGCGCCACGCCGCTTGCACCCGGTTCGTCCGCCCCCGCCGATCGTCCCGCGCACGGCACCGGATTTCATTGCAGCGCACCCGGGCAGTAGGATGCGCCATCGGAGGCCACACGGAGCCCTGCATGACCCCGCCTGCTCGCGAAGCCCCGGCGCTCGACACGCTCGTCGTGGGCGCCGGCCAGGCCGGCGTGGCCATGAGCGAAAACCGGGGCCGGCTCGGGGTCCCGCACCTCGTACTCGGGCGCCACCGCATCGCCGAGCGCTGGCGCACGCAGCGGTGGCACTCGCTGGTGGCCAATGGCCCCGCCTGGCACGACCGGTTCCCGAACCGCGCCATCGACGGCTTCGACCCGGACGCCTTGGCCTCGAAGGACCCGACGGCGGCGGACTTCGAGGCCTACGCGCGGCAGGTCGAAGCGCCCATCCGCGCCGGGGTCGAGGTGGCGCAGGTCGAGGGCAATGCGGGCCGTCCGGGCTTCACCGTCGACACCTCCAACGCCAGGCTCGAGGCCCACCGGGTCGTCGCCGCGACCGGACCGTTCCAGAAACGCGGTCATCCCGTCGATCGCGCCCGACGCCAGGCGGATCACGCAGATCCACTCCGCCGCCTACCGCAATCCCGAACAACGGCCCGAGGGGGCCGTGCTGGTCGTCGGCTCGGGCCCATCCGGGGTGCAGATCGCCGCGGAGCTGCAGCGCGCGGGCCGGGCCGTCCATCTCTCGTTCGGGCGCCACGACCAGCCGCCGCGTGCCTATCGCGGCCGCGACTTCGTATGGTGGCTGGGCGTGCTCGGCAAGTGGGACGACGAGGGCGCGAAACCGGGCAAGGGCCACGTCACCATCGCGGTACGCGGTGCCCACGGCGGCCACGCGATCGACTCCCGCGCGCTGGCACGCCGCGGGATGACGCTCGTGGGCCGCACGCGGGGCATCGACGGCGGGATCGCCACCTTCGAGCCGGACCTCGCCGACAACCTGGCCGGCGGCGACGCGAACTACCTGGCGCTGCTGATCGAGGCCGATGCCTACGTCGCCCGTAACGGCCTCGACCTGCCGCAGGAGCCCGGCGCCCGCGAGATCCCGCCGGACCCGGCTTGCGTGCGCGCTCCCTCGTACGAGCTCGATCTCGCCGGCGCCGGCGTGCGCGCGATCGTCCGGGCGACCGGCTACCGCAACGATTTCGGCTGGCTGCCGGTGGACGCCTTCGACGGGCAGGGCCGGCCGGGGCACCAGCCCGGGGTGTCGAGTGAGCCCGGGGTCCATTCCTCGGGCGTGCCCCGGCTGTCGCGCCGGGGCTCGAGCTTCATCTGGGGCGTGTGGCATGACGCGCGGCGCATCGCCGCGCCTATCGCCACGCAGCGCAGCTATCTCGATCACCACCGGGCGCGGCGCCAGCGCGAGCGCGGCGCCCCTTGCGCCGACGCCTGATCGGCGCACATTTTCCCTGCCATTCGCGAAACCAGCACGACGAGGGCGAGACAATGCCGACGCACACCCGAATCCGCACGTACAACACGCGGGCAACGCATCCCGACCAGGCGCTCGACAACGATCTCTGCCAGGCCGTGCGCGCCGGCAGCACGGTCTACCTGCGCGGCCAGGTCGGCACCGATTTCGAGGGCAACCTCGTCGGCCGGGGCGACCCGCGTGCCCAGGCCGAGCAGGCGATGAAGAACGTCGCGCAACTGCTCGAGGAGGCCGGCTCGCGACTCGCCGACGTCGTCAAGACGACGGTCTACGTCACCGACCCGCGCTTCCGGGAACCGGTCTACCGCGAGATCGGGCAGTGGCTGCGGGGCGTGTACCCGGTCTCCACCGGTCTGGTAGTCGCCGGCCTGGCCCGGCCCGAGTGGCTCATGGAGATCGACGTGATTGCCGAGATCCCGGAACAGGAGGCCAGCGCGTGACGTTCTCGATCGCCGGCTTCTGCCGCGCCAGCGGGCAGTTCGGCACCGCCATCAGCTCCTCGAGCATCTGCGCGGCCGCGCGCTGCCCGTTCGTCGCGCCGGGGAAGGGCGCGGTGCTCACCCAGAACGTCACCAACCCGGCGCTCGGCCCGCTGGGACTGCGGCGGCTCGAGGACGGCCTCGACGGCGACGGCGCCAGTGCCGTGCACAGCGGCGGCGAGGCCCTGGGCATCCACGCCACGCGCCGGGGCCGGGACTGCGTCGCCGGCGGCGACCTGCTCGCCGACGCCGCGGTGATCGATGCTATGATCGCAACCTTCGAATCGGGCGGGGCGAGCTCGCCGAGCGGCTGCCGGCCACGCTGGACGCGGCCCTGGCCGCCGGCGGCGAGAGGGGACCGGTCCACTCGGCGGGCCTGAAGGTCGCCGACCGGGTCCGCTGGCCGGTGACCGACCTGCGCATGGACTGGCACAGCGCGCCGCTCGACGAGTCGCACATGATCTGGGCGCATGATCGCCCGCAGTGTGACGCCTACGTGGCCCGCGCGCTCCGCCCCGAAGACGCGCCCGCCTACGGCGTGCCGGGCGACGATCGCTGAACGCGCGGCGGGCGTGCCGATTCCACCGAGGGTGATCCCATGTCACAGGCAACGGTCGTCGATCTGCTGGGCAACCTGGTGGCCTGCGAAACCACCAGCGATTGCTCCAACCTGGCACTGATCGCGTTCGTCGAGGACTATCTGGCGCGCCACGGCGTCGAGGCGCGCCGCGTGCCGGACGCGACCGGCACCAAGGCCAACCTCTATGCCACGATCGGCCCGGCAGACCGCCCCGGTGTGATGCTGTCCGGGCACACCGACACGGTGCCGGTCACCGGCCAGGCCTGGAGCGTCGATCCGTTTCGCCTGACCGGCGACGGCGAGCGCCTGTACGGGCGCGGCACGACCGACATGAAGGGGTTCCTCGCCGCGGTGCTGGCGGCGGTGCCGGCCCTGGTCGAGGCCGACCTCGCCGTGCCGGTGCACCTGGCCTTCTCCCACGACGAGGAGGTGGGCTGCCTGGGCGTGCGCACCCTGCTCGACGATCTCGCGCGCCAGCCGGTGCGCCCCGCGGCCTGCCTGGTCGGGGAGCCGACCTCCATGCGCCCGGCCACGGCGCACAAGGGCAAGGTTGCCGCCCGCTTCCACGTCCGCGGCCGCGCATGCCACTCCGGCATGGCCCCGGAGGGCGTCAACGCCATCCATGCGGCCGCCCGCCTGGCCGCGAAAGTCGAGGACCGCGCGGCGGCAAAGGCCGAGCACGGCCCGTTCGACGCGCGCTTTGCCGTGCCCTACACCACGCTGCAGGTGGGCACGATCGCCGGCGGGACGGCGCTCAACATCGTCCCCCAGGATTGCCGACTCGACGTCGAGATCCGCAACGTGCCGGCGGACGACCCGGAGACATTGCTCGCGGAATTGACCGACCTGGCGGCGTCGCTGGAAAGCGGCATGCGCGCGGCAGACGCGAACGCCGGCATCCGCGTCGAACGCCTGCACGACTACCCGGGCCTGTCGCTGGCCGATGACGACGCGCTCGTGGAGTTCGTGCTGGGGCTGCTCGACGACCGCGCCCTCGAGCGGATCGGCTACGGCACCGAGGGCGGGCTCTTCCAGCGCGAGCTCGGCATCCCGACCGTGGTCTGCGGTCCCGGCAGCATGGCCCAGGGCCACCAGCCCGACGAGTTCGTCACGC
Source organism: uncultured Ectothiorhodospiraceae bacterium (assembly GCA_964626335.1). Taxonomy (GTDB): domain Bacteria; phylum Pseudomonadota; class Gammaproteobacteria; order XJ16; family Halofilaceae; genus Halofilum. The sequence continues at coordinate 21,884 of CAZVFN010000005.1, forward strand.
GCGACCAGCTGGCCCGGTGCGAGGCCTTCCTCGACCGGCTGATCGCCGCCCTGTCGGACGCCGGCGCCCACCGGCGGCTCGGCGACGCCGGGCGGGCGGGCGCCGGCAGCGCCTGAGGCGCGGGGCGGTCGCCGGCCCGGTCACGGCCGGCCCCCCGGGCCGACCGTCCGCGAGTCGCGAGGCGCCCGCGGCAACACCTGCTCGCAAGCTCCATTCCCGAACGTCGAAGCGCACCCTCCCGGCCGCATCGGCCTGCGTGGATAGTCCCGCCGCGGCCGTGATCACCGGCGTTGCAGCGTCGGTACCGGGGTGTGTGCGAAGTCCGGGATCGCCGCATGGCCCTTTACGTGCACACGTGGGTTCGCATGGCGCCCCTTGACCCCGCCGTTTTTTGGGAATATATTCCCAAATACCGGCCGGGATCACCGGTCGGCCGCATTTCCCGAGGAGGAGCAGTCATGAATGCAGGCAGAGATCTCGCCGCGGTCGTCGCCGCAACCGTGCTGGTGGCCGGTTGTGGTGGCGGGGGCGGCAGCAGCGCGGACGGCAGTGGCGACGCCACCGATGACCGGGTCACCAGCGGCGCCATCACGGCCTTCGGCAGCATCGTGGTCAACGGCCGCCACATCGAGACCGAGGGCCCCGAGGTCGAGATCGAGCAGGACGGCGACCCCGTCGCCGAGGCCGAGCTCGAGCTCGGCGACCAGGTGCGGGTGGACGAGGACGACAACGGCCGGCGCATCGAGGTCGACGAGGCCGTCCGCGGGCCGGTCGACCATGTCGACCCGAACGCCGGCACGTTGACCGTGATGGGCCAGCGCGTCCTCACGGACGCCGCCACCGTGTTCGAGGACAGCCTGTCGAACGGACTGGACAGTGTCGCGTCGGGCGACGTGGTCGAGGTCCACGGTCTGCGCGCCGAGAATGGCGCCATCAGCGCGAGCCGCGTCGAGCCGGAGACCAACCCGGCCAACTTCAAGGTGACCGGCAGCGTCGCGAACCACCAGCCCGCCGGCAGCAGCTTCGAGATCGGCGGCCTGAGCGTCGACTACGGGTCTGCGAGCGAGATCGACGACGATCTCCCCGGGGGCGATGCGTCCTGGAACGGCCTGCTCGTGGAGGTCGAGGCGCTGGACGGCAACTACACGAGTGCGTCGCAGACACTGCTGGCCCGCGAGCTCGACCGGGAGGATCCGGCCGGCGCCGCGACCGGACGGCTGGTCGAGGTCGAGCGCATCGTCACCGCGGTGGACGGCGACACGATCACGGTCAGCGGCGGGCTGCAGGTTGACATCAGCAACGCCGCGATCAGGCTGGGCACACGCTCGGAACTGGTGGCGGGCGCGCGCCTCGAGATCGAGGGCCGCCTGCAGTCGGACGGTCTCCTCGCCGCGAGCGAGATCAAGTTCGACGACAACGATGTCCGCCTCTCCGGGCGGGTGCAGAACGATCCGGCAGCGGCCGGCAACCTGCAGGTGCTCGGCGTGACCGTCGAGATGGCCAGCAGTGTCGAGTTCGATGACGACAACGTCGAGGGCCTCTCGGACCTGTCCAGTGGCGACTTCGTCGAGGTCGAGGGCCGGGTCGGCCCCAACACCAACGTGATCGCGCACGAGGTCGAGCGCGATGGCGACGCCGCTGCCGACGAAGACCTCGAACTGCGGGGTCCGGTCTCGAGCAAGGATGCCGGTGCCGGCACACTCGAAATGCTCGGTGTCTCGGTCACGATCCGGAGCGGAACCGAGTTCGAGCTCGGGGATGCCGCCCTCTCGCGCACGGCCTTCTTCGACCGGCTGGTGCTCGATTCCACCATCGTGCAGGTCCGCTGGGACGGCGGCACGTTCAACGACACGAGCGAACCCCCGGAACGGATCGAGATCGAGCACGAGGACGAGGACGAAGACGAAGACGAGAGCGAGGACGAAGACGAGGACGAAGACGAGGACGAGGTCGACTGATGGCGGACCGGGTGCCGGCGCACGCCGGCACCCGGTCCCATCCCCGCTGCGAGGGACCCGATGCCCGGACATCCCGAGATCATTGCGCGAGCCCTGGCGCGCCTGCTGACGCCGCTGGTCCGGATCATGCTGCGCTACGGGGTCTCCTGCGGCGCTTTCACCGACCTGCTGCGGCGGGTCTACGTCACCGTCGCGGAGCGCGACTTCGCCGTGGCCGGCCGCAAGCAGACGACCTCGCGCATCGCCGTGCTCACGGGCCTCAATCGCAAGGAGGTGGCGCGGCTGCGGCGACTCGAGCCGGACGAGCCCGACGCCCTCGACGAGCGCTACAACCGGGCGGCGCGCGTGATGACCGGGTGGCTGCGCGACCCGGACTTCCGCGACCCGGCCGGCGGGCCCGCCGACCTGCCTCTCGAGGGCGACAGCGGTTTTACCGCGTTGGTCCGCCGCTACAGCGGCGACATGCCCGTGCGCGCCGTGCTCGACGAGCTCGAGCGCGTGGGCGCCGTGGCGCGCACCGGCGACGGCCGCATTACCGCGGTCGAGCACGGCTATGTGCCGGCGGGCGACGATGCCGACAAGCTGCGCATCCTCGGCACCGACACGCGCGACCTGATCGCGACCATCGACCACAACCTGGCGGAGCCGGCCGACTGGGCCCGGTTCCAGCGCAAGGTGGCCTACGACAACGTGCCGGCGGAGCACGTGGAGGCCTTCCGCGCGTACGCGGCCGAGCGGTCCCAGGCCCTGCTCGAGGAACTCGACGCCTGGCTGGCCGCCCGCGATCGCGACGCGGGCCCGTCGTCCGCGAGCGACGACGGCCGCCGGGTCCGCGTCGGGCTCGGCATCCACCAGATCGAGGAATGGCCCGGGCAGGGCCATGAAGGAGAAGACCCGTGACCCGCGTACGCCTCCACCGAATGATCCCCGCACTGCTGCTGATCCTGACCGCCGGCTGCGGCGGGAGCAGTGGCGGCGGCCGCGTGGCCGAGGGCGGCATCGGCGGCACGGGGATCAGCACCGGTGCCGTCACGGCGACCGGCAGCATCGTCGTCAACGGCCGCCGCTTCGCGCTCGACAGCGCGGCGATCACGGTCAACGGCAACCCGGCGGACGCGGCGGCGCTTCGAATCGGGCGCATCGTGACCGTCGCCGGCGACCTCGACGATGGCATCGCGGAGCGCGTGTCCTTCGTGCCGCGGCTCGTCGGGCCGGTCGACGTCATCGCAGGAAGCACGACCGGCACGCTCGACTGCGGGAGCGACGCCGCCACCTTCACTGCCATGCAGCAGACCGTGCGCATCGAGGCATCGACCATCGTCGAGTGCAGCGACGCCAGCGCGATCGGGCAGGGCGAGCCCGTGCTGGTCAGCGGCTATCGCCGCACGGACGACGTCCTGGTGGCGAGCTACGTCCAGCGGCTCGTCGGCAGCACATTCCCGGTCAACCAGGTGATCGGCCGGGTCACCGAGGTCACGCGAACCCGGTTCTCCATCGGTGCGCTCGAGGTCTCGGCGGACGATGAGCCCGACGTCGGCGACCGCGTGCGCGTGCGCGGCAGCTACAACCCTGACACGAAGGTGCTGACCGCGACCCGGGTGAGCGACGACGCGCCGGTAAGCGGCGAGCCCGGGGAAGCGGCCGAGGTCGAGGGCATCGTCGACGCGTTCACGGACGCGGACGCCTTCCGGGTCAACGGCATCCCCGTCGATTCCAGCGATGCCCGCATCGAGGACCCGCTCGGCAACGACGCAGACGACCGCCTCGGTCCCAATATCGAGGTCGAGGTCGACGGGCGCTTCGATACCGCGGGCGTTCTCGTCGCCGATCGCGTCGAGGTGGAGATCGAGGAGAATGTCGAGATCTTCGCCGACGCCTCCAGTGTTGACGCTAGCGCCGGCATCGTGTCGTTCTTCGGCGACGCGCTGAAGATCGAGGTCGGCGACCGCACGCGCCTGAAGGACGACACCGACGCCGTCGAGGACTTCGGCCTCGACGACATCGCGGTGACGGACCGCCTCGAGCTAGAGGGCTTCACCGTAGGCGACGCCGTTGCCGCGACCCGCATCGACCGCGAGGACACGGATTCCCGGGTCACGATCGAGGCCCCGGTACAGGCGATCGACGAGACCGACGGCGCGGAGACGGTTGCCGTACTCGGCCTGCAGCCGATCGACGTGTCCAAGGCGGTGGACTCGGGTGACCCGATTGCCGACATCAAGGTCGGCGATATCGTCGAGATTCGTTGGGAGAACGGTCGCGAGCCCCTACAAGATCCGGCCGACAGCATTGAAAAGGACTTGGACTGAGGCGGGTTGGGCAGCCACCGTCCTGCCCGGCATGCGGATCACCGTCCGAAGCGGGCCAGGTGCTCCGTTGCCGGCCCGGCTCCGTCGTCGGGGTCCAACTGACCGGCCGCAAGGGCACGACGCACGCGGCGTCAGCATCGCTCCAACAAGCACTCGCCTCAGGCGGCCCGGCGCTGCTCGCCCACCGGCGCTTCCGCCGGCGGGTCACACGGGGCCTCGCGCAACGGCACCAGCCGCCGCTGGTCCTCGTCCCCCCAGCGCGAGGCGCACCGCGGCGATGCGCTGGCGCAGCGCGATGCGGCCGACGTCGGCGAGCTCGGGGTGGTCGCGCGGGACCTCCGCCCGCCGGCAGGACGGGATCCGGCAGCACAGGTGGTGGACAGGGTGCACGCCGATAGTGGTGCTGGCCCAGCGCAGCGGCCCCGGCCGGACGTGGTGCGAACCGCCGTGCAACGCCGACTCGTCGAACGACCAGCGCTCGTCGTGCTCCCAGCAGGTGTCCTCGAACGGGTGCTGGACGCAGAACAGCCGGACACCGATCGCGGCCGCCAGCAGCGTGATCGGCCGCTGCACGAGGAGGAACGTGGACACCCCGACCGCCATCGCCAGGCCGCCCCAGAGGGCCGCGATGGCGGCGTTGTTCGCCATCGTGCTGGCCCAGGGCATCCAGCCGGCACGCATGAAGCCGAACGGCAGCCGATAGTCCAGCAGGAATACCCAGGCCGGGCCGAGACCGAACAGCACCAGCGGATGGCGATAGAGGCGATAGCGCCAGCGCTGGCGTCGAGGCAGGCCCCGGTACGCGCGCACCGTCAGCGTATCGACCCCGCCGACGCGGGGCAGTCGAGGTAGCCGGCGGTCGCGTGGTCGATGTTGTGGGTGCGCCGCCAGAAGTCGCGCGGCGTCAGGGTCAGCACCCCGGTCACCCGTCCGACCCAGTCATTCGCGCGCTGCGAGGCGAAGAACGAGTGATGGCCGCAGTCATGCTGGATCATGAACAGCCGGACGAGGAACGCGGCGGCCGGGACGGCGAGGAGGAACCCGGCCCAGTAGCCCGCGCTCACCGTGTACCCCCGCAGAACCCAGGTTGCGGCGAACGGGATCGTCGTAATCAGCAGGCCGAGGACAGTGCGCCGCGTGCGCGGTGCGCTGTAGCCACGCAGGACGCGGCGCAGTGCCTGCGGCCGCATGGCGGGATCGATGGCGTGCGCTTGCAAATTGCTGCTCCGGGGCACACGACCTCGCACCAACGGCGCGCCGGCCCGAGGGCGTGCGCCCGATGTTGCGACGACTGGACGTGGCCGGCTCCGGAGCGGATCCGGAAACGCGATCGTGCGCCTGCCCGCCGACGATCCCGGTACGCCAGCGCACGCTCCGCCGCCCCGTGGAACGGCCTCGAAAAGCCGCGGCGCGAGCAGCGGCCCCGAAAGCCGCAAGCGGCCATTCCCGATGCGAGCAATCGGCCTGGCGCGAAGGGGAAGATCCCGCGGGCGGGTCCTTCCCGGTCGAGCCGCCGTCGTCTCAGGCGGTTCGGGCGTTGCGCGCGAGCGGCCGGTGGTCGCATCCAAGCGCGGACGACCTCGCCCGCGGTCGGCCGGCGGTCGGGGATGCGCGGCCCGCGCGAGGTCGGCCCGTAACCATGGCTATTCCCTGTGCGGCTGGCGCGGTTGCGGCTATTGCGACTCGCCCTCCTGCCCGGACCTGGCCTCCGCGTCGGCCGCGCCCTCGCCGGAGCCACCGGTGACGGCCGACACGACCGAACCCAATTGCCCGGTCGCGCCCGGCGCCATGACGAGGCCGGCCAGCAGATGGCCGGCAGCAACGCCGAGTGTGATGACGAGCCAGAGGAGGAACCACTGCTTGCCGCCGAAGGCTGGCGGTCGCGGGTGATCGCGGGGCGGCGGCGGCTCGGATCGGTCGGTATCGGCGGGCGCAGCCGACTCGACGTCCAGATCCGGCAGGGACAGGTCCGGCTCCCGGGCCTGGCCGGACCAAGGTGTCCCGGCTTCCTCGTCGCTGCCTTCGCGTTTCGAATCGGGCACTCGTGGCTCCTCGATACCGATGCAACCGGCCCCGCGCGCATCGACCGCCGCCGCCGCGAGCCCTGCCCGGTCGACCGGCCCGGCGTCTCGACCGGCCCGCGTCGATCGCCGACCCGCCCGGCGCAGCGCCCAACCTACACCATTCGGCAACGCACGGCGGGGCGTCAATCGCGGAGCGGGCCGAAGGGCGACGGTTGCCGTGCAGATCACGGGCGCAGGGTTCGCTCGGCGCCGGGCGCCTGGGCCGCGACTGCGTGCCCGCGTGCAGGGCATGCGCCCGGTGACGGCTTCCTTGCGGGCAACGCCAGGGGGCGAGCCCCGGTGAGGCCAGCACGGCCTCGCGCCGCTCAGGCGGGGCGCGCCCGGCCCATCGCCTCGAGTGCGTGGGCCGATAGACTGCGACCGGCCTCGCGCAGCGTCAGGTAGGTCTCGTCCGCGCCGGCCTGTGCGATGCGCTCGACATGGTCGTCGTAGAACGCCTGGCTGACGATGGGCCCGCCGAAGCCCCGGGCCCGGAGCGTGCGGGCAGCGATCAGCTTCGCCTCGATGTCGTCCATCGCGAGGATCGCCCCCTCGATCCGGTCGAGACCGACGCTGTTCCAGAAGTTGCTGTCCTCGGCGTCGGCGAAGACCACGTGGCGCCCGGCCTCGGCGTGCGCGGCGGCGGTGTAGATGTCCGCGTCCAGGCCGACCGGATTTCGGCCCGCCGCCCGCAGTGCCTCGTACGCCGCGGAACCGGTGCGTCCCATGCCGAAGATCAGCACGTCCGCGTCGCCCAGATCCATTGGCTGCTCGTCCGGGTGGCGCGTGGGCCGCTCGAACGCCTGCAGGCGGCGCTCGAGGCGCTCGAACAGCGGGTGGGCGAGGCGGTTCAACGGCGCGGCGATGAGGAACGAGACCGAGACGGCGATCGCCAGCGGCACCAGGAAGGGCCCCGCGGCCGGGATGCTCGCGGCCACGATCAGGCCGAACTCGCTGTACGCGGTCAGCGACAGCGCCGCCAGGAACGATGTACGGGCGCGCAGCCTGAACGCGACCAGCAGCAGGAAGAACAGCAGCCCCTTGAGCGGCAGCAGCGCGCCGAGCACCAGCGCGAAGGCGATGGCGCCCCCGTCCGGCAGGCCCGACATGCCGATCGAGAGGAAGAAGCCGACCAGGAACACCTCCTTCAGGGACCAGAGCGACTCCGACAGCTCGCCCGCGCGCGCGTGGCCGGAGAGGAGCATCCCCATCACGAGTGCGCCGATCTCGCCCTTGAGCCCGATCAGCTCGAAGCCGACCCCGCCCACGACCAGGCTGAGCGCCATGCCCGTGAGCACCAGGACCTCGTCGTGGCCGGCGAGGTCGAGCAGGCGGTAGAGCAGCGGTCGCAGCAGCGGCGCGGCGAGGATCAGCAGGGCCCACGGGCCGGGCGCCTTGTCGGAGAACGCGGCGATCACGACCAGCGCGATGATGTCCTGCACGATCAGGATGCCGATCGCGCTGCGCCCGTGGAAATTGGCCAGCTCGCGCTTGGCCTCGAGCATCTTGGCGGCCAGCACGGTCGACGAGAAGGCGAGCGCGATGCCGACGAGCACCGCGACCGTCCAGTCGTCGGTGAACAACGCCCGCGTGATGGGGGCAAAGAGCGCCACCGACAGGGCGAAGTGCAGCAGGGTGGCGCCGACCACGTGCGGCTGGCCGATCTGGCGGAGCTTGAGCTTGAGTCCGACCGTGAACAGCAGCAGGAGCACGCCGAGCTCGGCCAGGTGCTCGAGGACGGGGCCCGTGGTCGCCGGCATCCCGAGCTGGGGCCCCAGGGCATGGATGATGAAGCCGGCCGCGAGAAACCCGACGAGCGGCGGCAGCGCCACCTGGCGGGCGGCAATGCCGCAGACGAACGCGGCACCGATGGCGAACACCTCGAACACCGGATCTCTCCCCCGAAGATTGTTGGGCCGCGTGCAACGGTCGCCGGCGATCGGGGCGAAGGGCCCACGGAGCCGAACCGCCTAGCTGCCGTTCGGCAGAGATTACTGCCCCGCAAGCGTCGCGGGAAGCGCCCCGGGGCGGGGAGATGGACGCAGCGCGTACGAGGATCTCGTTGCGGCGCGTCGGGAGGCCTCGGGGCAGCGAGCGCCGCGCGTGTGCAGACGCCCCGGCGGGGCGCCGGCAGCACCCGGTTGGGTGAGGGCGCGCTCGTTGCAGGCGGGCGTGGAACCGCCGCGGTTGCAGCGCCGGGTGCCGAGCGCGAAAGACCGTGCCACCGGTCCCTCGGTGCCGGGTCTGCGGGGCCTCGTTGCGGCCAAGGCGGAGAGCACGCGGGGACCCCGCGGCCCCCCGACCCCGATAAGGGCCGAGCGGCGTGCCGGACTGCGGCTCATCGACTGCAGCGCGCGGGAATCGCGGCCATATCCGCGTTGCTCCTCGTCAGACGGCCCCGCCAGTCGCCCGGCATGAGCGGCAATCGGGCCTCGATACCGGGCCGCCGCACCGCGATGCCATCGGTCCGACCGGCGGCTAGTCCTTGTCCTTGTTCTGTTTCCTGTTGCCGCCTTGGTCCGCCCGCTCCTCGGCGGCCTCGCGTTCCGCTTCCGCGCGCTCGTCCTCGGCGCGTTCCTGCTCGGCTTCGCGTTCCTCCCCGGCGCGCTCGCGTTCGTCTTCCTCGCGCTCCCGCTCGTCGGCCGCGTCGCGCCCGTCCCGGGCGCGTTCCTGCGCCTCTTTGCGCTTGCCCTCGCCCCGTTCGCGGCCTTCCTTGCCCTTCTCGGCAGCCTTGTTGCCGGCGGAGCCGGCGCCCTCGGGCTTGCCGGCGCCCTCGGGCTTGCCGGCCAGGGTGACGCCGAGCGGCGCGAACGCGACCGCGAGGGCCAGGGCAATGCCGAGGGTGCATCGGCGCATGGTGGGGCGGGTGTCGCATCCGGTCATCGGTGGGTCTCCAGTGGGGCAGCGCGAAACGGGACTGCGCGGTAACGATCCTCCGGGGCGATCGACACGCGCAGGGAAAACGCCGGCAGCCGGCAGGGACCGAGCGGCGTATGACGGGGACACGGGCCTTGGCAGCCAAAGGTTCCACCGCGCCGCCTTCCAGGCGTCCCGGCAACCGGAGGCATCACATGCAACGGCCCGCCCACGCCATCGCCGGCGGCACACGCCTCGCGGCTGCCACGGCCACCGCGGCGTTCCCGAAGACCCGCGCGCAGGGCGAATGCGTCCGCGGGCTGCAAGGGATTTCCCGGCGACGAGTGGGCTCGCCCGCGGGGGGCCGCGCGCGGATCGCGGGTTCGGGCGGCTCTCGCCCGTCCGGACGCCACCCCGGCCGATCCGCCTCGCGGGCTCACGGGGCGTCATCGGCACAGGCGGCCTCATCGCCTTGCCCTCGACGCTCGCGCAGCCGCCTGCGCACCAGGTCCACGTTGCGCTGGTTCGCCTTGAACCCGAAGTCGAACAGATCCCCGAGCACCGGGATCGCGCCGACGGCCGCGTCCACGGCCACGTTGCCCAGCATGAGCAGGATCGTCGGGGCACGAAGACCGAGACGCCGTGCCTCGAACACCGGGTAGAGCGCGAGCGCGGCCGAGGCGAGGTCGCCGACCACGGGTACCAGGCCGACGACCCCATCGACACCGAAGCGCAGGCGCGTGGACGGGATGCGCACACTCGAATCCAGCAGCCAGGCGAGCCGGTCCAGCCGCTGCTGGGCACGCTCGTGCGCGCCGCCGCGAGCGCCGGCGTCCGCGGGCGCTGCGGCGCGTGCCGCGTCATCGTTGGCGCGTTTTCGCCGCCCCTTGCGGGGCCGGGCGGAGTCTCGGAAATGGTCCATGCTGCAATCCGGCGGGCATCGGTCGGACACGGTGCATCCGGGCGCCCCGCGGGGGGAAGTCTCGCGCCGGACTCGTCACACTCTGGGCGTGCCGGTCGGCACGCGTCCACGCGATCGTGGATGCGGCCGCCACGGGCCGGATTCGGCGCGCGCGCCGGCGGCCCGGCTGATCCGGGCGGACGCAGTGCGCGGCGGCGGCCGATCGCATGATGGAACGCGGCTGGCGCGCCCCGTTCCGGCCCGGGCTGCTCCGCCCGCTCGCGTCGATCGGCTGGTGGCTGGCCGCGCCGGCGCATCGCTTCGTCTGCAACTCGCGCCACTGCTGATGCCCCCGTGCCCCGGATGCAGCGGCGTGACGGCAAGGGCCCGTGCCGCTGTCGCGGAGTCGCGACGGCGGACCATCCGCCCGGGCGCTCGCCTGCCCTGGCGACTGGCGACGACGGGCTGCATCCCCTATCGTGCCCGCACCATGTCCGAGGCCGCTGCCCGCAACCGGGATCCCTTCGCCGCGCTGAACGCCGCGCAGCGCACCGCCGTCGATCACGGCATGGCGGAGCTGCGCGCCGGCGATGCGCCCGGGCCACTGCTGGTGATTGCGGGCGCCGGCTCGGGCAAGACGCACACGCTCACCGCGCGCGTGGCGAAGCTGATCCTCAACGGCGCCAACGCGCACCGCATCCTGCTGCTGACCTTCACGCGCCGCGCGGCGCGCGAGATGACGCGGCGCGCGCAGACCCTGATCGCCGATGCCACGGCCTCCGGTAGCGCCGGTGAGACCGAGCTCGACTGGTCCGGCACCTTCCACGCCATCGGCCAGCGCCTGCTGCGCCTGCATGCGCGCCGGCTCGGGCTGTCGCCGGAGTTCACGGTGCTCGACCGGTCGGATGCCGAGGACCTGATCGACATCGTGCGCAACGACCTCGGCCTCGCGCAGACCGCCCGGCGCTTCCCGCGCAAGGGGGCGTGCCTGTCGATCTACTCGTTCGCCGTCAACGCGCGCCTGCCCCTCGACCGGGTGCTCGAGCCGCACTTCCCGCAGTACCGCGACCACGAGGCCGAACTCAGGCGCCTGTTCGCCGGCTACGTCGAGGCGAAGCAGCAGCGCGACCTGCTCGACTACGACGACCTGCTGCTGTACTGGGCCGAGGCCCTGCGCGCGCCGGCCGTCGCCGAGGACATGCGCCGGCACTTCGACCACGTGCTGGTCGACGAGTACCAGGACACCAACGCCGTGCAGGAAGAGGTCCTGCTGGGCCTGGCGCCGAGCGGCGGGGGCGTGACCGCGGTCGGCGACGACGCCCAGTCGATCTACGCCTTCCGCGCGGCGACGATCGAGAACATCCTGCAGTTCCCGTCGCGCTTCCCGCGCGCCGCCGAGGTCGTGCGCCTGGAGGAGAATTACCGCTCCACGCAGCCCATCCTCGCGGCGGCGAACGGCGTCATCGCGCGCTCGACGCGGCGCTACCACAAGGAGCTGTATTCACGGCGAACGGGCGGCGGGCGGCCGCTGCTCGTCACCGTCGAGGACGACCGCGCGCAGCTCGAGCACATCGTGCGCGAACTGCTCGCCCGGCGCGAGGAGGGCATCGATCTCAAGCGCCAGGCCGTGCTCATGCGCGCCGGCTGGCACTCGGGCACGCTCGAGATCGAGCTCACGCGCCGCAACATCCCGTTCGTCAAATACGGTGGCCTCAAGTTCCTCGAGGCCGCGCACGTCAAGGACACCGTGGCGGTGCTGCGCTGGGCGGAGAACCCGCGCGACCAGGTCGCCGCCTTCCGCGCACTGCAGATCCTGCCCGGCATCGGTCCGGGCTACGCGCGGCGCGCGTTCGCCGAGGTCGAGGGCGGCGGGCCGCTCGCTGACGCTCTGCGACGGTTCCGGTCACCGGCGGGCGCGCGCGACGAGGTCGCCGATCTGGCCGAGCTGATGGCCACGCTCACCGATCCCGGGACCGGGTGGCCCGTGCAGCCCAACCTCGCGCGGCGCTGGTACGCGCGCCACCTCGAGCGCCTGCACGACAACCCGCAGCCGCGCGAGCGCGACCTCGAGCAGTTCGAGCGCATCGCCCAGACCTACCCCAGCCGCGGGCGCTTCCTGAGCGAGGTCGCCCTCGACCCGCCCGAGGTCGCCAGCGACGAGGCCGGCGCGCCGCTGATCGACGACGACTACCTGATCCTCTCGACGATCCACTCGGCCAAGGGCCAGGAATACGACGCCGTCTACCTGCTGAACGTCGTCGACGGCTGCATCCCCTCCGACATGGCTACCGGCTCGGACGAACAGATCGAGGAGGAGCGGCGCCTGCTCTACGTTGCCATGACGCGGGCGCGCAACCACCTGCACCTGGTCGCCCCGCACCGCTTCTATCGCACCGGTCAGCGCCGCCACGGCGACGGCTACGTCACCGCCATCGTCAGCCGCTTCCTGCCCGAGTCCATCCACGACCGCTTCGACCGCCGCGCCGAGAGCGGGGCCGGTCCCGAGACCGAAGCGGCCAGTGCCGGTGGAGCGGTCGACCTCAAGTCGACGATGCGCGACATGTGGAAGTGACTTGCAGGGGTTCTCGCGCGTCGACCGGCCGGGGACGGTACTGGCCCGGCAGGACTGGGGACGCCGGCCGCCACGGCGCAGCGCGCAGGATGCAGGCAGATTTGCGACCCCGGCCCCGGGTTGCGGCCCCCGGATTGCGGCCCACTGAATTCCGCGGATCCGGGAGTCGCGCGACGCGCACGGTCGACTAGTGGCCGCTGCCGATGAGCACGCCGGCGGCGAAAACCAGTGCGCCGCCGAGCACCACCTGGAAGCTGGCGCGCAGGAACGGCGTGTCCATGTAGCGATTCTGGATCCAGGCGATCGCCCATAGCTCGACGAACACGATCGCGATCGCGATCGCGGTCGCCGTCCAGAAGTCCGGGATCAGGTAGGGCAGTGCGTGGCCGAGCCCGCCGACGGTGGTCATCACGCCCGATGCCAGGCCGCGCTTGACCGGTGATCCGCGGCCCGAGATCTCGCCGTCGTCAGAGGCCGCTTCCGTGAAGCCCATCGAGATGCCGGCGCCGACCGACGCCGCCAGGCCAACGGTAAACGTGGTCCAGGTGCTCTGCGTCGCAAACGCCGTGGCGAAGATCGGCGCCAGCGTCGACACCGACCCGTCCATCAGCCCCGCGAGTCCCGGCTGGACCCAGGTCAGCACGAACTGGCGATGGGCGACACGATCCTCCTCCGCGCGCTCGCCCTCACCGAGGTTCTGCGAGGCGAGGCGCTCGGCGGCCTCGCCGTGCTTGACCTCGGCACCCGCGAGGTCGCCCAGCAGCTTGCGCGTGTCGGCATCGGCCGTTCGCCCGGCCGCCTTCCTGTAGAACGCGGCGGCGTCGCGCTCCATCATCGCGGCTTCTTCGCGGATGCGCTCGAGGCCGAGGTTCTCGACCAGCCACACCGGGCGCCGCGTGTAGAACCCCGACACGTGCTCACGGCGAATCAGCGGGATGACGTCGCCGAAACGGTGCTTGTAGAGGTCGATCAGGCGCTGGCGGTGGCCGTCCTCCTCGGCGGCCATGCCGTCGAACATCCGGGCACTGGCCGGATAGTGCTCACGCAGGCGCTCGGCATACGTGCGATAGATCTGGGCATCGTCTTCCTCCGCATAGATCGCGAGCGCGAGGATCTCCCATTCGCTCAACTCGTCGAAGCGCCGGCGGGCGCTAAAGCCCGGAATCATCGCAGTCCCTCGGGGTCGCTGGCAGTGGCGGGGAGTATAGGGGACAGCGCGGCGGCGATCATGCCCGGCGGCCGAATCCCCCGGGCGCGTGCTCGAGGACGGGCCGGGCAACACCGGCCTTGCAACCACCGCGGCCGCCGCCGGCCGCGACGGGCCGTTCCTGCGCCGAACCGGCGGGATGGGAGCAAAGCCGCGAGCGTCGGGTGCGGTCTCCCGGATTCTCGTGGCGAATCCCGATTGGCGGGCCCTGGACACCGGTCAGCGACGGCATCGGGCCGGAAGTCTGCCCTGACCCCACTTCACGGTGCGCAACGCAAAGGTGACCGACCGCCCGGCCGTTCATGGCGGCCGGACGGTCCCTCTCGGTCGAGTGCCCGTTCAGGGATACCGGGCAACCGGGTCACCCAGGACCTCGCGGTCCACGGTCAGACCGAGACCCGGGGCATCGGGCGCAATCACGCCGCCGTCGACGAGCGGGGCATCGAAGGCGGCCGTAACCGTGTGGTACAGGTCGCGAACGTCGAGGATGCAGCGCAGCACGTGCGGCGGCACGCTCTGGCCGAGATGCGCGATCGCCGCGAAGGCGATCGGCGAGCCGGCCGTTTCCTGCACACTCACGGTCAGGCCGGCGGCGGGACACATGTCCCGCTGCCGCCGACCGCGAGTCAGGCCGCCGTTCTTGGAGATCTTGAGACCGATGCCATCAGCGGCATCGTCGGTGATCGACCGCAGGACCGTTGCGTCGCTGTCGGCGAGCTCGTCGAGCATGATCGGCACGCCGGTTCGCCGGCGCACGGACGCGGTCTCGCGCCAGGTCGCGCAGGGCGCCTCGAGCACGAAATCCAGCCCGCCCGGCAGCAGGCGCAGCAGGCGCAGGACGTGTTCCGGGGCAGCGCGCCGTTGCAATCGACCAGGAAGTATTCGTCGTTGCGCGCGTCGGCCAGCGCCGCCTCGATGCGGGCGGCGTCGAGCATCGGCCCGCCCTCGTCCGGCGTCGCACCGACCTTGACCGAGCGCCCGCGAAATCCCCGCGCGCGGGCCTCGGCGACGCGCCGGCGCAGGTCGTCCGGGTCGCCGCAGTGGATCGAGTCGACGACGGGCATCCGGTGGCCGGTGCGGCCGCCCAGCAGGTCGCAGACGGGCAGGCCCGTGGCCTGCCCGAGGAGGTCCCAGCAGGCCACGTCGATCGCCGTCCTGGCATGCAGGTGCCCCGCGAGGGCCTGGTCCATGGCCTCGTTGATGCGGTCGACGCGGCGCGGATCGCGGCCGATGAGCGCATCGGCCATCTCGGCGATCCCGGCCCGCACGCCGAGCGCGTGCGCGGCCACGTAGTCGGGTCCGAAGGGCGTCGACTCGCCCCAGCCCTCGAGGCCGGCGTCGGTCTCGATGCGCACGATAATCGCGTCGGAGCCGGCGTACGTGCGCCCGCCGGACAGGCGATAGGTGCCGCCGGCGTAGGGCAGGTCGACCCGGTGGACGTCGATCGCCGCGATCCTCATGTCACGCGTCCGCCGGCGGCACGAGCACGAGCTTCCCCGGGTACTTCTTCGCGATGAAGTCGGCCTGGGCCTGCGCGATCCGCGACAGCGGATAGGTCTGCGCGACGAAGGGCCGGACGCGCCCCTGCTCGATCAGGCGCACGACGTTGTCGAACACGGCGTCCTCCTGGAACGTACAGCCGAAGAACGACAGGTCCTTGAGGTAGAGCGTGCGCACGTCGAAGTCGACGATCGGGCCGGCGATCGCGCCCGCCGTGGCGTAGCGGCCGCCGCGCGCGAGCAGCTCGATCAGGCGCGGCCACTGCTCGCCCACGACCAGGTCGACAACGACCGTGACGCCGCCGGCGCCGAGCGCCTCGACGGGATCGTCGTCGCGCCCGATCACCCGGTCGGCCCCGATCGCGTGGACGGCGTCGGCCTTCTCGCGGCCGGCGACGGCGACGACCTCGGCGCCCCGGCACTTCGCGAGCTGGACGGCGGCCGAGCCGACGCCGCCGCTCGCGCCGGTGACGAGGACGCGGTCGCCGCCGCCGCCCCCGGCCCGGTGGAGCATGTTCTCGGCGGTGGACCAGGCGCAGGGGATCGAGGCGAGCTCTGTGTCCGACCAGTCGCAGTCCACTGCCCAGACGTCCGCCGAAGGCGCCTTCGTGTACTGGGCGAAGCCGCCGTCGCACTCCGAGCCGATGCTCCAGCACTCGTACGGGCGGAAGTCGACGTAGCCGCGCAGCATGTTGCGCACGAGCACGCGCTCGCCGATTCGGTCGGCGCCGACGCCGGCGCCGACGGCGACGATGCGCCCGCAGACGTCCGTGCCCTGGATGCGCGGGAACTCGAGCGGGATGCCCGACCAGGTCGCGTCCGCCTCGTCGGCCTCGTCGAAGCCGGCCTCGCCGCCGGCGTTGGTGTCGCCGGTGACCCCCTTCGAATACCAGCCGATGCGCGTGTTGATGTCGGTGTTGTTGACGGCGGATGCCGCCACACGGATCAGGACCTCGCCCGGGCCGGGGCGGGGCACGGGGACGTCCTCGCGGTAGACCAGCTTGTCCAGGCCGCCGTGGCCGGTGAGCTGGACCGCGGCCATGGTGTCGGGACGCGTCGTCGCCATCGAAACTCCTCGCAGCTCGGCGTGGGAACGCGTGCCGGACCGGCCGGAAACCGGCGGCCGTGGCGCTCCGATTGTCGACCCTCTAATTGGCGTAGATGATGCCGAAAAGCTCTGAAATTGCCCATTTTCTAACGATGTATTAATTCCAGATTATGTCGATCGGCATCCGTAACCTGCCCTCGCTGGGTGCCTTCGTCGCCCTCGAGGCGGTCGTTCGCAACCAGGGCTTCACGGCGGCAGCGCGCGCGCTCGGGGTCACGCAGGCCGCCGTGAGCCCGCACGTGGAGAGCCTCGAGGAAGCGCTCGGTGTGCAGCCCGGGGTATCTCGACGAGCACCGGTACCTGGAGGAGGCCCGGGACCTCCCCGGGCGAACACCTGCTGCACCGGGTTACGGACGATCCGTGGATGGGCTGGCCGGAATGGCCCCAGGCGCTGGGCGTGGAAGCCGACAGCGGCGGCACCGACGCCACCGGCGTACAGTTCACCAACTACATCCGGGTCATCCAGGCCGCCGCCGAGGGGCAGGGTATCGCACTGGCGTGGCGGCGGCTCGTCGACCCGATGCTCGAGCGCGGCGACCTCGTGCGCGTCACGGACGACGTCGTCGTTCCCGAGCCCAGCTACGACCTCATCCTGCCCGACCGGCGCACGACGCGATCGCCCATCGAGACGTTTCAGCGCTGGCTACTGAAAGAGGCGCGCCGGGACTGGTGATCGCGCGCTCCGTGGGCCGACTCTCTTGCGCAACAACCAGCCGGCGGCAGCGATGCGGCGACGGGCAGCCATCCCGTTGCCGGCGACGCCGCTGATGGGCAAGGGGTGGC
Organism: uncultured Ectothiorhodospiraceae bacterium; assembly: GCA_964626335.1. Classification (GTDB taxonomy): domain Bacteria; phylum Pseudomonadota; class Gammaproteobacteria; order XJ16; family Halofilaceae; genus Halofilum. The sequence goes on from CAZVFN010000005.1 coordinate 39,140, forward strand.
GGCCGTGGCGGATCGGGGCTCGAGGGTTGCCACCGCCGGCCCCGGACCGCCCGTTCGCCCGGCCCGGATCCTGTCGGCGTCACCATGCACCGGCTGCGCCCTCGCGACGCCACGGATCCCCGGACCGGTTCCCGGGCGATCGCAGGTACGCGGCCCCGCAGCGGGCCTCGCCGGGGCCGCAGCGACGGCGTCGTCACCCCCCCCTTTCGCGAGCCCGGCACGAGCTCAGGTACGCCGCGCGGGCTCGAAATGGACGCAGAGGCCATCGAGTTCCGCGATGGAGAGATACCCGGCCTCGCGGTTGCAGTAGTACGGGCAGGCGTCCGACGCCGCGGCGCGCGCGAGGTGGCAGCAGTCGTGGCAGTTGCCGAACGCCGGCCCGCCATCGGCCTCGGCCATGCGCCCGACGATCGCCGGCACGGCGGCGGCGAGGCTGTGCTGCTGATCCGGGCCGAGCTGCCCGATGGCAACTTCCATCGAGCGCAGCGGATCCCGCTCGAGCAGGCGTTCGCCGGCGTCGGTCGGCACCAGGTGCACGCTGCGGCCATCGCCGTCGCAATGCCGCCGTTCGAGATAACCGGCGCTCACCAGCCCGTTGATCGTGGCCGAGGCGGTACCTCGCGTGGTGGCGCGAAAGCTGGCGAAGGCAGACGGGGTGCGCGAGAAGCGGTTGGCCCGGCCGAAGTAGCGCAACGCGCTCCACTGCACCGGCGTGAGCGCCGAGTCCGCGCCGCCGGCGGCCGCGGCACGGCGGCCGACGTGGGCAAGCAACTCCGCGACGCGGGCGACCGGGGCATCCTGGGATTCCATGTCCCCGATACTAGCGTTTCGAAACGGTCTTGACCAACGCACGCCTCGACGATAATTTCGATACGAAACTATTGCGCGTCTTGCGGTCGATCGCCCCATGGACATCGAACCGGCATTCCAAGATCACCTCGAAGTCATGGTCGCCGTGGCAACGGCCGACGATGGGGCGGTCGACGCCGCGCGTGTCGATGAAACGCTCGCCACTCGGCCCGCGGCCGCCGACGCGCTGCTCGCGAATCTCGTCGCGGCCGGGTTACTGCACGTGCAGAACGACGCCACTGGCCGTGGGCACGCCTATCGACTGGCGCGCGCGCCAGAGGCCATCGGGCTCGACGAAATCGCCGCCGTGGCCGTGTCCGCGGGTGAAACGATGCAGCCGGCCCCCGCCTCGAAGCCGACCGCGGCAGACACCGGCACCCGCCTGCTCTCGGCCGCCGTGCAGCAGCGTGCGCGCCGCGTGCTCGCGGCGTTCACGCTCGCCGACGTCTTGTCGTCGCAGGGCCCCGAGATCGACCCGGACCGCCCCCACCCCCGCGCGGCGGGCGAGCGATCGCCTCGGGCGGGCGCGGTGTCCGCCGAGGAGGACGCGGATCCCGCGCGCCTGGGCATCACGGTCGAGCAGCTCCGGCGACGGGTGGATGCCGGCGACGTCCCCGTCGTCCTCGACGTGCGCGCGCATCCCGACAGCCGCTGGCCGGCCCCGACCTGGGCACACTGGGTCGCGCTGGAAGATCTCACCGGTCACGTGCCCGGTTGGCCGCGAAGCACGCGCATCGTCACGGTGTGCCGACTCGGGGTGCGCTCGCTGATCGCCGCGAGCTATCTCCGCGTCCGCGGTTTCACCCGCTGCGACCCGCTGATCGGGGGGCTCGAGGCCTGGCATCGCTCGCGCGTGTAGAGCGCCGCCCCGATGGACATCGGCCCCTGCCGTGTCGTGACTGCCCCGGTGCCGCGGCGCATCCCCGCACGCGGGCGAGACCCGCGGACGCATGCGCCGGGAGGCCCTGTCCGTGGGCCGATAACCGACACCTGCCGTCGCTGAGCATGGCGATAACCCGGCCCGACGGATGCGGTCCCATAACGGTTCCGGGCACCCCGTGACGCTCCCCCAGGAGCCGAAGTCGGATCTGACCCCACTTACACGCTGTATCCGCACGCAGCTGGCGTCGGATCAGCCCTTCGACCTCCGCTATGGGAACGACCCGGTTGTAAGTGCGGTCATGCGAGTGGGGTCAGATCCGAATGGCCCAATAGCGTCTCAATAACCTGAAGCAAGTGCCATGCGCGTCGGATCCGACTTCCGGACCTCTGTACGGGGCCAGGGACGAGAGACCGCGATCCACCGATCCACCGTATACGCCGTAGGGTCCGTGGGCACCGCGGCGAATGCCGGGTGCGGTCTTACCGCGTTAGCCGCGTCCGAACTGCATCAACGACCGCCTCGAGCCGGTCGACGACCGGCGCAGCGTGTTGCCCGGCCCGCATCGCTGCCGCGGGAACAGTGTGCCCCGAGGGCGCGAGTCCCGTAGCGAACCCTGCATTGGCAGCCTCCCCGCGGCGCCTGCGGGCGCCTGTCCCGGATTGCCGCGCCGGGAGCGGGGTCCGCGAGTGGGGCGAGGTGACGACGTCGGCCCGCTGTCACGCTCCGTGACGGGCACGGTTCGGATCCGTGCCGATTGTCCGTACGTCCAGCCGCCGTTCGGAAGCGCTGCCGGACTGTTGTCACGAAACTTGCATCACCCCGGATGATGGGCAATCGGACGCGGGCTCCCCCGGTACAGCCGCGGGCGCGCAATGTCATGCGCCCGGCGCGCTGCGCGGAGCCGTTGGCGCCCGGCACGGTGCCCGGACTGGTAGCGGCCTGCACGGCGACGATGGCTCCGAGCGGCGCGGCCTGGCGTACGCGAGCGGCTTCAGCGGAAACCCGATGCCCATGACACCCGGTCCAGAAAGCCCGCATGCAGCGGCGGACGACCGCGGGGTTGCGCCAGCGGACTCGGACGAGGTGCGCGCCAGCGTCCACCACGCGGCCGTGGTGCACCTGTTCGAGCAGGCGCAACTGGCTTCGGCGGTGAATATCGTGCTGGCGGCCCTGGTCGTGCTCACGCTGTGGGGCAGCGCACCCGCACCGTGGTTGATCGCGTGGTCGGGTGGGCTCATTGGGGTGAACAGCGCGCGCATCGGGCTGGCGTTCGCCTACTGGCGGACCCGGTCCCCGGCGATCCAGCGATGGTACGCGTGCTTCGTCGTCGGCATGGTGGCGAGCAGCGGGCTCTGGGGACTAGCGGCCCCGCTGTTCCTGCCGATCGTGCCGCCGATGGAGTCGCTCGCGCTCGCCCTGGCGATCGGGGGCATCGCGGCGGGCGGCCTGCCACCGCTCGGCGCGATCCTGCCGCTGTACTTCACCCACATCGCCGTCGCCCTGGTGCCGGTGATCGCGACATTCACGGCGCTCGGCTCCTATGTCCACTGGCTGCTCGCGTTCATGGTCGCCCTGTTCGGGACCGCTCTGGCGACCTCGGGCCGGGCCTACAGCCGCAATATCCACAACGCGCACGTGTCGGGCGCGCGCCTCGACGAGGCCAACCGGGCCCTCGAGTGGCGCGCCAGTCATGATCTGCTCACCGGGCTGTGGAACCGTCAGCGCTTCGAGGCCGAGCTCGACGCCGAACTGGAGCGAGCCCATCGCTACAACACGCCGTGCAGCCTGATCATGCTGGATCTGGACCACTTCAAGGCGATCAACGACGCCGCGGGGCATGACGCGGGCGATCGGGTCCTGGCGCACATGGGCCGCTTGCTGGCGAGCGAGGTGCGTATGCCCGATCGGGTGGCACGATGGGGCGGCGAGGAGTTCATGGTGCTGTTGCCGCAGACCGAGCTCACCGCCGCGGTCCGGATGGCCGAGCGCCTGCGCGCCCGTGTAGCCGATGCCGACACGGGCATCGGAACCGGCTGCACCGCCAGCCTGGGCGTGGCGGCCTGCACTGACTCCGGTCATCGTTCCGCCCTGCTGAAACGGCTCGACGACGCCCTCTACCGGGCGAAGGAAAACGGCCGCGACCGGGTGCACGCCCTGAGCGAGGCGGCGTGGGCGGAGTACCGGGCTCAGGGGTCGCGGCGTCCATGACCGCCATCCGGGCGGGCCGAGCGGGCTCCTGGTTGCCCCCCGACTTCGTGTCCTGGCGGGGCCGACCGCCTTGCCACCGCGAGCGCGCCCGGTATGCGGCGCATGGCCCGGGCCACGGGCAGGATCCGCGCATGAGCGGTATCGAACCGGGCGAACGGGATACGACCATGCAACGGGACCGGCGGCCAACGGGATGTCGCGATCCCGTAGCCGTGCGGAGGCCGTGGTTCGACGCCGTGCGAACGCCCCCTGCAGGCGATGCCACGCCCGCCGCATCGCAACCGAGGCGCGGTCCACAGAGGCGGTATGGGGTCGGGCGCGAATGCCACGGCGCTCGACCCGCCCCCGGGAGCGATGACGAACGCACTCGCGGGTCCTGTGCGGCGGGCGGAGGTGTTCCAGCGAGCGGTCGCCGAGCCAGGTTTCGTTGGTGGCCTCGTCGCCGGATTAGCCCCATGTACCTCGGAAACGATCACGCCGTCGGGAATCGAAATCGGGCGGATCGACCCTCGCTGCGCGCGCCCGTCCCTGCGCCGGTGGCAGGTCCGGTTCGGGTCGCCGGCGACCCAGAAGCCCGCGGACACTGCCGGGCTCGCAAACGCGCCGATCCTCGCGCCCCCGTCCGCGTGTACTCGGCCCACACCCGGTCGCCTTCGCGATGAAACGCCAGGATGCCGTGGTCGCGCGTCTCCCGGACGCCGAGGAGTTCCCTGACCTCGGCGTCACTCCCCGGCCTGCGCCGCATGCTCCGAACGGTGAACTCCGCCCGGCGATTGCGTGGCCGACCCTCGGCCGGGTCGTTGCTCGCGATCGGGAAAAGCGACCGTTGTGGTGCGCGCAGTCGGCTCATGGTGACTCGGACAGCCTCCCCGCAAAGCCCGGGGACCCGGCAACCGCGGGGGCCGTTCGATGATGCGCCCGGCTCGGGGCGACGCTGCAGCGTCTGGAGCGACAGGCGGGGTCGGCGCCAGGGCGAAGCACCGGTCCCGACCCGCCGCCCGCGACCCGGGCGCGGCCAATGGCGGTCCGCACGCCGGCTATTCCATTACTGTCGCGAGGCCCGTTCGCCTTGCGGCGACCCCGGACCGGCGATCAGCAGATAGCGCGCACAGCCGGTCTCCACCCTGTGGCGGACCCGTCCAAGCAGCCCGCGGCGGCGCAGCTCGCTGACTACGCCGGCGAGCTCGACCGGGCCCAGGCCGGTACTGCGGCAGAGCTCGCCGTGGCCGATCCAGCCGCTGCGGCCCGGCCGGCTGGCGAGCTTGTGGATGCCGAACAGGACGCTGAACTCGGCGTCATCGAGGTCGTCGCGCTCGAGCAGCCAGTCGCTGACCGGATCGTCGTCGCGGGTGAGCGCGTGCGGCGCCGCGCCGCGGCGTTGCGACGGGCCGTGAGCCGCCACCGAGGCGACCGGCGCAGGCGCGCGTGCGGGGCCCCGTGGAATGGGGTTGTTCGGGTTGTCGCTCATGGCGCCTCCGGATCGCCAGGGCTCGGGGAGGAACCGACGCGTTGCGAGGCGGGAGACGGGATGCGCCGCCCGGGGCGGGCGCGGATCCGGCGTGCATCTCGGCCTCGGACCCTTGACGCGAAGGTTCCGGGCAGGCCCGCCGGCAGCGGGCCGATCCTGCGAGGTATTCGGGCTCGAAGGGCCGGGAAGGGCCCCTCACACCGTTGCGCGACAGCCCCGGACTCGCACCGGATTCCCCTCGCTCACCCCATATCTAGCGGGTGAATGACCACGACCCCAAGATATAGCGTCCACGGGGTCGCGTAAAGCGGGATCGCCGCGATCGGGGCCGAGGCGGCGGCAATCCACCCGCATGCGGCGTGCGGGGATTTTCGCCGCGACCCGGATCCCCGGGTCGCTCGTCAGCCAACCAGATCGCCCGACTCGACGAGGCGCACCCCCGCGTGCTCGAGGTCCGCGCGGGTCTCGTCGTCGCTGGCGTGGGTGACCGGCCGCGTCAGGTCCCAGATGAAGCGGACGTCGAAGCCCGCATCGACGGCGTCCCGGGCCGTCCATTGGGCACAGACGTCGCGCGCCAGACCGCAGATGAACACGGTGTGGATGCCGCGCTCGCGCAGGTAACCGGCCAGCCCCGTCGGCGGGCGCTCGCCGGCAGGGTTCCAGTTGTCGCGGAAGCCGCTGTAGGAATCCACCGCGGGATCCGTTCCCTTGCGCACGATCACGTCCGCCCGGTTCCAGTCCAGCTCCGGGTGCAGGCGGGCCCCGTCGGACCCCTGCACGCAGTGGTCCGGCCACAGCACCTGCTCGGCCCCGTAGAGCTCGATGCGCTCGAATGGCTGCCTGCGCTCGTGCTCGCTGGCGAACGAGATGTGACCCGGCGGATGCCAGTCCTGGGTGGCGACGCAGAGGGCGAATCGGTCCGCGTCCAGCAGCCGCTGCGTGGGCGCAACGACCTCGTCGCCGTCGGCCGTGGCCAGCGCACCCCCGGGCATGAAATCGGGCTGGATATCCACCAGGATCAGCGCGCTGCGTTGCGGGTCGAACGGTGCCGCCATGATTGGCTCCTTCGTGGCCTGCTGCGAATGCAGGTAAGGATTTGCTCCCCGGCTTGCAACCGCCGATGGGCGAGCCTGCGATGCGCATGCGTGGCCGCCGCTCGGGGCGATTCGGTGCCGGCATCCGGGGTTGGTACCGTCGACAAGCGCCCCGACGCCGGACAGGCGGAATGGGCGGTACAAGGCGGATCCTCTCCATCGACGCTGGCGGCAGCTATGGGCTCACGTCCGCGATGGTGCTGATCGAGCTCGAAAGGCGAACGCAACGCCCCGCCGCCGGGCTCTTCGACCGGATAGCCGGCACGTCCGTCGGCGGGCTGCTGGGTCCGTCCTTGCTGGTGCCGGGGCCCGCGGGCGCACCGCGCCACACCGCCTCCCCAATGGCGAGCCCGTTCGAGCAGGACACGTACCCGGTATTCGAGAGCTCGCTGTGGCGCTGGCTGAGCACGCTGGGGGGATCCCTGGGCGAGACGTACGAGACCACCGGGCTTCAGGGAGTGCTCGGCGCGGTGTCCGGGGACGCCTGGCTCTCGGAGGCGATCCGGGCCACGTGACGGCCCCGGCGCTGGCGCGCGCTCGACTGGGCGCGACCGCTGTTCCAGCTCACGCGCGAGGCCGCGAGCGCGGTGACCCACGAGCAGTGGCAGGACCTGATCGGTGCGCAGCGCTCCGGATCACAGCGCTACTTCCGGCTTCGGACCCGGGTCGAGCTGCCGGGCGCCGGGTCGCTCGACGATACCGGCACCCAGCACCCCGAGCGCGATCCGGCTGTGCCGGGCCCGCGCACGTATGCGGTACCGCTGCAGGGCCGCCAATCCAGCCGCTCGACCGCGGGCGGTATCGATATCGGGTTGTCCGGATATGCGCAATTCCATATACTTCCCCGCATGTCGATGAGAGCGGACAAGCTGTTCCACCTGCTGGCGGACGAGACGCGGCTGCGCAGTGTCCTGTTGCTGCACTCGGAGGGGCGGCTGTGCGTCTGTGAGCTGGTGCACGCGCTCGGGCTCTCGCAGCCGAAGATCTCGCGCCACCTCGCGCAGCTTCGCGACGGCGGCCTGGTGATCGACGAGCGGCGCGGCCAGTGGGTCCACTACCGCCTGGCGGACGATCTGTCGGACTGGGTGCGCCACGTCATCGTCGCGGCCGCCCGCGGCGGCGACTGGAAGGACGACCGAGAGCGCCTGCGCTGCATGCCCGACCGTCCCGTCGTGACCGTGGCTGCGGCAGACGGTGCCTGAGGCGATGTCGGCGATGCGCGCCACGACCCGCCTGTTCCTCTGCAACGGCACCTCGTGTCGCTCGCAGAAGGCCGAGGGGTACACCCGGGCGCTGGGCGGAGCCGCCGTGACCGCAGTGTCGGGGGGCATCGAGGCGCACGCCCGCCATTCGCGGGCCATCGCGGTCATGGCCGAGGCCGGGATCGACATCGGCGAGCAGGCGTCGACCGTCATCAGCGACGCCATGCCGGCGCGCGCGGGTGAAGTGGTCACCGTCTGCGGGGACGCCGACGAGCACTGCCCGCTGGTGCCTCCCGGCGTCCACAAATACCACTGGCCGCTGACGCGCCCGGGCGAAGGCCCAGGGCGCCGGCGAGGCGATCGACGCCGAGTTTCGCCGCGTACGTGAGGCCATCCGCCGGCGCGTCGCGGCGCTGCTGGCGGATCTCGGCCGCGCGCAGCGGCCAAGCGCGCAGGGTGCTACGGCGGCGGATCCGACGAGGAGCACGCATACACCATGAGCAACGAGCAGAGCGATCACGACAATGCCCCGTCCACGCGCGAGGGCATGGGGCTCTTCGAGCGCTACCTCACGGTCTGGGTGGCGCTGGGGATGGTGGCGGGCGTGGCGATCGGCCAGTTCCTGCCGGTCGTGCCGGACACGCTGTCGCGTTTCGAGTACGCGCAGGTGTCGATACCGGTGGCCATCCTCATCTGGGCGATGATCTACCCGATGATGGTGCAGATCGACTTCGGCGCGATCCTCGGCGTGCGCCGCCAGCCGAAGGGACTGGTCATAACGACCGTGGTGAACTGGCTGATCAAGCCTTTCACCATGTTCGCGATCGCGTGGTTCTTCCTGCTCGTGCTGTTCGAGCCCTTCATCCCGGCCGGGCTGGCGCGCCAGTATCTCGCCGGGGCCATCCTGCTCGGGGCCGCACCCTGTACCGCCATGGTGTTCGTGTGGAGTTACCTCACGCGCGGCGATGCCGCCTACACGCTCGTGCAGGTTGCGGTGAACGACGTGATCATGCTGTTCGCCTTTGCGCCGATCGTGGTGTTCCTGCTCGGCATCTCCGACATCGCCGTGCCCTGGGACACGGTCGCGCTGTCGGTGGTCCTCTACATCGTCATCCCGCTCGCGGCCGGCTATCTCACGCGCGTCACGCTGATCCGGCGCAAGGGCGCGGAGTGGTTCGACAACATCTTCATGAAGCGCCTGGGCCCGGTCACGCCCATCGGCCTCATCGTCACGCTGGTGCTGCTGTTCGCCTTCCAGGGCGAGGTGATCCTGAACAATCCCCTGCACATCGTGCTGATCGCGATCCCGCTGATCATCCAGACGTTCCTGATCTTCTTCATCGCCTACCGCTGGGCGCGTGCCTGGCGGGTGCAGCACTCGGTGGCCGCACCGGGTGCCATGATCGGCGCCAGCAACTTCTTCGAGCTGGCGGTCGCCGCGGCCATTTCGCTGTTCGGCCTGCAGTCCGGCGCGGCACTGGCCACGGTCGTGGGCGTGCTCGTGGAAGTGCCGCTGATGCTGGCACTCGTGCGCATCGCCAATCGCACCACGGACTGGTTCCCGCAACGCACCGAGCCGGGCATCGCCCCGGCCGCGGCGCGCTCGTGAGCGACGTCACGCTGACCGCGGCGGCCCGCGACTGGGTGCGCCGCCACGGCGGCGCGGTCACGCTGCGCGCGGCGCCGCAGCACGGCTGCTGCGGCGGCCATGCAGCGGTGCCCGTGGCCGAGGCGCGCGTACCGGACGCGCCCGAGCATTTCGCGCGCAGCACAGTGGCCGGCGTCGCGGTGTACCGCGCCCCGGAGCTGAGTGAAGGGCCTTACCGCATCGACCTGGAGGGGATCCTGCGCTGGCAGCGCCTGGCGGTGGAGGGCGCGGTGAGCCCCTGGCGGCCCCGCTGATGGTCGCCGGACACGCAACGAGCCGCCCGTCTTGCGGGGCCATCCGCGGAGGGGAACTGCCGCGACGGGCCGAAGCGGTGATCGCGTTCGAGGCGCCCTCGCACCCGTTCGCAATGACGGCGCAGCGCGTGCGCCCGGCTTCGGAGGGTGGCCGGGGTGTCTGAGCTGGATCCTCGAACCCCGCAGCTCGACGCGGACGCCTTCGCTCCGATCGACGGCGATCGCCTGTTTCCGCCGGGGCGCACACCGCACTCGCCGCGCATCCTGCTGCTCTACGGGTCGCTGCGCCAGCGTTCGTTCAGCCGGCTGCTCACGGAGGAGGCCGCCCGTATCCTGCGCCGTCTCGGCGCCGAGACGGCGACGTTCAACCCCTCCGGCCTGCCGCTGCCGGACGACAGCGGCGCCGACCATCCCAAGGTGGCGGAACTGCGCGATCGCGCCACCTGGTGCGAGGGCATGGTGTGGTGCTCGCCGGAGCGCCACGGGGCGATGACCGGGATCATGAAGGCGCAGATCGACTGGATCCCGCTGTCGCTCGGCGCCGTGCGCCCGACCCAGGGCAAGACCCTTGCGGTCATGGAGGTCTCCGGGGGCTCGCAGAGCTTCAACGCGGTCAACCAGCTGCGCCTGCTCGGGCGCTGGATGCGCATGCTCACCATCCCCAACCAGTCGTCGGTGCCAAAGGCCTTCCTCGAGTTCGACGACGATGATCGGATGAAGCCGTCGAACTACTACGATCGCGTGGTGGACGTCATGGAGGAGCTCGTGAAATTCACCCTGCTCACGCGCGATCGCGCCGACTATCTCGTCGACCGCTACAGCGAACGCCGCGAATCGCCGGAGGCGCTCTCGCGGCGCGTCAATCAGCGCTGAGCCGGTGCGGGCGGCGTCCGCGCCCGATCATCGGCGACGGCAATCGCCCCTGGCCTGAATGCCTGTTGCTCCCCCACCCGCAAGCGGACCTCGGGGTGGCCTGTTGGGGGCGGACATTGGCACGCCGCCCGCGAATTCGCGAAACCCGGCGCGCGGGTTGGGCGAAGCACCTATCGACACCCCGAACCGCTGCACACCCATGGCATCACCGGACCTGACCGTCTACTACGACGGCGCCTGCCCCCTGTGCCGGCGCGAGATCGCCTTCTACGAGCGACGCGAGCACGCCGGCGTCATCGAATGGGTCGACATCAGCCGCACGCCGGACGCACCGGCCGCCTGCGGCATTGCGCCAACGGACGCGCTGCACCGGCTGCACGCCGTCGAGGCAGGCGGCCGCGTGTTCTCGGGCGCCCGCGCCTTCACGGCGATCTGGCGCCGCGTGCCGGGTTTCCGCGTGCTCGGGCGCCTCGCGGCGCGCCAGCCCCTCATCGGGCTGGCGGAGGGCGGCTACCGCCTCTTCCTGCGGATCCGACCGGCAATCTCGCGCGGGATCGCGCGGATCGAGGCAACGCGGACGGCCGACCGGGGCCCGGGACGGCCCGAATGACGCAGACCGGCGAGGCCACGACCGTCGACCCCGCCGAGGTCGAGCGCTACCAGCGGCTCGCCGCGCTCTGGTGGCAGCCGGACGGGCCGATGTGGCCGCTGCACGTGCTCAACGACCTGCGCCGCCACTGGATCCGCGACCGCCTCTGCGAGGCGCTCGGCCGCGACGCGGGGGCGGACGAGCCGCTCACGGGGCTGACCGCCCTCGACATCGGCTGCGGCGGGGGGCTGCTGTCCGAGGCGATGGCGCGGCTCGGCGCGCGCGTGCACGGGGTCGACGTCGCCTCGCGCAACGTCGCGATCGCCCGGGATCACGCCGCCTCGGCCGGTCTCGACATCGCCTATGAATGCACGACGGCGGAGGACCTCGCGGCGCGGGGCCCAGTCTACGACGTCGTGCTCAACATGGAGGTGGTCGAGCACGTCGCCGACCTGGCCGCGTTCATGGACGCGGTCAATGGCCTCGTCCGCGCGGGCGGCCACATGTTCGCGTCGACGCTCAACCGCAACCCGGTCGCGTTCGTCGTCGGCATCCTCGGGGCCGAGTACATCTTCCGCATACTGCCGCGCGGCACGCACCAGTGGCGCCGCTTCGTGCGGCCGGCCGAGCTCGCCGGGCACCTGGCGCGCGGCGGTCTCGCGATCCGCGCGCGCACCGGGGTGAAGGTCAACCCGTTGAGCCGCACGATGCGGTTGTCGCCGTCGCTGAGCGTGAACTACATGGTGCTCGCCGAGCGCCGCTGAAGGGCGCCGCCAACGGCTACTCGACCCGCTGCGGGCGGGCCGCCGGCCGGGGCCCCGCGTGGATGGCGGCACCCCGCCCCGGGAACAGGGAACGAACCGCCCGTCCCGGCGCCGCGGCGTATCGGGATCGGGGTCCGAGCCGATCGTCCGCGTGCGTCCGGGGCCAACCGCGGGTGGATGGTTCCGGCTCACGCTGCCCCGCTCCCGGGGACGCTCTCTCCCGGCCACGCCTCGGTGTCGCACCGGCGCGCTTCCAGGCGAGCGGCGCCGCTCGCCTGGTCCGACCCGCCTGCGCGGCGACGGCCCTGTCGCGTGAAGGACGCGCGAGGTACGCTGCGGAGCGGTGGACATGGCCGTGCGGAGTGGGTCGGCGCCGCACCCGGCGGCGCCCGGCGTCACCGGTTCCGATCGCGGCGCCGCCGATGGCGAGTCCGCTGGGGAGTCCGCGTGTCGACGGGGGATCCTGCCATGGCGAGTGCGACAGTCGAGCCGAAACTGCCCGCGGGCCTGGAACTCGTGCACCTCGCGTCCGCGGACAGCGCGCGCGCCGAGGCGATCCGGCGCGCCCTCGCGGGCGCCCCCGAGGGCACGCTCGTGTGGGTCGAGCAGCCGACCCAACCCACAGGGCGCCACGCCCGCCCCTGGAAGCTGGGCAGCGATCCCGGCCTGCACGCGGCGCTGGTGCTGCGCCCCGGCCTGCCGCCCGCCGAATGTGCCGAGCTCGCACCGGTAACCGCGGTCGCACTCGGGCGAAGCCTCGGCGATGCGGTCGAGGCAATGACCGAGCTGCACTACCGCTGGCCCAACGACCTGTTGGTCGATGGCGGCAAGGCGGCCGGCATCTGGCTCGACGGCGGCGGCGCCGCCGAGCGGGTCGACTGGCTGGTGGTTTCGTGGGCCGTGAACACACGCGCGGCGCCGGCCACCCTGGGTCACGACGCCGCGGCCATCGAGGCCGATGGCGCCAGCGGCAGCCTCGATCACGGCGCACTCCTTCAGGCGATCGCACGGCAACTGGTGGCCGCGATCACCGCCTGGGACGAGGACGGGGCGGCGCCCCTGCTCGACACATGGCGACGCCGCATGCATCCGCACGCGGGCGTGCGCATGGTCACCGCCGATGGGCGCACGCGCTCGGGCCGCGCCGAGGAAATCGACGCGGACGGCGCCATGACCCTGCGGACCGACGGCGGCACCGAACGGGTCACGCTCCAGGACTTCTTCGGCCTGCCGCAAGGGGGGCGGGTGAGCACCGAGCCCGGCGTCCGCTGCCTCGAGCCCGACTGCGGCGATACGCTCGTGCACCGCTACCAGGGCAGCGACTACGGGCTGGAGGATATCCCCGAGCTCTTCCAGTTGGGGCGCCTGGCGGAGGGCGAGGAGGGCGAGGAGGGCGAGGAG
>CAZVFN010000006.1:0-49392 GCA_964626335.1 uncultured Ectothiorhodospiraceae bacterium
GCGGGGCCGGGCCGGTGTCGCGGGATGCGGCGCCGCCGCTCAGGCGCACCCGACGCGCCACGCGCGATCGGCGCGCCCTGCCTTGCGGCACACTGGGCGCGGCGCGGGGATCGCGGCCAGTGTCAACAGACCCTAGAATGCGACCATCAGCATTCACCACGGACGAAGGCGGCCCCGCGTGAACGATACCAAGATCCTCCTGCCCGACAGCGCCATCCCCGCCCACTGGTACAACGTGGTCGCGGACATGCCCAATCCGGCGTCGCCGTACCTCGGTGCCGACGGCCAGCCGGTGGCGAGCGACGCGCTGGCGGCGATCTTCCCGCCCGGTATCCTCGAGCAGGAGGTATCGACGCAGCGCTGGATCCCGATCCCGCAGCCAGTGCGCGAGGCCCTCGCGCTGTGGCGCCCCTCGCCGCTGTACCGCGCGCACCGGCTCGAGGAACGTCTCGGTACACCGGCACGCATCTACTTCAAGCACGAGGGCGTGAGCCCGGCCGGTTCGCACAAGCCCAACTCGGCGGTCCCGCAGGCCTACTACAACCGGGTCGCGGGCATCCACCGACTGGCGACCGAGACCGGCGCGGGTCAGTGGGGCTCCTCGCTCGCCTTCGCGGGCCAGTTGTTCGACCTGGAGGTGCGCATCTACATGGTGCGCGTGTCGAGCGAGCAAAAGCCGTTCCGCCGATCGATGATGCAGCTGTGGGGCGGCGAGGTGGTGCCCAGCCCCTCGGGGCTCACGCAGGTGGGCCGCGAACGGCTCGCCGGGGACCCGGACAACCCGGGATCGCTCGGGATCGCGATCTCGGAGGCGGTCGAGGAGGCGGGCAGCCGTGCGGACACGAACTACGCGCTCGGATCGGTCCTCAATCACGTGCTGCTGCACCAGACGGTCGTCGGGCAGGAGACGCGGGCGCAGCTCGAGCAGGTGGACGATTACCCCGACATCGTGTTCGCGCCCTGCGGCGGCGGCTGCAACGTCGGCGGCATGATGTTCCCGTTCGTCACCGACAAGGCCGCGGGCCGCGACGTGCGCCTGGTGGCGTGCGAACCGGCGTCGTGCCCGACCCTGACGCGCGGGCGCTTCACCTACGACTGGGGCGACTCGATCGGCCTGACGCCGCTGATGAAGATGTACACGCTGGGCCACGATTTCATGCCCCCCGGCATCCACGCCGGCGGCCTGCGCTACCACGGCGTGTCGCCACTGGTCTCCCAGCTCCATGCCGACGCGATCGTCGACGCCGTGGCGCCGCAACAGAGCGCCACGTTCCGCGCCGGGCAGCTGATCGCGCAGACGATGGGCATCATCCCCGCACCGGAGTCGGCGCACGCGGCGGCCGGCTGCATCGAGGAGGCCCTGCGCTGCAGAGAGACGGGCGAGGCGAAGACGCTGCTGTTCACGTTGTCCGGCCACGGCCACTTCGACATGGCGGCCTATGACAAGTACCTGGCCGGCGAGCTCGAGGACCACGACTACCCGCAGGAGGCGGTCGACGCGGCGCTGGAGCGCCTGCCGCGCTTCGAGACGGAGCCCGCCTGACGGCCGCGGCCAGGGGCGACTTGGTGGACGAGGACATCACGGACGGGCCGCTGCTCGAGCGGGTCCGCGCGGCGTGCGCCGAGGCGCTCGCCAGCGGCGCGCTGGGCCCGATCGACACGCGCGAGGAGCGCTGCAGCGACGCCGGGATCGGGTTCCGTTTGCGCACGGTGGCCAGCCTTGCGCGCAAGCAGGCGGCAGAGCGGACCGCGTGTGCCGGCGATGCCGACCCGTTCGCCCCGCCGTACGAGCCGGGCCTGCACGTGGGCCCGGTGCGCCCGGCCCATGTCGGGCTGCTCAACAAGTTCCCCGTGCTCGACGCCCACCTGCTGGTGGTGACCCGCGACTGGGCCCGGCAGGACGGCGCGCTCGCTCGCGGCGACTGCGAGGCCCTGCTGCGCGTGCTCGCCGCCGGCGACGGGCTCGCCTTCTACAACAGCGGCGAAACGGCGGGGGCGAGCCAGCCGCACCGCCACCTGCAGTGGGTGGGGCTGGGCGACGAGCGTCCGCCGCTCGAGTCGCCGCTCGCCGCCGGGCACACCCTGGCGTTCCCGTACGCGGCCGAGCCGCTGCCCACCGAGTGGCTCGACGACCCGGCCACGGGCGCCGACGCTTTCCACGCCTGCTACGCCCGCCTGTTGGCGGCGATCGGGCGGGCGTCGCACGGGCGTGTGCCGCCCGAGCCGGCACCGTACAACCTCGCCGCCACGCGCGACACGGTCTGGGTGGTACCGCGGCGCACGGGCAACAGCGGCCCGGTCGCCGTCAACGGCCTCGGCTATGCCGGCTACATGCTGGCCGCCGACGACGAGCAGGCGGACCATATCCGCCGCCGCGGGCCGCTGGCGCTGCTTGCCGACGCGGCCGATCGCCGCCCCCGACCCACCGAATGAACGGAGACACGATGGCGAACGACGCACGTACCCGCAGCATGGCCGTATTCTGCGACTTCGAGAACATCGCGCTCGGCGTGCTCGACGCCCGCTATGCGGCGTTCGATATCAACAAGGTCCTCGAGCGCCTGCTGCTCAAGGGCAACATCGTCGTCAAGAAGGCCTATTGCGACTGGGCGCGCTACAAGGATTTCAAGCCGGCGATGCACGAAGCGTCGTTCGAGATGATCGAGATCCCGCACGTGCGCCAGTCCGGCAAGAATTCGGCCGATATCCGCCTGGTCGTCGACGCCCTCGACCTCTGCTACACGAAGTCGCACGTCGACACGTTCGTGATCGTCAGCGGCGACTCCGATTTCTCGCCGCTGGTGAGCAAGCTGCGCGAGAACGACAAGCTCGTCATCGGGGTGGGCGTGAAGAGCTCGACCTCGGATCTGCTGATCGCCAACTGCGACGAGTTCATCTTCTACGACGACCTGGTGCGCGATTCGGAAAAGCCCGGGGGGCGCAAGCGTCGTTCGGGCAAGAAGGCGGCGGCGAAGAAGAAGGCCGCGCAGACCGAGCCGGCGGACAACGGCGACAAGGGCGGCAGGGAGGAGAGCGCGGATTCGGCCGAGCAAGCCGCTGCCGACGACCGCCAGCAGGAAGCGCTCGACCTGGTGCTCGCCACCGTCGAGGACCTGTTCCGCGAGCGCGGCGAGGAGGACAAGGTCTGGGGCTCGATGGTCAAGCAGGCCCTCAAGCGCCGCAAGCCGGGCTTCAACGAGAGCTACCACGGCTTCCGCAGCTTCGGCCAGCTGCTCGAGGAGGCACGCGACCGCGGCCTGCTCACGCTGCAGCACGACGAGAAATCCGGCGGCTACATCATCCAGGGCTGCTCCGCCGACGACTGATCGTGCGCCGATTCGCGCTCTCGCCAAGGCGCCAGGAACGCCAAGAGACGCGAAGAAGATCGTGGATCGGTAACCCGGATGCAGGCGCACCCGGAATCCGGGAAGCGCCTCGACCGACTGCGGCACGAGACGCCGTAGGTCGGTTTTCGGCGAAGCCGAATGCCGGCAGAGGCCACGCCTGCGACCGCCTCGACACCGTTTGCGCTGCATTCCGGGGCGGCCGGGCACGCAGCCGCCCCGGGCATTGGGGCAAGGACCCACGGCCGCTCCGCCGGCATTGCCCTGCGCTTCGCTGCGGGCAAAACTGGCCTACGGCTGGCGACAACCCGAATCACGATTCCGGGGCCCCGGGACGCGGCATCAATGCCCCGCCTGCGCCAGCAGCCAGCGGTGGACCTCGCGTGCGCGCGTGGACAGCGGCCGATCGGCCGCGACGGCGGCGTAGTAGCCGCGCGGCGTCGCCAGCTGCGTGTCGATCGCCGGCACGAGCCTGCCGTCGGCGAGCAGGTCGTCGATCGGCGGGCGCCAGCCGAGGCCGATGCCCTGGCCGCTGCGCAACGCGTCGATGAGCATGGGGTAGTTATTGACGCGGATGCCCGCGAGCCCGCCGGGCAGATCCACCCCGTAGTGCTCGAACCACACCGGCCAGTCGATGACCGTCCCGTGCAGCCGGTTCCAGTGCTCCGCGTCGAGGTGGACGAGGGCCTGCTCGAGCAGGTCCGCCGGCGCGGCAGCGGCGAGCTCCGGGTGCGCGGCGCGGTAATCGGGGCTGCACACCGGCACGACGCGCTCGCGCCCGAGCAGCACGCGGTGGTGGCCGGGTGGGGTGGTGGCGTCGCCGTAGGAGATCGCGATGTCGACGTCGTCGGCGAGCGGGTCGAGCTCCTCGTCACCGGCGAGCAGGCGGACGTCCAGCCCGGGGCGGCGCGCGCGCAGCGCGTGGATGCGCGGCATCAGCCAGTAGGTCGAGAACGCGATCGTCGCCGATAGCGTCACCGGCGGCTCCTCGGTGCTCATGCGCACCTGGCGCACGCCCCGGCCGATCTCGGCGAGCCCCGCGGCGGCCGACTCCTGCAGCCGCCGCCCAGCCCCGGTCAGCTCGAGGCGGCGGTGGCCGCGGTGGAACAGGCGCGCCCCGAGCTGCTCCTCCAGCCGCGCGATCTGGCGGCTGACCGCGGCCTGGGAGACGTGCAGTTCGGCCGCGGCGCGGGTGAAGCTCGCCAGCCGGGCCGCGGCCTCGAAGGTGACCAGGGCGTTCAGCTGCGGCAACTCGCGTTTCAGCGACGGCATGACCGCATGTTATCCGATGCCCTTGATTTTGTCGTTTGACCGGTGCCTCGGAGCCCCATAGCGTTTGCGGGTGACGACATTGCATAACGCTGCCGTATGGGCAGATAGCGAACCCATGCGGCTGCCGGGAGGTGGCATGATGAACGATCCCCTGCTGCAACCCTTCGAGCTGCGGCATCTGCAGCTGAAGAACCGGGTGCTTTCGACCAGCCACGAGCCCGCCTATTCCGAGGGCGGCATGCCGACCGATCGCTACATCGCCTACCACGTCGACAAGGCGAAGGGCGGCATCGCGCTGACGATGATTGGCGGCTCGGCGCTGGTGGCCCCGGATTCGCCGCCGGCATTCGGCAACCTCGACGTCACCGCCGACGCCATCGTCCCGCATTTCCGCAAGCTCGCGGACGCCGTGCACGCGCACGACTGCGCGGTGATGACGCAGTTGACCCACCTCGGGCGGCGCACCGGCCACTACACGGGCGACTGGCTGCCGGTCGTGTCGCCGTCCTGCGTGCGCGAGCCCGCGCACCGCGCGTTTCCCAAGGCGCTGGAAGAGCATGATATCTGGCGCATCGTCCGTTCCTACGGCGAGGCCGCGCGCCGGGTGCGCGAGGGCGGGCTCGACGGCATCGAGCTCGAGGCCTACGGCCATCTCGTGGACGCCTTCTGGTCGCCGCATACCAACAAGCGCACCGATGACTGGGGTGGCTCGCTGGAGAACCGCACCCGCTTCGCGCGCGAGGTGCTCGACGAGATTCGCCGCCAGGTCGGCGACGACTACGTCGTCGGCATCCGCATGGTCTTCGACGAGGACCTGGAGGGCGGGCTGTCGCGCGACGAGGGCCTCGCCATCGGCAAGATGCTCGCCGGCACCGGCCAGCTCGATTTCGTCAACGTCATCAAGGGCCACATCGAGACCGACGAGGGCATCTCCCACGTCATCGCCAACATGGGCACCCCGCAGGGCCCGCAAGTGGATTTCGCCGGCGACATCCGGGCGGAACTCGGCGGCATCCCCGTGTTCCACTCGAACCGGATCAACGACATCGCCACGGCGCGCTATGCCGTCCGCGAGGACAAGCTCGACATGGTCGGCATGACGCGCGCCCACATGGCCGATCCGCACATCGTGAACAAGGTCGCATCGGGTGACGAGGACCGCATCCGGCCCTGCGTCGGCGCCGGCTACTGCATCGACCGCATCTACGAGGGGGGCGAAGCCCTGTGCATCCACAACCCGGCCACCGGGCGCGAGGCATCCATCCCGCAGGCCATACCCGCCACCGAGGGGCCCGGGCGCAAGGTCGTGGTCGTCGGTGCCGGGCCGGCCGGGCTGGAAGCGGCACGGGTGTCCGCTGCCCGCGGTCACGAGGTGGTCGTGTTCGAGGCGAGCGACCGCGCCGGCGGGCAGGTCGCGCTGGCCGCCGTGCCGGAGCGACGGCGCGAGCTGGTGGGCATCGTCGACTGGCGCGTGGCCGAGCTCGAGCACCTCGGCGTGACGGTGCGCTACAACACCTACGCCGAGGAGGACGACGTGCGGGCCGAGTCGCCCGACTTCGTCGTGGTCGCGAGCGGGGGGCTGCCGAAGACGGATTTCCTCGCCGCCGGCGAGGACCTGGTGGAAACGACCTGGGACGTACTGGGCGGGCACTTCAACAGCCGCGGCACCATCCTGCTCTACGACGACAACGGCCAGCACCCCGGTCCGACGTGCGCCGAGTACCTCGCGACGAACGGCGAGACCGTCGAGATCGTCACCCCGGAGCGCCAGATCGCCCAGCAGATCGGCGGCACCAACTACCCCGCCTACCTCAGGGCGTTCTACGAGAACGGGGTGACCATCACCCCGGACCAATGGCTGCGCGGCGTCGAGCGCGCCGGCGGCGGTCGGCTGACCGCGACCCTCTACAACGACTATACCAAGACCGAACATGCGCGTACCTTCGACCACGTGGTCGTGGAGAACGGGACGCTGCCGCTGGACGAGGTCTACGAGTCGCTCAAGCCGGGATCGATCAACGGCGGTGAAACGGATCTCGACGCCCTTCTGGCCGGCCGACCGCAGGCGATCGCGCGCAACCCCGAGGGGAGTTACCGCCTGTTCCGCGTCGGTGACGCCGTGGCCAGCCGCAACATCCACGCGGCCATGCTCGACGCCGCCCGGCTGTGCAAGGATTTCTGACCCCGCTAACGGGCGGCGGCGCGGCAACCCTGCGGGCGCCCAACCGTTCACGGCCAGCGGGGCCGTGAACGAATTCGGATGGCGTGTCCATGCCTGCAGGGCGGCGCCGGGTTCCCTGCGCAAGACTGTTCCGTGGCGCGCATTTACATTGCGCGCGATCCGATTGCCCGATGGACGATGATGACGAAATTTTCCGCTGTAAGTAGCATCCGCTTCAGCGTCGGGGACGAAATGACCGCTGTGAACGGTTTGCAGGCACCGGCGCCCTCTGGGCCCCGGTCAGACTGTAACGGGTTCGTACAGCGTTTGACTCCGTATTCGGGGAAGGCGAGACTTCGCCCCATCGTTGTACTGCGAAGTCCCCACGTCGCGATGACCCGAGCAGTCCTACGCCATGCATGCCGCGGCCGCTTTTCCGAGGGGGTTCGATGACCGAGCCCGAGTCGGAGAACGGCGGGATCCTGTTGCGCCTTGCCGAGGGCGATTCGCGGGCGACGCAGGAAGTCATCGATGCGTACGGCGGACTGATCTGGTCCTTGGCCCTGCGGTTCTGCCGGACGCGCGACGATGCGGAGGATGCCGTGCAGGAAATCCTGGTCGATATCTGGAAGAGCGCGCACCGTTATCGCTCGGCGCGCGCCTCCGAGCGCGTGTTCGTCAGCATGATCGCCCGACGGCGGCTGATCGATCGGCTGCGCCGCGACAAGCGCCGGGGCGAGGTCGAGCCGTTCGCGGCCGGGACCTCGGCAGAGATGCAGAGTCCCGGCGACAGCGGCGAGCGCGGCTGGGACGCCGAGCAGGCCGCGAAGGCGATGGGGTCGCTGAGCGACGATCAGCGCCGGGTGCTCGAGATGAGCGTGACGCAGGGGTTGACCCAGCGCGAGATCGCGGAGACGACCGGGACCCCGCTCGGGACGGTGAAGACGCACATGCGCCGCGGTCTCATCCGGTTGCGCGAGCTCATGGCCGGTGACGAAGCGGGCCATGCCGGGGGCTCGGCAAGTTGAGCGCGGACCAGGTACAGCACGAACGACTCGAGGAGCTCCTGGTCGCGCGGGCCGTTGAGGGGCTCGAGCCCGCCGAGGCGGCGGAGCTCGAGACACTCCTTGCCGAGCACGGTCACGCGGATTCCGAGGGCTACGATCTAGCCGCCGCCTCCGTCTGGCTCGCCGCCGCCCCGGCGCAGGAGCCGATGCCTGAGCCGGTCGCCGAGCGCTCGCGGCGAACGCTGGAGCAGACGCGGGCGGCGGGCGAGCCCGTGCGCGCCGAGCGCTCCGGGGCCAGTGGCGGCGTCTCCAACGTGCGCCCGCTCATGGCGCAGCCGCGGGTGCGACGTTCCGCGGCCGCCTCCGGGTGGGTCGCGGCGGCGGCGGCAGTGGTGATCGCGGCGGCCGGCTGGTGGCCCGCGGTCGAGCCGGGCCAGCCGAGCCCCGCCGAGCTGACCGAGGCCCGCGACACCCTGATCGAGAAAGCACCCGATGCCGTGAAGGTGAGCTGGACCAACACCGAGCACCCGCGGGCGCAGCAGCTGGAGGGCGGCTACGTGGTCTGGAGCGACGCGCGCCAGAAGGGCTACATGACGTTCAAGGGCATGCCGGACAATGACCCCTCCCAGCACCAGTACCAGCTCTGGGTGTTCGACGCCACGCGCCCCGACGAGCATCCGGTCGACGGCGGCGTGTTCAACGCGCGGCGCAACGAGGCCGGCGACGTCGTGATCCCGATCGAGAACAAGCTGCCCGTGCGCCAGGCGAAGATGTTCGCGGTCACCCTGGAGCCGCCGGGCGGCGTGGTCGTCTCCGACCGCGACCCGATCCTCTGGCTGGCCCAGCCCGGCGACAGGACGTCCTGAAGATCGGGTGCCGGGTGCCGGTCGCCGCTGTGCGGGCGGCGGCGGGCCGCGCTCGGCGCATCACTCGGCCCCCGGGCTGACCTCCATTTCGTTGAACAGCCAGTCCCGGAAAAGCGCGAAGCGGCGCGCCCGCCCGGTCGCGGTCGGGTACACGAGGTAGTACGCGTTCTGCTCCAGCAGTGCGTGGCGGAACGGGCGCACGAGCCGCCGTTCGGTCAGGTCGTCCGCCACCAGGATCGCGCTGCCGAGGGCCACGCCGTGGCCCGCCACCGCGGCCTGGATGGCCATGCTCTGCTGGCCGAAACGGGCCCCCGCCCGGATCGACCCCCGGTGCACCGGCGCTGTGCAGCCACTTCGGCCAGTCCGGCGCGCACAGGCCTGCGCGGGCCCAGTCGACGTGGATCAGGGTATGGCGTGCCAGCGCGTCGGGTGTATCCAGGCCCGGGCCGTGCTCGATCAGCCAAGGGCTGCACACGGGGAACACCGCCTGGGCCGCGAGGGGCTCGACCTGCAGGCCCGGATAGTCGCCGGGGCCGTAGCGGATCGCGGCGTCGACGTCGTCGGCCGCGAACTCGCTCAGCCGCTCGCTCGTGTCGAGACGGATCTCCGTGCCCTGCGCATGCTGGCGGAAAGCCTCCAGTCGCGGCACCAGCCACTTGCCGGCGAACGACGGCGCGACGCTGACCGTCAGCGGGCGCTGCTCCTCTTCCTCGCGCAGGGCCGCGAGGGCCCGCGCGAACGCATCCAGGCCGGCGGTGACGTCGGGCATCGCACGCGCTCCCGCCGCGGTCAGCGCCAGGCCGCGGGCCTGGCGCCGGAACAGCCTCACGCCGAGGTAGTCCTCCAGCGCCTTCAACTGGTGGCGGACCGCCGCCGGCGTCACGCTGAACTCGTGAGCCGCCCCCGTGAAACTGCGCTGACGCGCGGCCGCCTCGAACGATCGCAGTGCGTTCACCGGCGGCCCCTTCCCTTCTCATGACCGACTCCAATTCAAGTAAAAATAAGAGCGGTTACACGCATTGTCTGTTGTGGGGCCGAGCCCCGTCCCGCATCGTGCGCCCTGCGATACGCAGACAGGGGCGCATGCGGCGATCCGGGAGAGACCACAATGCGAAAGCAGGTTTTGAAGAAAAACATGCCGGTCCTGGGCCGGACGGCGCGGCTGTTTACCGGCTACGACTGGAGCGCCACGGCCGCCCGCGGGGTGCCTGCACGGCACGAGGCGTGCGTCCTCGACCCGGCGGCCGGGGGCGCGGTCGCCCGGCGGGCATGGCGCGCCCGCGTCGAAGCCGTGCGCCGCGCGCCGTCACCGCAACGCAAGGCCGACACGCTCCACCAGCGCGTGGCCGGCTGGGCGCATGCCCGGGCGCCCGGCGACCCGTGTATCGGGCAGGGCGGCTGACCAGGAGATCGATCTGCGCGGCCACCGTGCCCCGAGGGGACACGGCGGCCCTCCCGTCGGGCCGAGCAGAGCCCGCGTCGCGATCGCGTACGCTTGTTGTCGCCCTTCACCTGCCACCACTCGCGTCAGCCGGGCAATTCGTATGTCGCGACGCTGGGCCGGTCGTCGGCTGGTGACCGGGCCGCGCGAGCGCAGCTCGGCAGCGGGCGCGGACGAGCCGTGCGTGGCGGTTCGCCGCGCCCCGCTCGAAGCCGACGTTGTACGGGGGCGCGCCGGCCTCGGCAGCGGCCGTCGGGTCGGCCGGGAACGTGGCGGGCGGGTGCAGGCAGCGCTCGGCGAAGCAGGAGGTGTAGCCGGCCTCGTGCAGCAGGCGCCAAGGGGGTGCGCGTCGTTGACGTCGCGCATGCAGGACGTGAGCTCGCCGGCACCGAGGAGTTCGCCGAGAACGGCCGGGGTCGAACGCTTGCGCGCGATGCGCGGCGCCCGACCGGTTTCGGCATCGCCCCCGGATGCATGGATCCGTCCAACTCGTCCGCCGAGGTTGGCCCGGATACAGCGAGCTCGCCCGGGATGGTGGGTCGCTGCGATACGCCGCATCGCGGCTCGCGCCCGTTCGCCATTCCCCTCGCGGCGGGTCGATCGTCCGGACCGGTTCGCCGGAGCCGGGGCGCTCCCTCCGGCCCCGTACGCCCATGCGGATGCAATCATTGCAGACTTTGATCCGTGTCAAACCGCCGCTCCGGCGATCCCGTCAGTGTAGCGACGCTGTTACATGAGGCGGATCGTCACGCGTGGATCCGCGGCGACCGCGAATCGCGGGGAGGGACCCGTGCATCCGCTTCAATGATCCATCGAGCCTTCGCGTGGGACCGGCGGAGCGCCGTGGGCGCGTGGAGGGGTGGCAGAGGAGGCCGCCGATGTTCGGGTAGGCAGCTCTGTTCGGCTCCCGATCCCGCTTTCCTGTTATCCGCTCCCTCGCGAAACGTCGAACGGCGTCGTGCGCTCGCCGAATCAGCAGCCGTGGATACCATGGCGCTCCAAATCGATACCCGAAAGGGTAACCGGGGCAGATTAGACGCATCCGTGCATTGTTGAAGCGACAACCGCTCCCGGGATGGGCTTTCGAGCGCCAGTATCCGGCAGAAACCGGAGACTCAGTCCCCCGGGTGGTCGTGCGTTATACCGTCCCCGGAATCGCTCGCAGGGGGAGGGCAATCATGCCGGCCGTACACACGATTCGACCGGAGCCGTCGACATGGGCACCGAAATCGAGCGCAAGTTCCTGGTAAAAGGAACCCAATGGCACGACGATGCAATCAGCGACGCCAATATCCGCCAGGGATTCGTCAGCACCGATCCGGAGCGCATTGTTCGTCTGAGACTGACGAACGGCAGGGCGCTGCTCACCATCAAGGGACGAGCCACGGGTGTCCGGCGCTCCGAGTACGAGTACGAGATCCCGCTAACGGACGCCGAGGAGATGCTCGAGGACGTTTGTCACCATGGACTGATCGAGAAGACCCGTTATCGTGTACCCCATGCGGGGAACACCTGGGAAGTGGACGTATTCTACGGTGATAACGCTGGCCTGCTCCTGGCGGAGATCGAGTTGCGCGACGAGAGCGATGCAATCAGCCTTCCTGCCTGGGTCGGACCCGAGGTGACGGATGATCGGCGCTATTTCAATGCCTATCTTGCGGAGCATCCTTATAGCGAGTGGAGCCAGAGCGCGTACCCCGATTATTCGCGGTCAGGCTGAAAGGCAATGATCCTCCGTGCCGCTCGGAGCGCAACGGGCCGGCTCGCGCCATGTGGCCCCACCCATCGCCACCGGCCCGCCCGTAGTCAGGTCGACGACTGCACGTCCGCGGTGCGGGGGAAATTGCCGCTTCCGTTGCGGTCGCCTGCATCGTCGTTAGCGCGCTCCTGTGGCCCCGGATGGGATTGGCGATTCGTTTCAACCTCGCGCACGAGGATCGGGTGGCTGCGTCCAGGCATGTGGCCAGCGGCAATCGCCGCGCGCGCCTTTCGCCATTGGTGCTCGTCGGCGCGTGCGTGATCGCCGTTGCGTTGTATATCCGCACGATGACCGGGTTCGTGCCAACCGAACGGCTTCCTGCGCGACGTTCGATGCCGACATCCCGGCGGCTTCATTGTCCTGTCAACAGGGGGCCATGACTGGCGCCTCGGCCCGCGTGCACTGGACAAGCCCGCGGAATACGCCGTCAGCGTCGAGAGGGCCATCATCGGCTCGCCCCCTGCAGGCCGGCCCCGTCCACGGCGCCGATCATCGCCGCAGGCGAAGCGGGCTGGCGTCTCCGGACATCGGACCCGGCGATGACGTGCGGCCGCTCGAATGCCTCCTGCTGACCGTGCGGGAGTCGCAACGACGAAGTACCCGGGTGGCTCGCGCGACCAAGCCATGCGCGTGCGTCCGGTGTGGCCTGCGCGATGGGCGGCCGCACCGATATGTCCCATTTTCGTGGCCCCGTCCCTGCCATCGACGCACACCCTCGCGCACGGCGAGGTCGGCGAAACCGCCATCATCGACGTGTCAGGCGCGTTCACGCTGGCGCTGCCGCGGAGGCTCGCGATCGCGACGACCATGAGCCGGCTCCGTGTAGGGGGCGCCGATCGCATCGGTGCGGGCCGCATGATCGGGGGCCCGACGCGGTGGTACTTCGTGGCGGCGCGGGGCCGAACCGGGAGGCCGTCCAGGCGACCCGGAACCTGCTGCGCGGGTGAGCGCAGCGACACCTCGCGGCGATCACTCGAATCACATGGCAGCCGCCATGCGCGTTTCGCGACCGCCCGAATCGGCTCGCTGTGCCACGCGCTCGCTACGTCTCAGGATTTCGCTCCATCCTGGCCCATGAGCTCGCGCAGCTTGGCCAGTTGGGCGTTCACCACCTGCAGGCGGGTCTGGGTCTGCTCGGGCGTTTCCGACGCCGATCCCGACTCGAGAAGCTGACGGTATTTCGCCTGCTTCTTCTCCAGCGCCTTCTCGAGCCGCCTGAGTTTCTTGCGCTTGAGCGACTTGCCCTTGTCGTGCTTGCCGAAAACATCGTCCAGCGTCGTGACCAGGTCTTTGAAACCCACTGTCCGGAGCTCCCTTTGTTCACCGATTCCCGAGCGTGGCCGGGCTCACGAACCGAGCGCCTGTCGGCCCGTGGCCTCGTCCCGGCCCTCGTCGTCGACCGCAACGGCCTCGGTAGTGCGCGCCGCCTCTGCATCACTGGATGTGAGCAGCGCCCGGGTCGCCATCAATATGGAATCCACGGTTTCGCTTGCATAGCCGGAATCGTTGAGCAGCGAAGTGGCCATCCCGGAATCGATCCGCTCGTGCTGCACGAGTTCCGTCACGCGGGCCACCATGGCTTGCCGATCGACTCGCGCACGCACGGCGATCTCGTCCAGTTCCAGTACGGCCATGGTCGCATCCTCATATTCATCGTGGGAGAGCCGGTCGGTCTCCTGCAGCACCAGCGCCATGCGCAGCCGCAGGTCGTTGTACTCCCGGCGGATCGCCTCATTGTCCGAGGCGAGGAACTCCGTGAGATTGTCGCGCAGGTGCTTGACGTGCTTGATCGCTTCCACCATCCGGGCCGCCGACTGCTGGAGGCGATACAGCTCGTCCGTGGCCCCCGGCGACGACGCACGCCTCATGCGGGCGGAAATGAAGTCGAGTATGGCGTTGTAGAGCCGTTTGACCCGTTTGTTGTAGAGCGATTCGATGTCGATGTCGATCCGCTCCCGAGACTCGTGGACGGTCGCCTCCAGGTCAGCGCTTGCGCGAATCTGTTCGCGGTGAAGGTGAAGACCGTGGGCGAGTATGACGAAGGCCTCGTCGAACAAATGCCAGACCTCGCGGCGCACGGCTGCGGCCGCACTATCGGGGGAATCCATCGCAGCCGGATTCAGGTGCTTGGGTTGCGCCGGGGCCTCTTCGGCCGGTTCCGGCAGCCAGCGCTCCAGGGCGGCCGCCATTGTCGGCAGCACGGGCAGCATCACGGCCACACCCAGGACGTTGAACAGGGTGTGGAATATGGCGAGCTTGACGGTGTAATCGTCCGGCGCGATCGACAGGAGTGTCGACATGCTGTCGACGGACCAGCGCAACGGCTCGATCAGCGCCAAAGCAATTGCCGCGGTGGCCAGATTGAACAACAGATGAGCCCCGGCAAGGCGTCTGCCGGCGATATTCGCGCCGAGACCGCCGATCAGTGCCGTCACCGTGGTGCCGATATTGGCACCGATAGCGAGTGCGAGGGCATTCTCGTAGGTGAGCTGGGCGGTGGCGAGGGCGGCCAGAGTCAGGGCCAGCGTCGCGTGACTGGACTGCATGATGACCGTCGCCAGGATCCCGAGACCGGTATAGACGAGCAGGCCGGTGATGCCGGTCATCGCGTATGCGCTCAGGTCGACCGCGGAGCGAAAGCTTTCGAAGCCGTCCTTCATGAAATCGATGCCGAGGAACAGGAAGCCGAGGCCGGCCAGGATCGCGCCGACGGCCTTCAGCGGGCGGGATGGCAGGAAATTGAGTACCACGCCGAAGACGAGCATCGGCAGTGCGAAGGTGGACAGGCTCATCTTGATGCCGATGGTGGCGAACAGCCACGCACCGGTCGTCGTGCCCAGGTTGGCTCCGAAGATGATCCCGATACCCGCGATGAGCGGAAGAAGGCCCGCGCTGAGAAAGGAGATCGTGATCACCGAGACCAGTGAGCTGGACTGCATGAGCGCCGTGCTGACGATGCCGAAGCCGATACTCTTCGCCGTGGTATCGGTCGTGCGGTGCAGGATCCTCTCCAGCAGCCCGCCGGTGAATTGCCGGAATCCGCTTTCGAGCGTGAGCATCCCGAACAGGAACACCGCCACGCCGGCGGCGATTTCCTTGAACTCGGGGCTTGCCCAGAGCAGGTAGCCGAGGAGGCCGAATACCAGGATTGCAACGATGCGGCGGTAGTGGGCCATTGCCTCCCCGTCGTCTACTACAGCACGAATTTTGCATGATGGCTCTGACGTCCTCCGCGCGGCAGTCTGTCACAATTCCGTAACAATTTCACAGTCCTGTATACTCCGTTCGGGTTGTTCGGTCGATCGACGGAGCGGATGCATGCAGCCACTATCACTGAATCGGCGGTTCGGCGACGATGCCTACAACAAGCACGGGATACTGAAGAAGAAGATCTACGAGAAGGAACTGGCACGGCTCCAGGTCGAGCTCGCCAAGCTTCAGCGGACCATCTCCGAGGACGGACTGCGGATCGTGGTCCTGTTCGAGGGTCGCGATGCCGCAGGCAAGGGCGGGGTGATCACGCGTATTACCGAGAAAACGAGTCCGCGCGTCGTCCGCACCGTGGCCCTCGGAACGCCGTCGGATCGTGAAAAGACGCAGTGGTATTTCCAGCGATACGTGGCGCATCTGCCGGCGGCGGGCGAGATGACGCTGTTCGACCGCTCCTGGTACAACCGGGCGGTGGTGGAGCGCGTAATGGGCTTCGCCACATCCGAGCAGGTGGAACGCTTCATGCGGAGCTGCCCCGAGTTCGAGGACATGCTCGTCGCCGAGGGCATCATCCTGATCAAATACTGGTTCTCGGTCAGCGAGGAGGTCCAGGAGCATCGATTCCAGGCTCGTGCGGAGGATCCGACGAAGCGCTGGAAAATCTCTCCCGTGGACCTGAGGTCGCGCGAGCTCTGGCACGAGTACTCGAAGGCCAAGGACGACATGCTGCAACATACCGATGTGCCGTACGCGCCGTGGTGGATGGTGGACGGCGACGTCAAGCGCCATGCCCGCTTGAACTGCATCAGCCACCTGCTCGAGCAGGTCGATTACCGCCGCAACCCGCCGCCGGCGCCCGAGCTGTCGCCACGGCAATGGGTTCACGATGGCGACAACCGTGATCCCAAGCCCAACGAGTCGTATGTCGAGCGGCTGTACTGAGGCGCGGGCCCCGGGGGAAGGGAACTCGGCCCGTCGGGGCCGTGACCGGCCGCAGCGAATCGGTGGCGCGACTGTCCGCGCGCGTGCGCACGGGCAATGGCGCGGTCGTCCGCCGGCACGCCCGTTCATGTGACACGGATCCCCGGACCGCCGTTGGGCACCGAGCCGGTGTCGAGTCCTTGCGGGTACGTCTCTGCTCACCGTGCCGTGCCGGCGCATGCGGCACCAACTGGCGAGAACGACCGCCTGCTGTTCGCCGGCATGAGCCGGGGTGACCGGCCGGGACGTCTCTGGGCACGCCGATGACGATGCCTTCCGCGGGCCCCGGGCGGGCTGCGATGCGACCCCGCCGGTCCGGTCCGGGTCCGGCGCTGCCTGCGTCGAGGGGTGCGTCGGACGCGATCACGGTGGCGACCGCGGTGCCCGCCCTGGAATCCGCGTTGACAGCGGCGCGAGTCGGTTCGAGAGAACCTCGCCGTCGCGAGCGCATGGGGATCGGTCCCCGGTCTCGATCCGCCTGGTCCAGTAAGACACGCTACCCGCCGCGGCTGATCGCGAATCCGCCGCGATGACCCCCACCTCGCGGCAATGCCCTAAGCCCGGCCGACTGCCAGCTCGTAGACCGCCACGATGGGCCAGTGATCCGACGGCGACAGGTCGCCGCGATAGCAGTGCGGCGAGTGCGCGGCGAGCGGCCGTGCATTGCGGTTCGCCGTGATCCAGTCGAAGCAGGCGTTGTACTGGTGAGTGCCCGCCGCCGGGGCCGCGGTCGGGATCGCCGGGAACGTGGGCGGTGGCTGCAGGCAGAGGTCGGCGAAGCAGGAGGTGTAGCCGGCCTCGTGCAGCAGGTGCGACGGGTGGTAGGCGTCGTTGAAATCCCCCATGAAGAACGCGGGTTCATCGCTGCCGACGATGTCGCCGAGGCTCGCCAGGATCGACCGCGTCTGCGCGATGCGCGGCGACTGACCGCTGTCCGCCTCGCACGGGTGGCTGGTGTGGGTCAGGTGGGCGGTGGCGGCCACCAGCGTGCCGCCGCCGTCGCGGCGGCGCAGGCGCACCCAGAACAGCTTGCGCGTGTCCTCGTGGCTGCCGTAGTCAAGCGCGCCGTGCTCGATGCGCTCGAACAGCCCGGCGTGCCACCAGAGGTTGCTCTCGCAGGTCCAGCCCGGAAGCGCGTCATCCACGCGCGCGTGCTCGGCCAGCTCCGCGTCGATGCAGGCGCGCGTCTCGGGCCGCAGTTCCTGCACGCCCAGGATGTCCGGGCGGAAGCGCTCCAGGAACTGGCACAGGGCCGGCTGGCGCTCGGGCCAGCGCTCGGTGTTCCAGAGGTTGTAGGTGCAGAGCGAGACGCGCAGCGGGGTCATCGCGCGGGCTCCAGCAATGTCGAGCCGGTGGTCCGCCGGGCTTCGAGCGCCTCGTGGGCGCGACGGGCCTCCGCCAGCGGGAAAGTCTGGCCGATCTCGACCTGCACCCACCCGTGCTCCAGCGCCTCGAACAGGTCGTCGGCGGTTGCGACCAGGTCGGCGCGCTCGGCGGTATAGGTCATGAGCGTCGGCCGCGTGAGGCTGAGCGAGCCCTTGTGGCTGAGCACGCCGATGTCCAGCGGCGGGACGGCGCCGGACGATTGGCCGAAGCTGACCATGTGCCCGCGCGGCGCCAGGCAGTCGAGTGAGCGCATGAAGGTCGCCTGGCCGACCGAGTCGTAGACGACCTCCACGCCGGCGCCGTCGGTGAGCTCGCGCACGCGCTCGACGAAGTCGGCCTCGGTGTAGACGATCGGGTGATCGCAGCCGTGGGCGCGCGCGAGCTCGGCCTTCTCGCGCGAGCCCACCGTGCCGATCACGCGGGCGCCGAGATGGTGGGCCCACTGGCAGGCGATCAGGCCGACGCCGCCGGCCGCTGCGTGGAGCAGGATCGTGTCGCCCGGGCCCACCGGGTGCGTCTGCTTGAGCAGGTACTGCGCGGTCATGCCCTTGAGCATGCTCGCCGCAGCCGTGCGCTCTTCGACGTTGTCGGGCAGCGCAAGAACGCGCTCGGCCGGCATGTTGCGCGCCTCGGCGTAG
Organism: uncultured Ectothiorhodospiraceae bacterium; assembly: GCA_964626335.1. Classification (GTDB taxonomy): domain Bacteria; phylum Pseudomonadota; class Gammaproteobacteria; order XJ16; family Halofilaceae; genus Halofilum. The sequence goes on from CAZVFN010000006.1 coordinate 18,066, forward strand.
GCGCCCAGCGGGCCCGAGGCGTAGGCAACGCGGTCGCCGCAGCGGAAGTCGGCGACGCCCTCGCCGACGGCATCGACGACACCGGCCGCTTCCATGCCCGGCGTGAACGGCAGCTCGGGGCCGCTGTAGAGGCCCGTGCGGAAGTAGACGTCGATGTAGTTGAGACCGATCGCGGTGTGGCGGATGCGCACCTCGCCGGGGCCGGGATCGCCCGGCTCGTGCGCCTCCCATTGCAGGACCTCCGGGCCGCCGAGTGCGTGGATGCGGATGGCGTGCGTCATGGCTGACCTCCGTTGCGACACCGGCCTTGGCTGAAAGCTTGCGGCGAGCGCCGGCGTGTTCAAGTTTTGGGGGTATCGGGCCTCGACGGGGTTCTCGCCAAGGCGCGAAGAGCGCAAAGGTGCGCCAAGGTATCAACAGGGGACGCGTCCCTGGTCGGCGGCGCGACGCGCAGGTCCCGAAATGCCCGGCCTCGGGCGCGAACGACCTTTTCGCCTTGCGACCGTCTGGCGGCGCGGCCGATTGGCCCCGGATCGAGCGGCGCGGAACGCCACCGCCCTGGCAGCCGTAGCGGGCGATCAGGCCGATTCAACGCCCTATCGACCTTCTTGGCGTACCTTCGCGGCCTTCGTGCCTTGGCGAGAACCGCCCTTCCCGGTGGCGACGTCAGAAGTAGTAGAGCAGCAGGAACGCGATCAGCAGCACGGCGACCCACAGCACCATGCTGCCGGTGGGCCAGGTGCGCGCGAGCACGCCGTAGGGTCCGTGGTGGCGGAACAGGCCGTCGATCATCCGGTTCAGGCGCTGTCGACCCCGGACCTCGAGGGCGTTGCGGCCGCTGCTGATCGCCTCGGTGAGGCCGAGCACGAGCCGCGTGCCCGGTCGCAGCCAGAGCCAGTCGAAGTCGATTGTCGTGCCCGGGCGCGGGCGCACGAACGGCAGCAGGACGAAGAACACCAGCGCCGAGAAGGCCAGCAGCTCGACCTGGCCGACGACGTGGGCGGCCGTGTACGGGTGATAGCTCGAGCCGTGCGGCAGCAGCGCGTAGAGCAGGTCGGGGAAGATCCCGAACACGAGGATGAGCCCGGCCACCGCGACCATCGCGGCGCGCATGGGGGCCGGCGGATCGTCGGCGCGCAGCCCGGTGTCGCGGTTGAAGAAGGCGAACCAGGGAAAGCGCAGCCCGACATAGACCAGCGCGAGTGCCGAGCCCGCCATCACGCCGAACCAGGCGGGGCCGGCATGGGCCTTCGACAGGGCCGCGGTGATCAGCGACTTCGAGGCGAAGCCCGCCGTCAGCGGCGCCGCGGCGATCGCCAGGCCGCCGAGCAGCCCGGCCGCGGCCGTGAGCTTCATGGTGCGGCCGAGCCCGCCGAGCTCGCTCAGCAGCCGCCGGCCGGTCATGTGGATGATCGCGCCGGCCGCCATGAGCAGCAGCGCCTTGTAGAGGATGTGCGCGAACGCGTGGGCCGCGGCGGCGTCGAGCGCGAGCTCGGTGCCGACGCCGATGGACACCAGCATGAAGCCCACCTGGCCGACGATCGAGTAGGCCAGCAGCCGGCGCATGTCGTCCGCCAGCAGCGCGTAGACGGCGCCGTAGGCGATCATCACCAGGCCGAGGGGGACCAGCACCGGGGCGCCCGGGAAGGCGACCAGCAGGACGAACACGGCCGTCTTGGTGGTGAAAGCCGACAGGAAGACCGAGCCGCTCGGGCTCGCCTCCGGGTAGGCGTCCGCGACCCATGCCCACAGCGGCGGCGCCCCGGCGTTGATCACCACGCCGAGGAACATCAGCCAGGCGGCCGGGGACCCGAGCGTGACCGGCTCGATCGTCACCGATCCCGTTTCCATGACCCATCCGGCGATGCCGAACATCAGGATGACGCCGCCGAGCAGGTGGATGTAGAGGTAGCGCAGGCTCGACCGCCAAGCGCGCTCGGTGCCGCCGGCCCAGATCACGCCGGTCGAGGCGACCGCCATGATCTCCCAGCAGATCAGCAGGGTGATCCAGTCTCCGGCGAAGGTGACGCCGATCGCGGCGCCGGCGTAGAGGAAGGCCGCGACGTACTCGACCGTGCGGGCACAGGGCAGTCCGAACAGCGCGCCGCCGAACGCGGCAAGGGCGAACACGGTGGCGAACAGGCGCCCGACGGGGCTGCCGTGGACCGGGTCCAGGCTCTGGCCCAGGAACTGCAGCGCGGGTCCGGGGCCGTCCGGGACCAGCCAGACGCAGACCAGGGTCAGCAGGGGCGCGGCGATTGCCACGGCGACGCGCCCGCGCACGGGGAACAGCGCGAGCAGGGCGGCGCCCGCGAACAGCACGAGGGCCGGCGAGAAGCTAATCACGGTAGTCCCCCCGTCGGCGGAGCACGGCGGCCAGGATCCGGGCGATGGCCACGCCCGCCACGCCGCAGATCACCGTGAACCAGGCGTAGAAGGCGAACTCCCCGTCGACGCCGAAGCTCGCATGGTGGTGGACGTAGAACTCGGCGACGAGCGTCAGGCCGGCGACGGCCGCGAGGCCGATCCACACGCCAAGGGGGACCGTGCTGCGCTCGCCGTTGTTCATGGTGTCATCCCCAGCATCGCGAAACCGAGCTCGATGGCCGGCTGCGGATACAGGAACAGGGTCACCGTGAGGGCCGCGGTCATCGTCAGAGCCGCCACGATCGGCCAGGGCGCCTCGCCGTGGTCCGCGTGGTGCCCGTGTGCCAGGCGATCCTCGGCGCGGAAGAAGGCCTTGTAGACGATGGGCACGAAGTACGCAGCGTTCAGCAGCGTGCTGGTGAAGATGACGGCGACGGCGACGTACTGCTCCACCGACCAGGCTCCCATCAGCATGTACCATTTGGACACGAACCCGGCGGCCGGCGGCAGCCCGATCATCGACAGCGAGCCGATCGCGAACGCGGCCATCGTCCAGGGCATGCGCCGACCGATCCCGTTGAGCTCGCTGACGTAGTCCTTGTGCGCGGCCGTGTGGATCGAGCCGGCGGCGAAGAACAGCGTGATCTTGCCGAACGCGTGCGCGGCGATGTGCAGCGCGGCGCCGACGGCGGACAGGGGGGCCAGGATCGCCGCCGCCAGGATCACGTACGACAGCTGGCTGACCGTCGAGTACGCCAGCCGGCGCTTGAGGTGGTCCTGGCGCATCGCGATGATCGAGGCGACGATGATGGTGAAGCCGGCGATGTAGAGCAGCCACTGCGTGGTCGGCTGGTTCGCCAGGAAGTCGATGCCGAAGGTGTAGACGACGACCTTGGTGACCGTAAAGACGCCCGCCTTGACGACCGCCACCGCGTGCAGCAGCGCCGACACCGGCGTGGGGGCCACCATCGCCGCCGGCAGCCAGCGCTGGATCGGCATCAGCGCGGCCTTGCCGATGCCGAACATGAACAGGAAGACGAGCAGCCCGGCGAGCCAGCCGTCGAAATGCCCCGCGACGATGCCGGCGTCGGTGAACGCGAGCGTGCCGGTGACACTGTAGATCCACAGCAGCCCCGGCAGCAGCAGGCCGATCGATGTCGACAGCAGGATGCCGAGGTAGACCCGGGCCCCATTGCGGGCCTCCCGGGTCTCGCCGTGGGCGACCAGCGGGTAGGTCGACAGCGTGAGGATCTCGTAGAACACGAACAGCGTCAGCAGGTTGCCCGCGAACGCGATGCCCATCGTGCTCGCCAGGGCGATGGCGAAACAGATGTAGAAGCGCGTCTGCTTGTGCTCGTGGTTGCCGCGCATGTAGCCGATCGAGTACAGGGAGTTGATCGGCCAAAGCAGCGAGGCGACCAGGGCGAACAGCATGCCGAGCGGCTCGACCTCGAAGGCGAGCGGCACGCCGGGCAGCAGCTCGATGAGCGTGACCCCGGGCCGGCCCCCGCCCATGACCACCGGCAGCAGGCTCAGCACGACCCCGAACAGTGCGAGCGACGCGATCAGGGTCACGGCCTCGCGCAGGTTCGGCCAGCGGCCTGCGATCTCGATGCCGGCGGCGCCGAGCGCCGGGATCGCCAGCGCGAGCAGGATCGCTGTTTCCGGGCTCCATGGGGTGATCACGAGCCCGCCCCCGTGAGCTGGCCGGCCGCCTGCAGGGCGGCCCCGACCGGCAGGGCCGTGTCGATGCCGAAGTAGAGGTTGGCGAGCGCGAGCACCCAGGTCGGGACCAGCAGGGCGGCCGGTGCCTCCGTGACCGCCGGCCGGTCACTCGGGGCCGGTTGCAGGTAGGCGGCCTCGATCATGCGCCACACGTAGACGGCCGCGAGCAGCGAGGCGACCACGACCAGCGCGACGATGGGCCAGTAGCCCTGCTCGACCGCACCCAGGACGAGGTACCACTTGCTGATGAAGCCCGCGGTGACGGGCACGCCGATCAGGCTGAGCCCGCCGAGGACGGTCGCCCCCATGGTCCACGGCATGTCGCGGCCGAGGCCGGCCATGCGGTCGATGCGCACCGAGCCGACCCGGTACATCACGCAGCCGAGCGCGAGGAACAGCGCGCCCTTCATGAGCGCGTGGTTGAACAGGTGCAGGATCGCCGCGGCCACGCCGGTCGTCGTCGCCAGCGAGATGCCGAGGGTCATGTAGCCGACCTGGGCCACGCTCGAGTAGGCGAGCAGGCGCTTGGCATCCGCCTGGAAGATGGCCACGATCGACGCCAGCAGGATCCCGATCACCGACAGGGGCATCAGCACGTACTGGAAGCTCATCGCCTCGAACGCGTAGTCGGCGCCGAAGACGGTGAACGAGAAGCGCATCAGGGTGTAGAGGGCGACCTTGGTCGCCGTGGCCGCGAGGAACGCGCTCACCGCCGAGGGGGCGAAGGCGTAGGCGTTCGGCAGCCACAGGTGCAGCGGGAAAACGGCCACCTTCAGCGCAATCCCGACGGTGAGAAAGGCGAATGCGGCGCGGATCGTGCGCGTGTCGGCGAGCGCGGGCAGGCGCTGCGACAGATCGTGCAGGTTCAGCGTGCCGGTCATCATGTAGAGGAAGCCGACACCGATGAGCAGGAAGGTCGCCCCGATGGTGCCCATGATCAGGTACTGGAAGGCCGCGGTGACCGCGCGACGGTCGCGGCCCATGGCAATCATCACGTACGACGACAGCGACGAGATCTCGAGGAAGACGAACAGGTTGAAGGCATCGCCGGTGACCGTGATCCCGAGCAGGCCGGTCAGGCAGAGCATCCACGCGGCGTAGAACAGGCTGCGGCGCCGCGCGGGGATCTCCTGTGCCACGCTGCGCCCGGCGAAGGTGGCGGTCACGGCGCCGATGAACGTGACCACCAGCGCGACCAGCGCGTTGAGCGTGTCGATGCGGAGCTCGATGCCCCACGGCGGCGGCCAGCCGCCGACGGCGTAGGAGAGGATGTCGCCGTCCCGGACCTGCACGTAGAGGCTGACGGCGATCGCCAGCGTGGCCCATGAGACGGTCGTGACCACGGCCCAAGCGAGGCCGTCCTGCACACGCGCGGCGGCATGCTCGTGGCCGCTGCGCAGCGCGGCGCACACCGGGGCGGCGAGCAGGGGCAGCGCCACGATCAGGATCGGTAACTGCTGCGCGAGCGTCACAGGGCGTCTTCGTTTTCGACCGAGTGGATCTCTTCTTCTTCGATGGTCCCGTACGCCTCGCGGATGCGGACCACCAGTGCCAGTCCGAGCGCCGTCGTCGCCACGCCCACCACGATGGCGGTCAGGATGAGCACGTGCGGCAGCGGATTCGAGTAGGGCGCCCCGCCTTGCGTCAGGATCGGCGCCGTGCCGCCCTCGATCTTGCCGATCGAGATGAACAGGATGAAGACCGAGGTCTGGAAGATGTTGAGCCCGATCATCTTCTTGATCAGGTTGCCGCGCGAGATGACGGTGTAGAAGCCGGCCATCATCAGCACGATCACGATCCAGTAGTTGTAGAGCTCGGTGATCAGCACGCTGCTATCCGCCCTCGCTGCCGCGCTGGGCGCCGCGGCGCGCGGCGAAGCCGTAGAAGATGGTGACCATGACCGATGCGACCGTGATGCCTACGCCCGCCTCGATCAGCAGGATGCCGATGTGCTGGCCGTGCGGGTTGATCGTCTCGCCGTGGTGCGCGTGCGCGTGGCTGGCGAACAGGGCGTCGTAGTCGAGGAAGTTGCCGCCGAGCAGCAGGCAGGCGACCCCTACGCCGATGTAGAGCAGCAGCCCGAGGCTGACCCCGGTACGCACCAGTGCCGGCGGGACGATGCGCTGCGTGCGCTCGAGTCCGTGCACGAGTGCGTAGACGATGATGCCGGTGCCCAGGATGACACCGGCCTGGAAACCGCCCCCCGGGCTGTACTCGCCGTGGAACTGCACGTACAGGCCGAAGATCAGGATCGGCGGCAGCATGAAGTCGCTGACCTCCCGGACGATCGGGTTGCGCCTCATTGCTCCTCCCGGCTCAGCCTGTCCGGGTCCGCCTGCTGCTCGCGGGTGATGCGGCGCGCGTGGCGCTCGACGCCCAGCAGCAGCAGCACGCCGATGGCCGCGGTGAACACCACCGCGACCTCGCCCAGCGTGTCGTAACCGCGGTAGCTCGCCAGCACCGAGGTGACCGCGTTGGGGATGCCGATCTCGGTGCCGGACTGCTCGATGTAGCGCGGCGCGACGTGCGTCTGCGCCGGATTGTCGGGGTCGCCGAAGTGCGGCATGTCGAGCGTGCCGTAGACGAGGCAGGCGCCCGTGGCGACGACGACGGCCAGGGGCAGCAGCCGGCGGCGCGGTCGCGACGGCGGCGCTTCCTCGGCGCCGGTCAGGGTCATCGTCAGCAGCAGCAGCACCGTCGTGATGCCGGCGCCGACCGCGGCCTCGGTCATGGCGACGTCGACCGCGTCGAGGTAGGTGAACACGGTGGCGGCGATGAAGCTGTAGATACCCGCCAGCATGGTCGCTGCGAGCAGCCCGCGCAGGCGCACGATCGCGATCGCGGTCACCGTCAGCAGGGCCAGCAGCACGATGTCGATCAGCGTTCCGATGACGCGTCCTCCCGGTCCGCGGTCTCCGGTTTCACGCCGGTCTGCAGGGCCGAGCGCGCGAGGGCGTGGGCCGCCGTGGGCCCGGTGATCAGGATGAACACGAGGACCAGCACGAGCTTGACCGTGACCAGTGACAGCCCCGTCTGGACGGCGAAGCCGAGCAGGATGAGGCCCGCCCCGAGCGTATCCAGGATGCCCACCGAATGCGTTCGACTGAAGAAGTCGGGCAGCCGCAGCAGACCGAGCGTGGCGGTGAGCACCGCGAACGCGCCGACGAGGATCAGCAGCCAGCTGGCAACGTCGAACGCGGCGCTCATGCCCGGTCCTCGTCGGCCTCGGCATGGCCGAGGTCGTTGAACTGAAAGAACTTGAGCAGGGCGATTGTGCCGACGAAGTTGATCAGCGCGTACAGCAGCCCGATATCCGTGAACGCCGGTCGGCCGTCGAGGAACCCGAGTGCGATGATCATGAGCACGGTCGTGGTTCCGAAGGCGTTGAGCGCAAGCACGCGGTCGGGCAGCGTCGGCCCGCGGATCGCGCGCACCAGGCCCGCGGCCATCGACACCAGCAGGACGACGGTGACGATGGCATAGGCGGCGTACATCAAGTGACTGCCCCCGGGCCCTCGAGGGCGGTCACGCGTCGGTCCATGTCCCCGGTCTGCAGGCTCTCGGCGGTGGCGTCGCCGATCGAGTGGACGACGATCACGCCGTCCTCGTCGGCGTCCAGGCTCAGGGTGCCCGGCGTCAGCGTGATCGAATTGGCGAAGCAGGCGAGGCCGAGCGGCGTGCGCTGCGTGGCGCGGGTGCGGATGACCTGCGGGCGGATCGGCATCCGCGGATGCCAGACCAGCCGGGCCACCTCGAGGTTGGAGAGGACGATCTCCTTGATGACCCAGGGGACGTACAGGAACAGCCGACCGAGAAAGGCGAACGAGCGGCCATCGGGCTCGAGCACGCCGAGGCGGTTGGCGAGGACGCCCACGATCAGGCAGGACGCGCCGCCGAGGGCGGTGACCAGCACGGTGTAGTGGCCGGACATCAGCAGCCAGAGCGCGAACAGGCCGAGCGTGGGCAGGACGACCTTCTTCACACCGCTAACCCCCTTCCATATCAACCCGGTCGGGTGTGCATCCCTCCCGGACGGCTGCCGACGTGCGTTGCGGCGTTGTTCTCCGGGCGCCGCTTTCCGCGAATGCCTCCGCTACTAGCCCGGCGCGCAATAGCGCGAAGTTTCGCAGACGCCCGCTGCGGGCTCAACAGCACGGGCGCCCGCCCTTTGGCGTACAATCGCCGCGAAGCGGCCCGTCACGGGCCGCGCAGCCGGATGGCGAGATGATCGAGCTCGAGGATTTCCAGCGCGTCGAGATGGCCGTGGGCACGATCCTGGAGGCGAGTCTCAACGACAAGGCGCGCGCACCGGCCTACGCGCTGCGCATCGACTTCGGCGCGGATTACGGCGAGCGCCGCAGCTCCGCGCAGCTGACCGAGAACTACCACCCCGATGACCTCGTCGGCCGCCAGGTGGTGGCGGTGATGAACTTCCCGCCCAAGCGGATTGCCGGCATCAAGTCGGAGGTGCTGGTACTCGGGGCCGTCTCCGGGCAGCGGGGCGTCGTCCTGCTCGGGCCCGACACGGACGTCGAGGACGGCGCCCGCATCGGGTGAGCCGGCGCCACAGGCGCGTCATCGGGCCGTCATATTCCTGTCACGCGGGTGCGTTGGAATGCGGGTGCAAGTGACAGGGGCAATGCATATGCAGGCGACCATCCTGCTCGTCGAGGACGAGGCCGAGGTGCGCGAGATGGTCAACCGCACGCTCGCGCGCGAGGGCTTTGACATGGTCACGGCCGCCGATGCCGCCGAGGGGCACCAGCGCATCGCCGAGCGCGTGCCCGATCTCATGCTGGTCGACTGGATGCTGCCGAGCGTCAGCGGGATCGAGTTCGTGCGCCGCTGCAAGCGCGACGAGCTCACGGTGGGCGTGCCCGTGATCATGCTCACGGCCCGCGCCGAGGAGAACGACCGCGTTCACGGTCTCGAGAGCGGCGCCGACGACTACGTCAGCAAGCCGTTCTCGCCCCGCGAGCTCGCCGCGCGCATCCGGGCCGTGCTGCGCCGCACCTCCGGCCAGGATGCCGAGGGCACGCTGACCGCCGGCAGTCTGTCGCTGTCGACGGTCTCCCACCGCGTCTACGTCGACGACCAGCCGGTCGATATCGGGCCGACCGAGTTCCGCCTGCTGCGGTTCTTCATGGGGCACCCCGAGCGTGTCTACAGCCGCGCCCAGCTGCTCGACCACGTCTGGAGCCGCGAGGTGTTCGTCGAGGAGCGCACGGTCGACGTCCACGTGCTGCGCCTGCGCAAGCTGCTCAAGCCGTACGGCCTGGACAGCGCGGTGCAGACCGTGCGCGGGGTCGGTTATCGTTTCTCGGTGGACTGACGGCGCAGTACCGCGTCGGCCGCCGGCGGGCGCGAGCGAATCCGGGGAGGGATCCGGTCCATGACGCCCGATGGCTGGCGCACCGAGCTCTGGCGGCTTGCCTGGACGGCGCTCGCGGCGCTGGTGGCCGCCCTGCTCACCCGGGAGTGGGCGCTGTGTTTTCTCGGCGCGCTGTCGCTGTACGTCGCCTGGCATCTGCGCCAGATGTATCGGCTCGAGCGCTGGCTCATGACCGGCGGCTCGCTCAACAACGCGCCCGCCACGAGCGGCATCTGGGACCAGATCGTCCGCCACGTCTATCGCCTGCAGCAGCGCAACCGCAAGCGCAAGAAGCGCCTCACGGCCATGCTGAACCGCTTCCATCAGTCGACCGAGGCGATGCCGGACGCGGCGGTCGTGCTGGGCGAGCAGCGCGCGATCGAGTGGTCGAACCGGGCCGCCGAGACCCTGCTCGGCATCCGCAATCCGCAGGACCACGGACAGCGCATCGACAACCTCGTGCGCGACCCGGCTTTCCACGACTACCTGACGCTGGGCGACTTCGACGAGCCCATCGACATCCCCTCGCCCATCAGCGATGACGTCGAGCTCAACGTGCGCATCGTGGCCTACGCCGATGGCCAGTTCCTGCTCATGGCCCGGGACACCAGCTCGCTGCGCCGGCTCGAGGCGGTGCGCCGCGATTTCGTCGCCAACGTCAGCCACGAACTGCGCACGCCGCTGACGGTGATCAACGGCTACGTCGAGTCGTTCGACGCCGAGGAAATGTCGGACTATGTCCGCGACGGCATGCAGGCGATCAACCGCCAGAGCCGGCGGATGCTCTCGATCGTGCAGGACCTGCTGATGCTCTCGCGCCTGGAGCTCGAGCCGCCCGACCCGGCCGCCGCCGAGACCGTGCCGGTGGCGGAGCTGCTGGGCGGCGTGGCGCGCGATGCCGAGCGCCTGTCGGGCGAGCGCGGGCACGTGATCACCACCGATCTCGACGACGAACTCGTGGTCAACGGCGTCTACGGCGAGCTCGCGAGTGCGCTCGGCAACCTGGTGACGAATGCCGTGCAGCACACGCCCGATGGCACCGCGATCCGGATCGAGTGGCATGGCGACGGCGAGGGCGCGGTGTTCGCGGTGCGCGACAGCGGCCAGGGCATCGACCCGCGCCACGTGTCGCGCCTGACCGAGCGCTTCTACCGGGTCGACACCAGCCGCTCGCGGGCGCGCGGCGGCACCGGCCTCGGCCTGTCGGTGGTCAAGCACGCCGTGGCGCGCAACGGGGGCGAGCTCGACATCCAGTCCGTGCCCGGCCAGGGCAGCACCTTCCGCGTGCGGTTCCCGGCCGAGCGGGTCCAGCGGCGCCGCGAGGCGCCGCCGAGCGCCAGCAGCGGTAGCCCGGCATGAGCCATGACGGGCACACCCGCCGCGACTACGACGACGCGCTAAGCGACCTGCGCGCGGTTCTGGCCGAGATGGGCGGCCTCGCCGAGCGCCAGCTGCGCGACGGCCTGCAGGCGCTGGTGACCCGCGACGCCGAGCTCGGCGACGGGGTTCGTGCCGGTGACCGCCGCATCAACGAGCTCGACTTGCGCGTCGACCAGCAGGCGACCGCCATCCTGGCGCGGCGCCAGCCGGCGGGCCCGGATCTGCGCTTCCTGATGGCCGCGATCCGCAGTGGCACCGACCTGGAGCGCATCGGCGACGAGGCGGGCAAGCTCGGTCGCTCCGCGGTCGAGCTGGCCGGCACGCAGGGGGTGGCGGACGACCTGCTGCACCGGCTGGAGCGGTTCGGCGAGGACGTGCGCGCGTTTCTGCGGGCGGCGCTCGACGCCTTCGCCCGCGGCGACAGCGGGACCGCGCGCACGATCCACGGGCGTGGCGGCCGCCTCGCGGACGTCCACGACGGCCTGACCGGGGAATTCGTCACCTGCATGATGGCCGATCCCGGGGCGACCCGGCGCATCCTGCACGCGCTGTGGTGTGCCCGGGCGCTCGAGCGCATCGCCGATCACTCGCGCAATCTCTGCGAGTCGGTGATCTACATCGTCGAGGGCCGCGACCTCCGCCACGCGCCGGCACGAGGCGCGCCGGAGCACCTGTAATCTTACTGTAATATCGGTTTCATAGTATTTTGGCTCGACGCACGGTGCGCCCGGGCACGGGCGCCGAAATCGCGGTGCAGCGTTTCCGTCACCGACGCGCAATCGCGACGTGCAACGATGCCGCGATCACCGCGGTTTGCCTGCACCGACGGCGCGGGCGACGCCAAGGGCGGCCCGGAAGACCCACACCTGAGCACGGGATGAAAGCGATGATGAGCAAACGCGCGCTGCTGAGCAGCCTCGCGGCCGGCGCCCTGGCTGCCGGCCTGTCGATCACCGGCCACGCCGCCGACCGCGAGCAGATCCGCATCGTCGGCTCGAGCACGGTCTATCCGTTCTCGAGCTACGTCGCCGAGGAATTCGGGGCTGTGACCCAATACCCGACCCCGGTGGTCGAATCGACCGGATCCGGTGGCGGCATGAAGATCTTCTGCGAGGGCGACGGGCTCGATACGGCGGATATCACCAACGCCTCGCGGCGCATGAAGCCGAGCGAGTTCCGGCGTTGCAGCGACAACGGTGTGACCAATATCTCCGAGTTCATGATCGGCTCCGACGGCATTGCCATCGCGCAGGCGAACGGTAACGAGGACATGAGCCTGACGCTGGAGCAGCTCGCCCTCGCAACCCTGGCGAAGGTGCCGCAGGACGGCGAGCTGGTCACCAATCCGTACGACAATTGGAGCGAGATCGATCCCGCCCTGCCTGACCGCGAGATCACGATCTACGGCCCGCCGACGACCTCGGGCACGCGCGATTCGTTCGAGGACCTGGGCCTGGAGCCCGGCGCCGAGCGCCTGGGCGGTTACCCGGACGACTACTCCACGGTTCGCGACGATGGTGCGTTCGTGCCCTCGGGGGAGAACGACAACCTGATCGTGCAGAAGATCCAGAACGATCGCGCTTCGATCGGCGTGTTTGGCTACAGCTTCCTCGAGGAGAACACCGATTCGATCAAGGCGATCCCGCTCGACGGCGTCGAGCCCACGCCGGAGACGATCTCCGAGCACCAGTACCCGGTCTCGCGGACCATGTTCTTCTATACCAAGAACAGCCATGTCGACCGAGTGGCGGGGATGCGCGAGTATGTCGAGCTGTTCCTGAGCGAACAGATGATCGGAGCTCGCGGCCTGCTCAAGGGCCAGGGCCTGATCCCGCTGCCGGAGCGTCGGCGCGAGGCCGCGCGGGACCGCCTCGAGGGACTCGAGCAGCTCGAGCTCGCCGACCTGGAGTAAGCCGCGTCGGGTGAGCGGTCGCGCGCCGGGTGCGTTCCGCTCGGGTCGACGGCGTCGGCCCGGTCGATCTCGGCGAGCAGGGCGCGCACCGCGGGCGTGCCCCGGATTGTCGGCAGCCTGCGGCACGCCCGCGCGGGAACCGGACGGAGCGCCCGGCGCGCGGCGGGTATGATCAGGAGGGCGGAAGCGGGGGCGCTGCGCAACCAGTGGATACCGGCGACACCATCTTCACGCTGCTGGCCGGGGTGGCCGTGCTCGGCTACATCGGCTACCACCTCGGCCACCGGTGGGCCCTGACCGCCCAGGGCGGCGGGGCGGTGCTGCATTCGCGCCCGCACCAGTATGGCTGGTACGTCACCTCCTGGGGGGTCGTGCCGGCGATGCTGGTCGCGGTCGGCGCGGCCTTCGCTCAGCTGCTCGGCTGGGCGAATCTCGTCGAGATCGCGGTGGTCGGGGTCTCGGGGGCCACGGCGGGTGTCGGCGTCTGGTGGGGACGCCGCACGCTGCGCCCCGGGCTGCGGGCCCGCAATGCGCTGGACGCGCTGGTGCGCCGGCTGCTGCTGGGCGCGGCCCTGATCTCGATCCTGACCACGCTCGGGATCATCCTCTCGGTCCTGTTCGAGTCGATCCGCTTCTTCGGCACGGTCAGCGTCTGGGACTTCGTCACCGGCACGACCTGGGCGCCCGGGTCGGCCTTCCTCGAGAGCGCCGGGCGCGGCGGCGAGGGCGGCGCGGAGGCGCAGTTCGGTGCCGTGCCGCTGTTCGCCGGCACCTTCATGATCACGGCGATCGCGATGCTGGTGGCTCTGCCGATCGGGCTGCTGTCCGCGATCTACATGGCGGAATACGCCTCATCGCGCGTGCGCGGCATCGCGAAGCCGACGCTCGAGGTCCTCGCCGGCATCCCGACGGTGGTCTACGGCTTCTTCGCCGCGATCTTCGTCGCCCCGTTGGTGGTCGATACGGCCGGCCTGCTCGGCCTGGAGGCGTCCTACAACAGCGCGCTCGCCGCCGGGCTGGTGATGGGCGTCATGATCATCCCGTTCATCTCCTCGCTGTCCGACGACGTGATCAACTCGGTGCCGGACGCCCTGCGCGAGGGCTCGTTCGCCCTCGGGACCACGCGCGCCGAGACGATCCGCCAGGTGCTGCTGCCGTCCGCGGCGCCGGGGATCATCTCGGCCTTCCTGCTCGCCGTCTCGCGCGCGCTCGGCGAGACCATGATCGTGGTCATGGCCGCCGGCATGCGCGCCAACCTCACCTGGAACCCGCTCGAGGGGATGACCACCGTGACCGTGCGGATCGTCGCGGCGCTGACCGGCGACACCTCGTTCGACAGCGCCGAGACCCTGTCCGCCTTCGCGCTGGGCCTGGCCCTGTTCATCATCACGCTCGGTCTCAACCTGTACTCGACGATCATGATCCGGCGCTTCAAGCAGAAGTACGGCGGGTGAGGGCAGCCGCATGAGCGAGCCGAAACGCGATACCCCCGGTGCAGCCCGGCTGACGGCCGACGCGCGCGTGCGGCGGCGCCATCGGGCGGAGCGGCGATTCCGTGGCCTGTGCCTGGGGGCGCTCGGCCTGGCCGGGGCGTTCCTCGTGCTGTTCCTTGGCAGCATGGCCGTCTCGGCCTTGCCCGCGTTCACGCAGACCGAGGTCCGGGTCGAGGTGGACTTCACCAACCCGGACCAGGCCTGGCGCGCCATCGACCCCGAGCTGAATGCGATCGTCAGCCGCGGCGTGACGCGGATGCTGCCGCAGCGACTGGAGAACAGCCCCGAGCTCGCCGGCGAGCGGTTCCAGGAGTGGGTGCTCGCGAAGGCCGAGATCGACCAGTACCGCAAGGGCAAGGGCTCGCTGGACGCCGAGCTGCGCGAGCGCGTCGAGCGCATGGAGGAGGCTGGCCGGCTCCGCTATTCCTTCAACCACTGGCTGTTTACCGAGGGCGATTCGAAGCTGCCGGAGATGGCGGGTCTCAAGGCCGCGATCGTCGGCAGCGTCTACGTGCTGGCGCTGACGCTGGCGTTCGCCTTCCCGGTCGGCGTGCTGAGCGCGATCTACCTCGAGGAGTTCGCGCCCGACAACCGCTTCACCCAGGCGGTCGAGATCAACATCAACAACCTGGCGGCCGTGCCGTCGATCCTGTTCGGGCTGCTCGGGCTGGCGATCATGATCAATTTCTTCGGCGCGCCGCGCTCCTCGGCCCTGACCGGGGGGCTGACACTCGGGCTGATGATGCTGCCGATCGTCATCATCAGCACCCGCGCGGCACTGCGCGCCGTGCCCCACGCGATCCGCGAGGGCGCACTTGCCATGGGCGTGACTCGCTGGCAGACGGTGCGTGACCATGTGGTGCCCATGTCGCTGCCGGGCATCCTCACGGGCACGATCATCGGCCTGGCCCAGGCCATGGGGGAGACCGCGCCGCTGCTGCTGATCGGGATGGTGGCGTACATCCCCGACGTGCCGTCGAACGTGACCGATGCGGCCACGGTGATGCCGGCCCAGATCTACAGCTGGGCGAGCATGCCGCAGCCGGCGTTCCAGGAGCGGACGGCCGCGGCGATCCTGGTGCTGCTGACCGTGCTGATCGCGCTCAATGCGACCGCGGTCTACCTGCGTCGCCGGTTCGAGCGCCGCTGGTAAAGGGGTTGCCGGGGGGCGCGAAAGTGGGCGCCGCAAGGGAGGACGCAATGAACACTGACGGACATGCCGCCCGCCAGGCGGCGAAGGAGGAGGACGAGGCCTTGGCGCAAGATGACGGCGCAGCCCCGAAGCCGGCGACGGATGTCGGCACGCAGGCGCCCGAGCCAGAGGCCGGCGCGGTCAAGGGCTGCGCCCAGAATCTGTCGCTCTGGTACGGCGACACGCAGGCGCTTTTCGACGTCAGTCTCGAGCTCGTCGAGCGCCGGGTGACGGCGCTCATCGGGCCGTCGGGCTGCGGCAAGTCGAGTTTCCTGCGCTGCCTGAACCGAATGAATGACCTCATCCCTTCGGTGCGCGTGCGCGGACGGGTCGAGATCGACGGCCAGGACATCTACGACCGATCGGTGGACGTCGTGCAGCTGCGCGCCCGGATCGGGATGGTATTCCAGAAGCCCAACCCGTTCCCCAAATCGATCTACGAGAACGTCGCCTACGCGCCGCGGATCCACGGGCTCGCGCGCAACCGCTCGGAGATGGACGAGCTGGTCGAGGGTTCGTTGCGCCGTGCGGGGCTCTGGAAGGAGGTGTCGGACCGGCTGGACACGCCGGGTACCGCGCTGTCCGGCGGGCAGCAGCAGCGCCTGTGCATCGCGCGTGCGATTGCTGTCAATCCGGAGCTGATCCTGATGGACGAGCCGGCGTCCGCGCTCGACCCGGTGGCCACGGCCACGATCGAGGAGCTCATCGCCGAGTTGCGCAACAATTACACGATCGTGATCGTGACCCACAATCTCCAGCAGGCCGCGCGCGTGGCGAACTACACCGCATTCTTCCACATGGGGCACGTGATCGAATACGGTGATACCGAGACGATGTTCGTCAATCCGCGGCACCAGAAGACCGAGGATTACATTACCGGCCGCTTCGGCTGACCAGCGGGGCCCCGGGCCGCACATGACGGTGCGGCCGAACGGGCATAGACTGGCAACCGGTGCCCTCGACCGACGGGATGACGCCATGGAAAGTGACAAGGCAGACCAGCACATCCTGCACGAGTTCGACCAGGAGCTCGACGATATCCGCAACAACGTCATGGCCATGGGCGGCCTGGTCGAGGAGCAGCTCGCCAACGGACTGCGCGCGCTGCTCGACAACGATCGCGACCTGGGCGAGCAAGTCGACAGCGGCGACTATCGGGTCAACGCGTTCGACGTCGAGATCGACGAGGAATGCACGCGCATCATCGCGTTGCGGCAGCCTGCGGCGCGCGACCTCCGGGTGCTGGTCACGATCATCCGGATCATCGCCGATCTGGAGCGTATCGGCGACGAGGGCGCAAAACTCGGTCGATTCGCCACGGAGGTGGCGGACAGCGACACGCACACCGATGGCACGATGCAGCGGGGCGTCGAGCACCTGGGTGAGCATGCCAAGCGCATGCTCCACGACACCCTGGATATCCTGGCGCGCATGGATGCCGCGGCCGCGGTGCGCGTGGCCGAGGAAGAATCCAGGATCGACCATGAATACGAGGCGGTCATGCGCCAGCTCATCACGCACATGATGGAGAACCCCCGCAGCATCCAGGGCGTGCTCGCCGTGATGTGGTGTGCCCGGTCGCTCGAACGCGTCGCCGACCACGCCCGCAATATCTGCGAGTACGTGGTCTACATGGTCGCCGGCAAGGACATCCGCCACACCAGCCTCGAGCAGGCCCGGCGCGATCTCCAGAACCAGGAGCCGGATCCCGGATGAGCACCGGGGCGGGCCGCGCCCCCCGCGCCGCCCGCCCACTCTCCGAACCGTCGGGCGCGCGCCTCTGCCGCTCGATCCGCGAACCCCCCCTTCCCCCGCAACGGGTCACGCGGTCCACCCGCGGAGAATCCCTGCCAGGAATCCCTGTCACATGGGTGTCATCTTATAGTCATCGATGTACCATCCGTGTTTCATCTGGATGTCATCCGGGTTTCGCACATGCGGTCTCGCCGACCGGGCCCCACCCGCGCTGAACCGGAAAACCAGAGGCCCGACAGGGAGATGCCACCATCATGCACAAATGCGCCCATCTAGCCATCGCGGTCGCCGCCATCGCCGGGTCCGCCCCGGCCCTCGCCGCCGGATTCGAGATCAACGATCGCACCACCCTGTCGATCGGCGGCACGCTGGAGCCGAGTTTCGTCTCGGCTACCGACGCCACCGGCGACAGCCAGTCCGAGTTCACCGACAACGACTCCGAGCTGCGCTTCAACGGCGAGCATCGCTGGACCGAACGCGCCACGGGCTTCTTCCACATCGAGTACGAGTGGAACTTCGACGAGGGCGGCAGCGGCCAGGGCGTCGACGACCTCGACTCCGCCTGGATCGGCGTGAAGGGCGACCTGGGCATGGTCCGGGCGGGCACCTCGGACACGCTCTACGAGGACGAGGTCACCGAGCTCCTCGACGCGTTCGAGAACGCCGAGCTGTCCGACGAGGCCGATGCCGACGATGGCAGCGGCGAGGGCAACCAGATCCGCTACGTCAGCCCGGATTTCGGCGGCTTCAGCGTCGCCGCCGAGCTCAAGCACGAAGGCGACGCGGAGGGAACGGTGGCGGGCGAGAGTGGCACGGGGATCGCACTGGCCGGGCGCTACGATGCCGACACCTGGGGCGTCGTCGCAGGCCTCGACGACCGTGGCGCCGCCACGCAGGCGAATCCGAACACCGGTGCCAAAGAGTTCGTGGAGGAGACCACGGCGGGCGTCGGTGGCTATTTCGATCTCGATGCGTTCCACTTCGCCGCGCGCTTTGCCTCGGAGAGCAACAGTGCGGCGAACTCCGACGTCGAATACGCCGGCGTGCTCGGCAGCTACGACTACGGCGACGGCAGCGTGAACCTGGGGCTCCAGGACGTCTCCCCGGACAGCGGGCCTTCGCGCACCGAGGTGGCCGCGAACGTCAAGCACGACCTGTTCGACAACCTGCGCGGCTTCGTCGAGATCGGCCGGTTCGACCGGCCCAACGATGCCGACGACCGGGTCGAGATCGGGGCGATCTACAGCTTCTGACCCGCCGCCCGTCCCGCCCCGTGGTGCGCCGCGGAGCGGGATTGCCTTCCCCGACGGGGCCGGGCCCCGGGCCTGCATGCCCCGCCATTTTCCCGCAGATCCCCGACTGCAACGGGCCGCATGGCCGGCGCGGCGCGGTTTTCGCTCTTGCGTGCCGAGCGGTCTCCCCCGGATCGAGGCCGACCCGCGCGCCGGGCGCGCGTCGCTTGCCGTCGGGCGGTCGGGCGAGGATGGCCTGACAATCCGGGGTCGGTCCGCTGTCGCATGTGGGTCCCTGCCTGCGCGATGTGGCCGGCGTGTTCTTTCTCGACTCGTCATTCGGATACTTGGGTGGGTTTCGCCCGCTTGCCAGCGGGCGAGTTCATTTCTTTGCTTGGCGGCCAAGAAACGAACCAAAGAAAACGCACCCGGGCTGGCCCGGCCTGCTCGCGGCGCGGGGTGGACACCACGTTCAGCTTCGCCTGGCGGGCGCGCTTCACTGGCCCGAGTGCGTGTCTTCGTGCCCCGAGCAGGCTCCCCTGTGCTTCTCGGGGCAGGCGAGGCGCGCTGACGGCCCGTCCGTGTGCCGACCGCGCGGACTCGACATCCTGTCGAGCCCCCCTGTCGGGGCCTGATCCGCCTGCCCCGGCGATGCTCGGCGAGCCAGACGGGGAGGGGGAAACCGCTCCAGAGGATGCCGCGGAATGATCGCCGCGTGAGGCCATATTGCACCCGGCTCCGCCGGCGTTGCCCGGCGCGGATGGTACGGTTCACGAGCGGGGTCGCGGTGCGCGCCGGGCAGGGCCGGCCTACGGGGGTGGATGGTCCGCGTAGGCCGGCCAGCGACCGAAGGGAGATTGCCGGCGGAAATCCGGTAACAACGGTGCCCGATTCCGATCTGTCTGCACGGCGCTCCGGCCTCGGGTTTCTTCGCCGTCGACGTCGCCGGCTTGTGCGCCGGGAGCGAGCGTGCGCCCGCGCGCACGGGACGCACCCATCGGCGAACCGGTGCCTCCGAATCGCCGCAACCCGGGCACGGGTGAGTGCGTAGGCCGGCTTCCGACCGAAGGGAGCCAGCCGGCTGAAAGGGGGCACGTCGTTCAGGCCGTGCTCATCTGCCTATTCTCTTGCACTAGCAAGAAAGTAGGTCGCGCGTCGACTTCACGGTCCCGCGCCCGGGCCCACCCCATCAGCCGGTGCGCAGCAGCATCTCCAGCAACGCCTTCTGCGCATGCAGCCGGTTCTCGGCCTCCTGCCAGACCACGCTCTGCGGCCCGTCGATGACCTCGGCGGCGACCTCCTCGCCGCGGTGCGCGGGCAGGCAGTGCATGAACAGGGCGTCGCCAGCGGCCCCGGCCATGAGGTCGGCGTCGACCTGGAAGTCGCGGAACGCGGCGCTGCGCTCACCCTGCTCCGATTCCTGGCCCATGCTCGCCCAGACGTCGGTGACCACCAGGTCGGCGCCCTCGGCGGCGGCCCGCGGGGCGTCCGCCAAGTGCACGGCATCGCCGGCACGGGCGACGATCCCGGCGTCGGGCTCGAAGTCGGCGGGACAGGCGACGCGCAGCTCGAATCCCAGCAGGCGGGCGGCGTTGATCCAGGAGTGGCACATGTTGTTGCCGTCGCCGATCCAGGCCACCCGCCGACCCGCGATGTCGCCGCGCAGTTCGAACCAGGTCTGGATGTCGGCGAGCAGCTGGCACGGGTGGCAGCGGTCCGTCAGGGCATTGATCACGGGCACGCCGGCGTGCGCGACGAAGCGCTCGACATCCGCATGGGCGCCGGTGCGGATCATCACGGCGTCGCACATGCGTCCGATCACCCGCGCGGTGTCCTCGATCGGCTCGCCGCGACCGAGTTGGGTGTCACGCGGCGACAGGAAGATCGCGTGGCCGCCCAGCTGGGCCATGCCGCACTCGAACGACAGGCGCGTGCGAGTGGACGACTTCTCGAAGATCATGGCGAGCACCCGCCCTACCAGTGGTTGGTGCAGGGTGCCCGAGCGCTGCATCTCGCCGAGCTCGATCCCGCGGCGGACGAGGTCGCGGAATTCGTCGGGGGTGATGTCGTCGAGCGTGAGGAAGTGGCGCACCGCCATGTCGTCTCGTGTCCCTTAACGCAGGTTCGCCGATCTTTCCCGGCGCGGCATCGCGGCATGCGGCAGGGCGCGCCGACGAGCAGTAACGCACCCGGCTGCGTGGAGGCGCGAGGCCGCCACGCGCTGCGACGGCCGGCGACAAGCCGGTGAACCTGCGTTCGCGGTCACTCGCCCGCGCCCAGGAATTCGCGCACGATCGCGGCGACGCCAGCGACGATGCGATCGGCTTCCGCGTCCGTCAGCACAAACGCCGGCAGCAGGCGGATCGTGCTGCCCGCGGTGACGTTGATCAGCAGCCCGGCCTCGACGGCGCGATGCATGAGCTCGCCGCAGTCACGGTCGAGCTCGATGCCGATCATCAGGCCGCGCCCGCGGATGTCGCGCACGCCCTCGAGCCCGCCGATCGCCTCGCAGAAGCCGGCGAGCATGCGCTGGCCGAGGGCGGCCGCGCGCGCGAGCAGATCCTCGCCCGCGAGCGTGTCGAGCACGGCGAGCCCCGCCCGGCACGCGAGCGGGTTGCCGCCGAACGTGGTGCCATGACTGCCCGGGACCAGGGTCTCGGCGGCCGCGCCGCGCGCGAGGCAGCAGCCGATGGGCACCCCGTTCGCCAGTGCCTTGGCCACGGTCGTGATGTCCGCGGTCACCCCCTCACGCTGCTGCGCGAACCAGTCGCCGGTGCGGCCCATGCCGCACTGGATCTCGTCGCAGATGAGCAACCAGCCGCGCTCGTCACAGAGCGCGCGGATCTCGGCCAGGCGCCCGTCCGGCAGCGGCCGGATGCCGCCTTCGCCCTGGATCGGCTCGATCATCACGGCGACGATGTCGTCGCGGGCGTCGGCGACCGCGCGCATGGCATCGGGATCGCCGTACGGCACGCGCTCGAAGCCCTCCAAAAGCGGGCCGAAACCGGCCTGGCTCCGCGGGTTGCCGGTCGCGGTCAGCGTTGCCAGCGTGCGCCCGTGGAACGCACCCTCGCAGACGATGATGCGCGGGGCCTCGACCCCGCGCTCGTGCCCGTGGCGGCGCGCGATCTTGATCGCCGTCTCGTTGGCTTCCGCCCCCGAGTTGCAGAAGAAGGCGCGCTCCTGGCCGGCGAGGGCGGTCAGGCGCCGACCCAGCTCCTGCTGTGCGGGGATGTGATAATTGTTGGACACGTGCACGAGCGTGCGCGCCTGGTCCGCTACCGCGTCGGCGACCGCCGGGTGGGCGTGGCCGAGGCCGCAGACGGCGATGCCGCCGAGCGCGTCGAGGTACTCGCGCCCGCTGTCGTCCCAGACGCGCGCGCCACTGCCGCGCACGAGGGTGACCGGGAGCCGGTTGTACGTCGGCATGAGGGCGTCGGACATTGCCGGGGATCTGCCTGGCCGCCTGGGCACGCAAAAGCGCTTGATTATACGACCGCGCGGAGCGGATGCAAAAACATGCCCGCAGGCTCGGTGACGGGCCGTGCGCCGGCTGTTATGATCGGAACCTCGTTTCGAGCCGATTCACGTCAGTCGAGGTCGCCGTATGGGTACCGACGAACGCATCCGCGAACACATCGCATCCCAGCCCGTCGTGGTGTTCATGAAGGGTTCACCCGAAGCGCCGATGTGCGGCTTTTCCGCGCGCACGGCCGAGGCGCTCAAGGCCTGTGGCCGGTCGTTCGCCTGGGTCGACGTGCTGGCCGACCCGGAGATCCGCAGCGAGTTGCCGAACTACTCCGACTGGCCGACCTTCCCCCAGGTCTTCGTCAACGGCGAGCTGGTCGGTGGCTGCGACATCGCGCTGCAGCTCCACGAGCAGGGCGAACTCCAGAGCATGGTGCAGCAGGCGGCCGACGCGGCCTGATCGATCCGGCTCCAGGGGGCAGCGGGATTGCCGCGACCCTGGGCTGGTGGCCTGTAACGGGCATCCGGAGGCCGGCAGGAGGAATCGGCGCCGTGGCGAGCGCATGGCCCATTAATGCCCCTCGACGGCAGTTCCCCGGCTTCTCGCCGGCCCTCGCGCCGCCCGGCGGCGTTGCGCCTCCGCACCATGGCGTGCGCCATGCCTCGTCGGCGTGCCCTGCCCGCCACCGCGATGCCTCGCCGAGCCGCCTCGGCGAGCCCCGGTTCAACGACACTAGCGCCCGCTGACGTGGTGCCGGGCCCGCGACGTCAGTTCGGCCGGTGACAGCGGCGTCCCCGGTCCCGACCAGACCGCGTGGCCGAAGCGGGCCACGACATCGGGCTCGCCACGGCGGCCGGCCGTGACCGGTCGGCCGCAGACCTCGCGCTCGAGGCGTGCGAAGACCGCGTCGCGAAAGCCCGAGTCGTCGGGGGCCGACATCACCACGCCGAAGCGCCGTCCCTCCAGGCGGCAGACGGTGTCGGTGGGTCGCACGGCGCGCGCGAGACGACGCCCGACACGGGTCAGGGCGGAGGCGTTGCCCTCCTGTTCCACACCCGGGCCGGCGAGATCGACGAGCACGGCGCAGACCGCGCCGCCGCGGATCGACGCCTCCATCAGGTGGGTCGTCAGCTGCGCGTCGAAGAAGTCGGCCCCGCCCAGTCCCGTGATCGAGTCGGCGGCCCAGTGCTCGCACCGGGCCGCGCGGTCGCCCGCCAGTCTGCTGCCCGTCTCCAGCAGCATGTTCTGGGCATTGGCGTGCCGGCCGGCCGCGAATACGCGGGCGATGAGCTCCTCGGCATCGAACGGCTTGTGCAGGAAGTCGTCGACCCCGGCGCGGAATGCGGTGACCAGCGCCTGCACGCCCTCGCGCGCGGTCGACAAGAGGATCGCGGTGTAGCGCCCCGCCTCCTCGTCGCGCGTGCGCACCTCGCGCGTCAGTTCCAGGCCGTCCATCCCCGGCATGAGCCAGTCGGCAATGATCACGTCGGCTGGGCGTTCGGCCACCATCTCGATGGCCCGACGGGCCGATTCCGCGATTCGCACGTCGTCATAGCCGGCATGCTCGAGAGCGCGCAGGAAGTAGATGCGCCCGGTCCGGGCGTCATCGACGACCACGATCGCGAGGTCCTCGTGGCGCAGGTCGGCCACCGGGGTCATGCGTCGGCCTCCGGTCCGATGGCTCGCGCCAGGTCCGCGTTCAGCGCCTCCCAGCGATTCACCACCGCGCAGAACAGCTGCGCGGTCATCTCGGTGTCGTAGACGGCCGAATGCGCCTCTGCCTGCTCCCACCCCAGGCCCGCCTCGCGGGCCGCCCGCGCCAGGACCGTCTGGCCGTACGCGAGCGCGCCGAGCGTGACGGTGTCGAGGAACGAGAACGGGTGGAACGGGTTGCGGCGGATGCCGCTGCGCTCGACCGCGGCGTTGAGGAAGTTGAGGTCGAACGCGGCGTTGTGGCCCACGAGGATCGCCCGCGTGCAGTCATTGTCGCGCACGGCCCGGCGTACCGGCTGGAACACGTACGCGAGCGCGTCGTGCTCGTGGCGCGCTGCGCGCAGCGGGTGCCAGGGGTCGATGCCGGTTACCTCGAGCGACTTCGGCTCGAGATTGGCCCCCGGGAACGGGACGACGTGGGTGGAAACCGTCTCTGCGGGCTCCAGCCAGCCGGCGTGGGTCAGGCGAAGCGTGACCGCCGCGATCTCCAGTAGCGCGTCCGTGCGCGGGTTGAACCCGCCGGTCTCGACGTCGACCACCACCGGCAGGAAGCCGCGAAAGCGCTCGGCCATCGGGGTGCTTTTGCCCGGTTCGTACATCGCTCTCTCCATGTGCGCCGCGAGTCTGCGGGCTCGATCCGCAAAAGGCAATTGACTGCGGGGTCGGTCGACAGGGCCGCGGTCAGGGCGCTCAGTCGAGGCCCGGTGGCCGGGTGTCGCGCACGCTGCGCTTCACGCGCCGCCGCTGGGCGAGGCTCGCGCCCACGCCCTCGAGCCAGCCCCAGAAGCGCTCGCGCAGGCGGGCCATTGGCGACCGCCGCTGCCAGTCCTCGAGCCGCAACTCGCGGGCCCGGGCGAAATCGCCTGCGAGCATGCCGGCGACGTCGTCGGCGATCGCTTGCGACCAGACGGACTGTCCGGCTTCGAGATTCCAGCGCAGGCCCCAGCGATCGAGGTTGCTCGACCCGATCTGCACGCGGTCGTCGGCGAGCAGCACCTTCTGGTGAAGCACGCAGCCCGAGTATTCGAATACCCGCACGCGGCGGCGCAGCAACCAGTCGTAGTAGCGCCGCCCGGCCGCCTGGACGCCGGGCACGTCGCACGCGTCGGGTGCCGGCAGGAGCAGGCGCACATCCGCGCCCCGATGCCGGGTCCGGGCGAGCGCGCGCCGCAGTCGCACGGGCGGCAGGAAGTAGGGCGTGACCAGCCACACGCGCGACCGGGCCCGGGCCATGTCCGCCAGCGCGCTGGCCCGGATCGTCCGCGAGCCCCCGGCGCCGGTCAGGACACGGCCGCGCGTGCGTCCGACGCGCACGCTGGCGGGGACCACGCAGGCAGCGCTCGACCAGCGCTCGAACGTGGCCGCGAACAGCCGCCACCAGTCGGCCAGGCAGCCGCCCTCGATCTGCAGCATCGTCTCGCGCCAGCCGCCGCCTCCGTCGAAGTCGTCGGCGATGCCGGTGCCGCCGACGAAGCCGATCCGCCCGTCCACCAGCAGCAGCTTGCGATGGTCGCGCGCCAGGTTGGCGCGCCCGCGGCGCAAACGCAGCGGGTTGTAGCGAGCGAGCACCACCCCGCCGCCCGCGAGCCGCCGGCGGTCGGCGTCATCCAGGTCGGCACTGCCGTAATCGTCGATCAGCACTTGCACGGCGACGCCGCGCCCGGCGGCCGCGATCAGCGCGTCGACGAAGCGCCTGCACACGCGGCCGCTCTCCATCCAGTACATCTCGAGGGCGACGGCTTCGCGGGCCGCGTCGATCGCGGCGAGCATGGCGGGGAAGTAGCGCTCGCCCTGCGCCAGTACGGTGAATCGATTGCGCGGCCGCCAGCGCGGCTTCGGGGGCCCGGGATGACGCAAATGCGCGCTCGCAATCCGTGTTCGCGGGACGGGGCGGCGGCGTACGCCCGCGTCACTCGACTGGCGCTCCGCGCATGGGGCCTGGGTGCGCCGGGGCATACCCGCGCGACTGCCGGGGCTCGCCGCAAGCCATGGCAAGCCAGTGTAGCGCGTCCTGGCGCAGTGGCGAGCCCCCGGGGCGGGGGCCGCCGAGTCGCCTCACCGGGCGATCGACACGCGCGCGGCGGGGCCCCGGTGCGTTCATGCCCGTGGCCCCGCGGGCGCGCGTTCCTTACACTCGTGGGCCACCGCCAGCCCGGCGGTATCGGCCGGAGTCCCGATCCCGTGGCGAGCGTGCTGCTGTCGTTGCTGGAGATGATGCGCCTGCGCGCGCGCCCGCAGGACCTGCCGGCGTCGGATGCGCTCCTGCTGGCCAGTGTCGCTGCCGTCGCCGTGGCGTCGCTCGTCGGGGTGGCCCAGATGTTCCCCCTGGGTCGCGGCGCGGCACGGGTGGCCTGCGACCTGGTCATCCAGCTGGCCCTGCTGCGCCTGGCCCTGCAGGTCGTGGGTCGCGGCGTGCGCTTCCGCCAGACGTTTACGGCGATCTGCGGTACCGGCACGCTGTTCATGCTGATCGCGTTGCCGCTGTACAGCATCGTCGGCGACCAGACGGGCGGCGATCCGGCGACGTTCGCCGCGGTTCTCCTGCTCCCCATCTACGCCTGGTCGGTGATCGTCACCGGCCACATCCTGCGCCACGCCTTCGACGTGCGCATGGTGGCCGGGATCGGGCTCGCGATCGGCTACGTCGTCATCACGGTGCTGCTTTCCGAGCTGATCGTGCCGACTCCGGAGCTGTCGTGATGCACGTCCACGTGCTCGGCATCTGCGGCACCTTCATGGGCGGACTCGCCCAGCTCGCCGCCGCCCGCGGCGATCGCGTCACGGGCGCCGACGCCGGCGTCTATCCCCCGATGAGCGATCAGCTCGCCGCGGCGGGGATCGACGTGGTCGAGGGCTGGGACCCGGGCCAGCTCGAGCCCGCGCCCGACCTGGTGGTCATCGGCAACGCCCTCAGCCGGGGCAACCCCGCGGTCGAGGCGGTGCTGGAGCGTGACCTGGCCTACACGTCGGGACCGGCGTGGCTGCGCGCGCACGTCCTGCGCGGCCGGCACGTCGTCGCCGTGGCCGGCACACACGGCAAGACGACCACGGCGAGCATGCTCGCGCACGTGCTCGAGGCAGCCGGCCACGAGCCGGGCTTCCTCATCGGTGGGGTCCCGCAGGGGTTCGGCGTCTCGGCCCGCCTCGGGGCGGGGCGGGCGTTCGTGGTCGAGGCGGACGAGTACGACAGCGGGTTCTTCGACAAGCGCTCGAAGTTCGTCCACTACGCCCCGCGCACGCTCGTGCTGCACAATCTCGAGTTCGACCACGCCGACATCTTCGACGACATCGCCGCGATCCGGCGCCAGTTCCACCATCTGGTGCGCACCGTGCCCGGCAACGGCCGCCTCGTCGTCGATGCCGGCGATGGCGAGCTGGCGGCGGTCCTCGCCATGGGCTGCTGGACCCCGGTGGAGCGGTTCGACGCCGGCGCCGGGGCGTCGGCGGAGTGGCGCGCCACCCGCGTGAGCGCGGACGGCGGGCGCTTCGAGGTGACGGCGCCGGATGGCGCGCACGGGCGCGTCGACTGGCGCCTGCTCGGCGGGCACAACGTCGCCAATGCCACGGCGGCGGTGGCGGCGGCGGCGCATGCGGGTGTGCCGGTGGCGCGGGCGACCGCCGCCCTGGGCGCATTCGACGGCGTCCGACGCCGTCTCGAGCTGCGCGGGCGGCCACGCGGTATCAGCGTGTACGACGATTTCGCCCACCATCCGACCGCGATCGAGACGACGCTGGCGGGGCTGCGTGCGCGGGTCGGCGACGCCCGCATTCTGGTTGCCCTCGACCTCGCGTCGAATTCGATGCGCATGGGCGTCCATCGGGCGGGCCTGGGCGCGGCACTGGCGGCGGCCGATCGCGTCTACCTGCACGCCGCGGGCCCCCTCGACTGGGACCCGGGCGAACTCGCCGGGGCGCCCGGGGCACCGGTGCAGTGCTTTCGCGGTGCCGACGACCTGGCGGCCGCGCTGGCCGGCGACGCGGCCCCCGGTGATCATGTCGTGCTGATGAGCAACGCCGGCTTCGGCGGCCTGCCGCACAGCCTCTGCGCGCACCTCGAGCGCGCCCCGGCGGGAGCGCGCCATGGTGCCTGAAGCGGCCCCGCCCCGGCGCATCGGCAAATACGAGCTCGGCGACCTGCTCGGCACCGGTACCTGCGGCAGTGTCTATCGCGCGCGTGATCCGTTCGTCGGCCGCGACGTGGCCATCAAGGTCGCCCATCCCGGCACCACGGAAGGCGAAGGCGTCGATTCCGACCGGGGACGGCGCACTTTCTTCTCCGAGGCGCACGCCGCCGGCCAGCTCGCGCACCCGCACATCGTCTCGGTCTACGACGCCGGCATCGAGGGCGCCTACAGCTACATCGTCATGGAGTACGTCGATGGCCGCACCCTGCGCGCGTGGGGCCACGCCGGCGAGCAACGGCTGCCGCTCGAGCGGGTCGTGGACAGCGTGTTCCACGCCTGCCGTGCCCTCGACTACGCGCATCGCCGCGGCGTCGTCCACCGCGACGTCAAGCCGAGCAACATCATCCTGCGCGACGACGGCACGACGATGATCACCGACTTCTCGATCGCGCTGATGAGCGCCAGCGGACCGGGGGCCGAGCCGGGCGTGGCCGAGGGCACACCGAACTACATGGCGCCGGAACAGGTGCGCGGCCACGGGATCGACGCGCGTACCGACCTGTACGCGCTCGGCGCGGTGATGTTCGAGCTCATCACCGCGACGCAGCTGTTCGACGATCGCGATGTCCGGAGGCTTTTCCGACACATCCTGCACAGTCCGTCGCCGCGGGTGGCCGACCGCATCGGCGCAGTGCCGGCCAGCGTGGCCGCCATCGCCGAGCGCTGCCTGGCCAAGGATCCGGACGAGCGCTACCAGTCGGGCGCCG
The DNA here is from genome assembly GCA_964626335.1 of uncultured Ectothiorhodospiraceae bacterium. Lineage (GTDB taxonomy): Bacteria > Pseudomonadota > Gammaproteobacteria > XJ16 > Halofilaceae > Halofilum. Next base: position 46,566 of record CAZVFN010000006.1, read on the forward strand.
AGCTCGCCGCGGCACTGTCGCGCGCATTCGATGGCCTCCGCCGCAGCGAGCGCCAGCTGGCGCGGGGGAGCAAGCGCGACCTGCTGCGCGACGTCGGCTTCTTCGATGCATTCTCGGACGCGGAGATCGAATCGGTGCTGGAGTCCAGCGACCTCCTCCAGTATCGCAAGGGAGATGTCCTGATCCGCGAGGGCGAGATCGATACGAGCTTCTATATCCTGGTCGTGGGCAGTGCCGCGGTAAAGAAGGGCGGTAGCCGCATCGAGACCCTCGGCAAGGGCGATTGCTTCGGCGAGATGGGCTTCATCGCCGAGACCCGCCGCACGGCGACGCTGGCGGCCGACAGTGATGTCATCGTGCTCAGGGTGACCAAGTCGCAGATCGACCTCGCGCCGCTGGAGACCCAGTTGTTGTACTACCGCACGTTCGCGGAGACGCTGATCTACCGCCTCGCGGTGACCAGTGCCCGCCTGTCGGCGGCGCTGCAGAAGGGCGGCGGGAGGGGCGTGCAATGAGTGCGCGTCCGCGCGTCGCGCTCGCGCTGGCGGGCGCCTGCGGCGTGCAGTACGCCCTGCGGCTGCTGGGCTGCCTGCTCGATCGAGGCTGCCACGTCTCCCTGCTGGTGTCGCGCCCGGCGCCCGTGGTGATCGGCTTGGACACGGACCTGCGCGTGCCGCCACGGGCCGCCGCCATGCAGCGCTTCTTCGCCGAGCGCCACGGCGAGGCCCCCGGCACCCTCGAGGTGCTCGGCATGGAGCAGTGGAGTGCGCCGATCGCATCGGGCGCCGGTGCGCCCGACGCGATGGTGATCTGCCCGTGCACCACCGGCACCCTGGCGTCGGTGGCGGACGGCCTTTGCACCAGCCTGCTCGAGCGCGCCGCCGACGTGGTGCTCAAGGAGCGCCGCCGCCTGATCGTGATGCCGCGCGAGATGCCGTTCTCCGAGATCCACCCGGAGAACATGCTGCGCCTGGCGCGCATTCGGGGGCGGTCGTGATGCCGCCCAATCCCGGCTTCTACAATCATGCGGGCAGCGTCGACGAACCGGTCGACCTTGTCGGCGCGCGCGTGCTCGACCATCTCGATATCGATCACCAACTGAGCCCCCGCTGGGGCCTGGACCAACCGAGCGATGGCTGACACCGACATCGTCGAGCGCATGCCGCTGTTCCCGCTCTCGAGCCCGGCCCTGCCGGGTGGCCGCGTGGCGCTGCGCCTGTTCGAACCGCGCTACCTGGACATGGTCAGCGAGTGCCTGCGCAACGACAGCGGTTTCGGCATCTGCCTGATCCGCGAGGGCGGCGAGGCGAGCGAGCCCGCCATGCCCTTCGGGACCGGCACCGAGATGCGCATCATCGACTGGGACCGCCAGCCGGACGGCCTGCTCGGTATCACCGCCGAGGGCGTGCACAAGATTCGCCTGCACGACCTCGACGTCGAGGCGAATCGCCTGCTGGTCGCCCGCATTGAGCGCCTGCCGCCCGAGCCCGCCGAGCCCGTGCCCGAGCGCTGCCGGGCGCTGGTGCAGGTCCTGGAGCGCATCCTCGGGCAGCTCGACGGGGTCGTGCACTACGACGACCCGCAGTGGGACGACGCCGCCTGGGTGGGCGGCCGCCTGACCGAGCTGCTGCCGTTGAACGACCGCGTTCGCCAGTACCTCGTCGAGCTCGACAACCCCACTGCCCGCCTCGACGAGCTGCGCCAGGCGCTGAAGTAGGGGCGCCGGGGCGGACCGGCGCGCGTCGGCGTCTCGCCAGGGCGCGAAGAACGCCGCGGCGCGCCGGGGAAGTCGAGATACGGGCCGGCGGCGCCGTTGGGGGCTGCGTGGAAACGAGGTGGCTGCAAGGCCGTCCAATTCGGCATCTCGCGGAGTCGCGGAGGACGCCGGGATTCCCGGGCGCGGAACGCCCGTTCCGCCGCGCGCTCCACGAACCGGCGCGGGCCAACTCGGCAGCCTGTGCCCGGGTTCGCCCCGCGCCCTCCGCGCCTCTGCGGGGGATCCGATCAACCACCGATCCATGCCCCCCGACGCCGTCACGCAGTGCATCACGGCCGCACAGGTCATCCATTCAAGTCCCCGCCGACCCGTGGCGTCCTTCGCGCCCCGGCGAGAACCACTGGACGCGCGGTTGCGAGCCGCCCGGTGGCGACGCCCGCTCACGGGGTTGAACTCGGGCGTGGCGGCCTCACCTACACAACGAAGGCGCCCACGGGGCGCCGTTTTTGTCATCGCATCCCGGAGCCGCCATGGCCGTCGTCGATCTCACCCAGGACAACTTCGAAGCCACCATCCGCGACCACGATATCGTGCTGATCGATTTCTGGGCCGAGTGGTGCGGGCCGTGCAAGCAGTTCGCGCCCGTCTACGAGAAGGTGGCGGAGAACCATCCCGACATCGCGTTCGGCAAGGTGGATATCCAGAACGCGGAGCAGATCGCGCAGATGTTCGGCATCCGCTCGATCCCGACCCTGGCGATCTTCCGCGAGCAGCAGCTGATCATGCTCGAGGCGGGGGCGATGCCCGAGTCGACCCTCGAGCAGGCCATCGAGACCGTCCGCGGCCTCGACATGGAGCAGGTGCGCGCCGACCTCAAGCAGCGCGCCGAGGAGGCCAAGCAGCAGGATCAGGGGTGAGGGCCGAGGGCCGAGCGCGAAGCGCCACGGCGACAGTAGACCGGAGACAGGCAACCGGAGACCGACGCAGGCCGGCTTGCGAGCGCAGGGAGGCAGCCGGCAGTCCGCGTTGAATCGGCCATCCTGCCGGCCGTTGCCTACGGCAGCAGGCGACCGACATCCGCGTGTTCGCCTGCCGCCTGCCGCCTGCCGC
>CAZVFN010000007.1:0-46670 GCA_964626335.1 uncultured Ectothiorhodospiraceae bacterium
CGCGCGATCTCGATATCGCTCTTCGGATTCTGGTGCTGTTCGTCGGCCATCGGCCCCTCCCGTCGTCGGTTTCGTGTAATCCGTGCAGTGCGGTGCTCGCCCCCGGGGGAGTACCGCGACTCGTGCGATTTCGTCGCGCCTCGGACACGCGCGGCGCATCATCTGCAGCGATCCGTGGTCGGGTCGCGTGCCACGCGAGTCGGGCTAGACGCCCAGGTATGCCTGTCGGACGTGGTCGTTCTCGTGCAGTTCCGACGCCGGCGCGTCCATCACGACGCGTCCGGTTTCGAGCACATACGCATAGTGGGCGATCTGCAGCGCGAGTTCGGCGTTCTGCTCGACCAGCAGGACCGTCAGGCCCTGGCTGATCAGATCGCGCACGACCCGTGCGATCTGTTGCACCATGACCGGCGACAGCCCCATCGAGGGTTCATCGAGCAGCAGCAGCTTCGGGTCGGTCATGAGCGCGCGGCCGATCGCCAGCATCTGTTGCTCACCGCCGGAAAGGGTCTTCCCGGGCTGCGGCCTGCGCTCTTGCAGGCGCGGGAAATGCTCGAAGACATAGTCCAGTCGCTCGCGAACGGCGCGCGTGTTCTTGTGGTCCATGAACGCACCCGTCATCAGGTTCTCGAGGACGCTCATGTCCTTGAAAATCCGCCGGCCTTCGGGAACGTGCGCGATCCGGCGGGTCACGATCTCGTGGGCAGGCAACCCGTTGATCGCCTCGTCGGCGAAACGGATCTGTCCATGCCTTGCGGGCTCGAGCCCCGAGATCGCGCGCAGTATGGTGCTCTTGCCGGCCCCGTTGGCGCCGATCATCGCGACGGCGCCGGCGGTCTCGACGCCCAGGCTGATCCCGGTTACCGCGACGACGTTGTTATAGCGGACTTCGACGTCATCCAGCTGCAGCAGCATTTTCAGGGCTCCCGAGGTAGGCTTCGATGACGTTGGGGTCGTCCCGGATCGTCTGCGGTTTCCCCTGCGCGAGGAGACTGCCGAAGTTCATGACGGTCACGGTATCGCACAGGTTCATGATGGCGTGCATGTCGTGCTCGACGATCAGTACCGTCGTTCCCGCCGCCTGGATCTTGCGAACGTGATCCATCATGTCCTGCGTCTCCTGCGCGTTCATCCCGGTGAACGGCTCGTCGAGCAACAGCAGGCGGGGCTCCGTCGCCATCGCGAGCGTGACCCCGAGGCGTCGTTGCAGACCATGAGGCAGGTTGGCCGCCTCGTCGTCGGCCCGTTCCTCGAGGTCGTACAAGCGGAGCAGCTCGCGGGTCCACTCCTTGGCCGCGTTCTCGCGCGGCACGTTGAGACCGAGAAGCGTCGCAAACAGGTTGCTGCGAGCCCTCAGGTAGCAGGCGGAGAGTACGTTATCGAAGACGTTGAACTCGGGATACATGCTACCCGACTGGAACGAACGCGTGAGACCGCGCTCGGCGACCTTCTCGGGGCGAAGCCCGGAAATATCCTCGCCGTCGTAGAAGACCCGCCCCGTGGTCGGCGCGTAGAAACCGCTGATGAGGTTATAGGCCGTACTCTTGCCCGCGCCATTGGGACCGATCAGGCCGTGGATCATCCCTTCTTCGACCGCGAAGGAAAGATGATCGACCGCTGTCAGGCCGCCGAACCTCTTCGTAAGTTCTTCTAGTTCGAGAAGTGCCATTATTTTCTCCTTCTCGCGGCATCCCTCATGGGCGACCGTGTCGGTTGAATCATACAGGCAAGACCGCATTGGCCCAAAGAGGCCCGTTTCCCCCGTGCCCCGGGCGGGTCTTCGTCGATCCCCTCCGGCCTGCGCGGCGCGGCAGAGGGGGATCGGGGGCGCGCGCCGTCCGTGGGCGTACGGACGGGGCGTCGGCCCGCCTTGGGGAAGCCCGGCGGGGATCATGTCCGGCTCGCCGGTCCGGGCCGGGGCGCAGGACCGGAAGCGCTGCCAATTGCGTACCACTGACTAGCATTTGACACCCAAACGTCGACCACTCAATAATCTGGCCGCGTGCAAGGGGACTGCGACCGTCCCGGTCCAGTTCGCGCGGCCGGGGATTGCCCCCGGGGTAGAGGGTAGCCCGGCGTAACAAGCACTGTCAGACAACAGCGGCCAGGAGGCTGATATATCATGGGAACTCGCGTAGCGATCATCGGAGCCGGCCCAAGCGGACTTGCGCAGCTACACGCCTTCGAGGAAGCGCGCAAGCAGGGCGCCGACGTCCCGGAGCTTGTGTGTTTCGAGCGCCAATCCAACTGGGGTGGCCTGTGGAACTACACCTGGCAGACGGGCACCGACGAGTACGGGGAGCCGGTGCACACGAGCATGTACCGGGCTCTCTGGTCGAACGGGCCAAAGGAGAACCTCGAGTACCCGGACTACACGTTCGAGGACCACTTCGGCAAGCAGATTCCCTCCTTCCCGCCGCGCGCGGTCTTGTTCGACTACCTCGAGGGGCGGGCCCGGAAGAACGACGTGAATCGGCATGTCAAGTATCGACACTCGGTGCGCTTCGTGGAGGAGAACGCCAACAATCGCTTCACGGTCACGGTCGAGGATCTCGAGAACAAGAACACGCGGGACGAGGAATTCGATTACGTGATCGTCTGCTCGGGCCACTTCTCCGTGCCGAGGATCCCTCATTACGACGGTTTCGAGAACTTCCCCGGCCGGATCCTGCACTCCCACGATTTCCGCAACGCGACGGAATTCAAGGGCAAGAACCTGCTCGTGATGGGCAGCAGCTACTCGGCCGAGGACATCGCGCTGCAGTGCCGCAAGTACGGCGCCAACCACGTGACGATCACGTATCGTACCGCGCCGATGGGCTTCGACTGGCCCGATGGCGTGGAGGAAGTGCCGAAGCTCGACCACGTCGACGGCTGGACGTGCCACTTCACCGACGGCAGCACGCGCGATGTCGACGCGATGATATTGTGCACGGGGTACCAGCACCACTTCCCCTTCATGCAGGACAAGCTGCGGCTGGTCACGGATAACATCCTGTACCCGGACAATCTCTACAAGGGCGTGTTCTGGGAGGATAATCCCAACGTGATGTACATCGCGATGCAGGACCAGTACTACACGTTCACGCATTTCGACGCCGAAGTGTGGCTCGCGCGAGACTATATCCTGGGCCGCTTCAAGTTGCCGTCTAAGAAGGAGATGCGCTCCGACATCGAGGAATGGATGGAGCGCGAGGGGCAGTGCGAGAACGCCTACGACGAGATCGATTTCCAGGCGAATCACGTGCGCGATCTGATCGCGTTGACGGACTACCCGGATTTCGATGTCCAGAAGACCGTCGATCAGTGGAAGGAATGGGAGCACGACAAGGACGAGAGCATCGTGGGCTACCGGAACAAGTCGTTTGTGTCGCCGATCACCTATTCGCCGGCGCCGGCGATGGCGACGCCGTGGCTCAACAAGATGGACGACTCGCTGCAGAGTTTCATGAACGATATCGTCTCGCCTCAGACCCAGTCCGCCTGAGCGGCTGCAACGAGCCCCCGGGGCGGCGCGGCCCCGGGGGCGATTGAACTCGAGGCCGCTGCGCACCGCGATTCGTGCGGATGACAGGAGGATGAATGGAACATTCGGAGATCATCTCGGCGTCGCCCGCGAGGCCACGCGTCCGTACGCCCGGGATACCGATGCTGCCGCCCGGACTGGAACGCTATCGGGTCGTGGGCGGTGGTACCATGATGGTGCCCGTCGAGGGCGGGGACCACATCACCATCATCGATGTCGAGGGACGCCAGACCGCCGAGGTGGTGGCGTTCACCGGCGGGCACGTGCGACCCGAGATCCTCGGCGAGCGGGCGAGCGGCAGCGCAGCCGGGCTCAAGCAACTCGAGGCCTCACGCGGGCAGCGCGGCGAGCGTCTTCGCGCCCACCTGCAGCGTCACGGCCTGTCGCTGGACGGAGCGCGCTCGATCGACGTCCTCGGCGGCGACAGCCGGGCCGGAGACCAGGTCGAGTTCGAGGTTCGGGAAGCGGGCATCGTGGCGGTGGCGGCCCCCGGTGGGCCGATGCCGGTCGACCAGCAGGTGCCGCCGACCGACCTGACAGTGTTCGTGCGGCGTGCCGCCCCGGCCGGCCGCGGCACGGTGGGTCCCGAGCTGCCGGAGCCGTTGAAGGATCCCCTCGACGAGGTACGCGTGCCCAGCGCCAACGCACGCGCGTACGAGGTCAAGGCGGGCGAGTGGATCCAGATCATCGACGTCGAGGGGCGCCAGTGCTCCGACTTCCAGGCATTCTCGAGACAGGCACTGGATCGTGGCGTCGAGCGCTGCGTCGATGTCACGACGACACGGGCCCTGATGGGTCAGCGCTATCCGGAGCCGGGCACTCTCGCCAAGTACTATGACGTCGATTTCCAGCCGCTCGTCGAAGTGATGCAGGACAGCTGCCAGCGCCACGATGCATTCTCGCTGGCGTGCAACAGGAAGTACTACGAGGACGTCGGGTACTTCGGGCATCCGAACTGCACCGATAACTTCAATGGTCAGCTTGCGGCCTACGAGGTCGCGCCGCGGCGTGGCTGGATGTCCATGAACTTCTTTTTCAATACGGATATCGACGATTCGGATCAGCTGGTCATGGATGAGCCCTGGTCACGGCCGGGTGACTATGTGCTGCTGCGCGCACTGACGGATCTGGTATGCGTATCGTCGGCGTGCCCCGACGACATCGATCCGGCCAACGGCTGGAACCCGACGGATATCCACGTTCGTCGTTATGGAAAGGACCTCGACGCCCGACGGGCGGTGGCCTTCCGGAAGCGTACCGATGCGGAGGCGGAAATGACGAAAGAAACCGGGTTCCATCCCCGCACGTCGGCTCTCACGCGGAATTTCGTCGAGTACCAGGGCTACTGGCTCGCGGGCAGCTACAACAATCACGGTGCGATCGCCGAGTACTGGGCCTGCCGCGAAAAGGCGGTGGCAATCGACCTGTCTGCCCTTCGCAAGTTCGAGGTGGTCGGCCCGGATTCGGAAGAGCTGCTCCAGTACTGCCTGACGAAGAATGTGCGCAAGTTGTCGATCGGCCAGGTTGCCTACACGGCGTTGTGCTACGACACGGGCACGATGATCGACGAGGGGACGCTGTTCCGCCTCGGCCAGGACAACTTCCGCTGGATTTGCGGTTCGGACTACGGCGGCGAGCGAGTGCGCGAGCAGGCCGAGGCCCTTGGCCTGCAGGTCTGGGTCAAGACGGCAACCGACCAGATCCACAACATCTCGGTCCAGGGCCCGAACAGTCGTGACATCCTGAGCCAGGTGGTGTGGGTCCCGCCGACGCAGGCGGAGGTCAACGAGCTCAAGTGGTTCCGTTTCGCGATCGGTCGCCTCTACAAGCACGATGGTCCTCCCATCATTGTTTCGCGAACGGGCTTCACCGGTGAACTCGGCTTCGAGATCTTCTGTCATCCCGACGATGCCGTCGAGGTCTGGGATGCCGTACGGTCGGCGGGCGAAGGCTACGGGCTCACGCCCATGGGCCTCGATGCGGCGGATATGCTGCGCATAGAGGCCGGTCTGATCATGGCGGGGACCGAGTACGATGACCAGATCGACCCGTTCGAGGCAGGTATCGGGTTCACGGTACCGCTCAAGTCCAAGGAAGACGATTTCATCGGGCGGGACGCATTGGTGAACCGCAAGGAAAACCCGCAGCGCAAGCTCGTCGGCCTCGAACTCGAGGGCAACGAAGTGGCCGGTCACGGGGACTGCGTCCATGTCGGACGCGAACAGGTGGGCATTGTCACAAGCGGCACGCGCTCGCCGGTGCTGGGCAAGAACATCGCACTGTGCCGGATGCTCGTACAATACGCGGACAACGGCACCGAGGTCGAGGTGGGCAAGCTCGATGGCCACCAGAAGCGCCTGCCCGCGACGGTGGTGCCGTTCCCGTTCTACGACCCCGACAAGGAGCGGGTCCGTGCTTAGGCTGCATCGGCTGGGGGACCCTCGCGGGGTTGCGCCGGCGCCGGGAATCGACTGTCCGGCTCGTGCCCATTCAGTGCACGGGTGCTTGCAACCGAAGACGCGTGTACGCGGTCACCGCCGCGCGTCGTTACCGGAACGGCGGGAGCGTCCAGTTCCGGCCATTACTGCTTCCCACGAGCGGGAAGGGAGGGATGATGTCTGAAGACGATGATACCAACTTTGGTCGACGCCGGTTCCTGAAGGGGACCGCTGCCACGGCAGCTGTGGCCGCAACCATGCGGCCCGGGTACGTGGTCGGTGCCGAAAAGACGGTCAAGATCGGATTCAACGCCCCACTGACCGGGGCGGTCTCCGCCTGGGGGCTCCCCGGGTTATACGGCTGCCAGATCTGGGCCGACCGCGTGAACAAGGCCGGGGGTATGAGGATCGGCAACACGAACTACAAGGTGGAGTTCGTCCGGTTCGACAACGAGTATTCCCCGGCCAAGGCGCGCACGGGTGCGCGCAAACTGATCGAGGAGGACAACGTCAAGTTCATCATGATGCTGGGTGGCGACACCTGGGGCGGTGTGCAACCGGTACACAATCGGTCCAAGATGCTGTCCTCCACGCTCCTGCCAAGTGATCTATCGCCGAAAACGCCCTATCATCTGGCGCCCTGCGAAACGCACCCGATCTACAACGTGACGGGTGCGGACTGGATGGCCGAGCAGCACCCCGAGCTGAAGACGGCGGTCATGGCGTGCCAGGACGACGACCTCGGCAAGCCCTCCGTGGCGACATTCAGCGCGGCATTCGAGGCTCGCGGTATCGAGATGGTGAAGGATCCACTGTTCTACGATCCGGGCACGACCGACTTCGCGCCGATCGTGAGTTCACTCCTGGCCTCCGATCCCGACATCTTCTGTCTGGATACCGCCTACAAGCCGGCCGTGCACGCCCTGACCAAGGAGCTCCAGAGCCAGGGCTTCGAGGGCCAGCTCATCTCCTGCACCTGTGACGGCTACTCGGAGCTCGTCGAGAAGGTGGGCAAGGACTACATGGACGGTTTCGTCTTCCAGTTCCCGGACTTCGACGATCCGATGCTGGAGCAGCAGCAGGTGAACTTCGAACGTCCGATCGATTTCTACGAGGAATACCAGAAGCGCTGGCCGGGCGAGTGGACGGCGGTGTCCTGGGAGTATCCGGGCATCATGGATCTGTGGAAGGCGTCGGCCGAGAAGGCCGGTAGCGTCGAACCGATGGACGTGCTCGATGCGATGAAGGCCAATCCCAAGTCGCCACACGTCTTCGGCGAGGCCGAGTGGTGGGGCGAACCGCTGTGGGGCATCAACAATGCCCTCGTCGGCCCGTGGCCCGTCGTCCAGGTCAACGGTGAGGGCAAGGCCCGCATCCAGGAGTTCCGCGACATCCGCGACTGGCTGGACGAGCACCAGGATCTTCTGGTCAAGCACTTCAAGAAGCAGGGCCTGCTGGAGGCCTGAAGCCCGAGTAGAACGCTGGGCAGCGCCGCCGTGGACTCCGTGCCCGGCGGCGCTTTTCTGGTCACGGGGTAGGTTACGGGGGGATCGCCCGATGGATCTGCTACTGCAGACGGTGGTCAATGCGGTCTACGCGTCGTCGTTCTATGCCCTGGTCGCCGTCGGGCTGGTCCTGATCTTCGGTGTGCTGGGCATTATCAATTTCGCGCACGGCGAGCTGTACATGCTGGGGGCCTATTGCGTCCTCTACTTCTACATGATGCTGAACCTGCCGTACGTGGTGGCGGTAGTGCTCGCAGCGGTCCTGCTCGCCGTATTCGGCCTCATCATGGAACGAGTGCTGTTCCGCCCCATGCTGGACAATCCGCTCGGCGGATTGATCATATCGCTCGGGCTGCTCCTCGTTCTGCAGGCCACGGCGGCGATGCTGTTCGGCGTGCGGATGGAGTTCATCACCGAACCGATCCCCGGCTCGGTCAAACTCTTCGGCGAGGGCGGACCCAGCGTCGGGATCCAGCGGCTGTTCCTGATCGTCACCGCCGTGATTCTGCTGGCCGGCCTCTGGGCATTCCTGCACCGCACGCGCTGGGGGTGGGCGCTGCGGGCCTGCTCCCAGGATCCGGAGGCGGCCGCACTCCAGGGCATATCCCTGGTGAAGGTATCGCGCATGTCGGTGGCGATCGGCGCGGCGCTGGCGGGTATTGCGGGGGGACTGTCGGCTCCGCTCGTCTCGCCGAGCCCCTACATGGGGCATTCGGTGATTGTTGCGGCCTTCATCGTCACGATTGTCGGCGGGCTCGGTAGTGTCCAGGGGGCCCTCGTTGCCGCGGTCCTGTACGGTTTCGTCGACACGTTCGTCACCACCTACGCGGGCGGGACGGTCGCCGACATCGTCGGTCTCGTCCTGATGCTCATCGTACTCACCATCAAACCAACCGGCTTGTTCGGTTATGCGGAGCGGGCATGAGCACGGAGGCCGCGAAGACCACGACAACGCAACCCGTGCGACGCTGGCTGCCGGCGAGTGTCGCCGGCCTGGTACTCCTTGCCCTCCTGATCGCGGTTCCCCACGGGCTGACGTTCTCCCAGCAGGAGATCCTCGTCTTCCTCGTACTGAACGTCCTGATGGTGGTCAGCTACCGGCTGGTGACGCTGACCGGCGAATGGTCGCTGATCCACGTGGTGATGCAGGGCGTGGGTGCCTACGGCTCGGCGCTGATGGCCAAGGAGCTGGGCGTTCCCGTGCCGCTCAGCATCCCGCTTGCCGCCGGGGTGGCGGCAGTGATCGCCTACATACTGAGCTTCCCGCTCTTTCGCCTGAAGGCCTTCTCGTTCCTGATCGGTTCGTTTGCGGCCGGCGAGGCCATTCGCCTGTGCTGGCGGTACTTCGACACGCCTTTCGGGGGCCCCCAGGGCATCAGCCTGATTCCGCCGTTTCCGGATATCGGGCCGATCGGGTTTTTCAGTGCCGTCAACTACTATTACCTGTGCCTGGCGGTCGTCGCGCTGTCCCTGGTGATCCTCTACCGGATCGAGAAGTCCAGGATCGGACTCATATTCCACTCGATTCACTGGCATGACAACCTGGCGGCGGCGACCGGTGTTCCGGTCGGCCGGTATCGGACCATGGCTTTCGTGGTGGCATCATTCTTCGCCGGGCTGTCCGGCGCGCTGCTGGCGCACTATATCGGAACCGTGGTGCCGTCGCAGTTCAGTGTGGACACGATGCTGTTCGTCGTGATCTGGGTCATCGTCGGCGGTACAAGGACGTTCTACGGGCCGATCATCGGGGCGGTCCTGTTGACAGTCATCCAGGAAGTCGTGCTCCGCGCCGTCGGCCTGGACGCGGCGCGCCCGCTGTTCTACGGGCTCATCCTGATCCTGACAATGATGTTCCTTCCGGGCGGGCTCGAAAGCGTCGAGAAATGGCCGCGGCAGTGGATTGCCGCCTGGCGGGGCTCGGCCGGCGCGCAGGGGTCGCGCTGACGGCGGCGGCCGGTCGGCCGACCGTACCGGGGCGCGTGCCGCGCATGCGCCTGTCGGCAGCGTCGCCGCCCATGCCCGGATCGTGACGGCCACGATGGCCCGATGTCCGGCTCCGGCGACCGGGGGCCTGGGCAGGTCCTCACGGCCACGATTCGCCGCGGCAAGGGGGTGGCGTGACAACGGGCTCGGTGGTATCGCTGTGGCGCTATCCCGTCAAGTCGATGATGGGCGAGGAACTTTGCCAGGCCAGCCTGACTGCGGCGGGAATCGCGGGTGACCGCACGTTCGCGCTCGTCGATCGCGAGACCGGCAAGGTCGCGAGCGCGAAAAACCCGAACAAGTGGGCGCGGCTAATGGAGTGCCGGGCCGAACTGGTCGAGGAGCCCGTCACCGATCGGGCCGAGGCCGTCATCACCTTCCCGGACGGCGCTCGCGTGCGCAGCGACCAGCCGGACGTACACCGGTTGCTGTCCCGGTTCATCGGTCGCGAGGTGAGCCTGGAGCGGCTGGCCCCGGAGGCCCCGAGCCTCGAGGAATACTCCCCGGACGTGCGCGAACTGCCCGAGCGCGACGTGTTGAGCGACGAGGCCATGGCTGCCGGGACTTTCTTCGACGTCGCGGTGATTCATCTCCTGACCACCGCGACCCTCGAATGTCTCCGCGCCCTGTACCCCCGGGGCACCATCGACGCCCGGCGGTTTCGGCCGAATATCGTGGTTGAACCAACCCGGGGTGAAACCGGCTTCGTCGAGGACGGGTGGGTGGGACATACGGTCAGGATCGGCAAGGCGGCAAGCCTGGCGGTGACGCAACCGTGTCGGCGTTGCGTCATGACCACCCTGCCGCAGGGCGAGCTTCCCCGTGATACCGGGATCCTGCGAGCCACCGCCCGGCACAATGACGTGAACGCCGGCGTTTACGCATCCGTCACGGCCGAGTGCGACATCGACCGCGCGGACGACGTGATCGTCGGGTGACGGCCCGCGCCGGGCGAGCAGGTGTCGTGGCGCTCTGCATGCAACGGGCGTGAGCGACGAACCGCCACCGCAGCGCGGGGATCAGGCTCCGGCGGCCGCCGAGTCGATCTTTTCGTTTCCGGTGCCAGTGAGGTCGTCGCGCGCGACGCCAAGGTGCTGGTTCATCGCGTCGACCGCTGCGACGGTGTCCCGGTCGGCGATCCCGCGATAGATACGGCGATGATGTGCATTGTATTCCGCGATTTTGTCGTGGACCAGGATCTTCTCCTTGACCGCAGTCCACTGGCTGTGGCCCCGCACCTCATTCAGCTGCTGGTAGAGCCACAGGATCAGGGGGTTCTGCGAGCACTCGGCAAGCGCGAGATGGAATGCCTCGTCGGCCTCGGTGAAGCTCGCCGGGTCGGCCGCGGCCTCCACCTGCTCGAGGCTCTCGCGGGCGCGTGCGAGGTCCCGCGGGGAGGCATGCATTACCGCCAGCCGTACCATGTGCGGCTCGATTGCGTAGCGCACCTCGATGAGCTCGAGCGGGCTCGTCGCCTCTGCAATATCGCTCGCACTCTCGAGGCCCGGCGAGTTCACGAAGGTACCGCTGCCGATGCGGCGGGTCACCAGGTTGAGGCGCTCCAGCTCCCTCAGGGCGTGGCGCGCCGTCCCGCGCGAGGTGCCGAAGCGGCTTGCGAGCTCGCGCTCCGCCGGCAGACGATCCCCGTGGCTGTAATGCTTCTGGGCGATCGCGGCCCGCAAGCTGGCGATCATTTCGCTCGCACCGTAGCGCGGACGGGCGAGGGTAGGCGGCCCCGGGGCGCTCGCGGGCTCGGGTGAGGTATCGGCGTTGTGGGAGTCGCGAGATGGGCCGATCACGTTGCCGCTCCGGATTTTTACCAATAATATACCAGTTCTGCAGGGCGTGCAAAACACCCAAGAGGCCCTTCGGCGGGGTGTCGAAGGCCTCCGGTGCATCCGGCTGCTCCCGGGCGAGCGGGGTTTTCGCCGGGTGTGCCGGATTCCGGCCCATCCTCATTGACAGCGAAAACGCGAGTGGGATAGCGTTGGTCCCTCAGCGGTTCGGCTTGAAACCCTGATTGGTCCTTCAATGGCGTATCTTCGGCGGCACATGCGGCGAGTTCGCCAAGCCCAGACCCAGGGCGGATAACGTGACACGGTCCGGATGAGAGGGTGCGCCGCAGCTTGCCGGCATCGTGTTGTCCCTGCTCACAAACAGGCGCGGGAGAGAGAAGAAGATGACCGACCTCGACAATTTCCTGAATCAGCCCGGAAGGGATGAGAAGGTCAAGGAAGTTCGCAAGAAAATCGACGAACTCGGTATCCAGTACATCTACTACCAGTTCGTATCGGTTACTGGCCGCATCATTGGCAAGGGTGCCCCCTCCGATCACTGGGAGAAGCTCTCCAAGACCGGGTTCCAGCTCGTCTACGGCTCCACGGCCAATCTGTTCATCGACCGATTCAACAACTACATCGGCTACGGGCCCGAGTCCTGGGAGCTGGTGGGGCTGCCCGAGCCGGAGACCTTCGTTCAGCTGCCGTGGGACAAGCGGGTCGCCCGCGTCTTCTGCACGTGCTTCCGCGGTCGCGAGCACGAGGAGGACCCGGGCGCGTACCTGACCTCGGACTGCCGCGGGAATCTGCGTCGCCTGCACGAGCAGTTCCAGAACGAGCACGGCATGCATATGCGGGCCGGTACCGAGCCCGAGATGATGTGGCTGAAGAAAGATGAGAACGGCCAGCCCGCGGGCGGCGTCAGCAACCCCAACTGCTATCACATTGAGCAGTTCGAGCAGCTCCGCCCGATTCAGCTGCGGGTCACCGAATACGCCCGCGCCATGGGCCTGGACATCATCCAGGGCGACCACGAGGACGCGCCGGGGCAGCTCGAGCAGAACTTCATGTTCGACGAGGTGTGCCGCAACGCAGACCGGCTGACCACGTTCCGCCAGATCTGCGCCCAGGTCGGACGCGAGTTCGGCGTCATCCCGTGTTTCATGTCGAAGCCGTTCATGAACGTCTCGGCCTCGGGCTGTCACACGAACATCTCGCTGTGGAAGGGCGGCGAGGACTACGTCCGATCCTTCGGCATGGACCCGCTGCCCGGACTCGACAAGCCGTTCGTGCATACCGACGGCGGCGAGAACCTGTTCATGCCGGAGGGTGACAATCCGCGCGCGCCCGGCAAGGTCGGGCTGCAGGCGATGGGCGGCATCATGGAGCACCTGCCCGGCATCACCGTGCTCGGCGTCTCGACGGTCAATTCCTATCGTCGACTGCTCGAGCCCGGGTTCTGGGCGCCGATCTACGTCAACTGGGGGTTCCAGAATCGCACGACCTCCGTGCGGAACTCGGCCCCGGGCCGGTTCGAGTACAAGGCCGTGGATTCCATGCACAACCCCTACCTGATGGGCGCGGGGCTGCTGGCGGCCATCGACGATGGTCTCAAGCGCGACCTCGATCCGGGCCCGCCCGAGCAGCGCAATATCTACGATCACATGGACGAGCTCCGGAACGTGCGCAAGCTGCCCATGAACCTGGGCAAGGGGCTCGAGGCGCTCGAGGCCGACGAGGTCGCCAAGTCCGCGCTGCCGGGCGAGATGTACCGGGTATTCATGCATTACAAGAACGACGAGTGGGACAAGTTCATGTCCACCGTGACCGAGTGGGACACTGAAAACTATCTCGATTGTCTGCCGTAACGTGAGGGGTATCTAAAGTGTGTGGAATCGCAGGATTAATTCATAAGACGGGCGGTGCCGGTAACGTCGGCAGCGAGCTGACCGCGATGCTCCAGTCGCTGAAGCACCGCGGTCCGGACTCCACCGGTTTCGCGTTGTATGGCGGTCCGGACCAGGAGCATTACGTAGCCCGGGTCAAGTTTGCCGAGCAGGAGGACATGAATCGGCACAGCATCCGTGACGTGATTGCCCAGCGAAAGAGCGCCGCCGACAAGGCGCTCGAGCAGTTCGGGGCCAAGATCGAACTGGCCGAAGCAACGACGCCCTATGCCTACCGCTACCTGATCAGCTATAACGGTCAGTTGCGCGACCTTGCCGACGAGCTCGAGGCCACCGAGGGGACCGAGATCCTATCGGTCGGCCACGCCCTCGAGCTCGTGAAGGACCTGGGAGAGGCCAACGTCGTGTCCCAGCAGTACGGGCTCGACACGTTCCAGGGTACTCATGCGCTCGGTCATACCCGGATGGCCACGGAGTCCGACGTCGATATCAGCTCCGCGCACCCTTACTGGGCTTATCCGTTCGCCGACATCTCGGTGGTCCACAACGGGCAGCTGACCAACTACTGGACCAAACGGCGTCATCTCGAGCGTACCGGCCATCGGTTCATGTCTTCCTGTGACTCGGAACTGATCGCCGTGTACGTGGCCGAACGCCTGTCGCACGGCGACACCCTCGAGGAGGCGATGGACCGCTCCATCTACGAACTCGATGGTGTGTTCACGTACGTCATCGGCACGTCCAATGCTCTTGGCATGGCCAAGGACCGCATGGCCGCAAAGCCGATGGTGCTCTGCGAAACGGACGATTTCGTCGCAATGGGGTCCGAGGAGATTGCGATCCGGAGCCTGATTCGCGAGGAAGTCGATACCTACGATCCCTACGAAGGCGAGGTGCGGGTATGGCGAACGTAGATACAGAGAAACGCTCTCATGAAATGGGGCTGCACGAAGAGCAGCTCACGGGGCGTACGCAGCAGGTCTTTTTCGACGTCGAACAAGCGGATCACGGCCGTTACACCTACCCGGGTTCGTATGATGTTGACTTCGACAGGAAAACCGAGCTCGACGCGGCCGAAATCGACCCGCACGAGGTCAACAACAAGATCCGCGATCTGATGTCCCAGGGTTACGGGACGATCACGGTCCACAATCCCTGGGCGCGGCACTCGCTGGGCGTCGGCTTCCTCAACCGCCTCAATCTCCGGTTCGAGGGAAGCCTCGGCTACTATGGTGCCGGAGCCATCGACGGTCCGAATGTCCACATTACCGGCCGCGTCGGTTGGTCGTGTGCCGAGAACATGATGTCGGGGACCGTGGTCGTGGAGAAGAACGCGGGATCCGCGCTGGGCGCGGGCATTCGCGGCGGCGATCTCGTGGTCAAGGGCGACGTCGGTGCGCGCACCGGCATCAACCAGAAGGGCGGCACGATCATAATGGGTGGCCGCGCCGGTGCATTTACCGGTTTCATGATGCAGCGTGGGCGTCAGATCATCCTCGGGGATGCCAACGATAACCTCGGTGATTCGATGTACGATGGCACGATCTTCGTCGGCGGTAATATCGCGGGGCTCGGCGTTGACGCCGTGCGCGCCGAGATGACCGATCTGGACGTGAAATGGCTGAATCGGAAGCTGTCGCAGTATGGGCTCAAGGCGCCGAATGGCGCCGAGAACATGCAGAAGATCGTTTCCGGCAAGCAGCTGTGGAACTACGACAACCTTGAACCGACGGAGAAGAAGCTCATCCTCTAGCGCGAGTCGCGTACGGATCGAGCCGAAATCCAGTGACTGAAGAGTGGACACAGACATGGCGACAGACGAAGAGCAGGCCAGGCAGGGAAAGAAGGGCGTTTCGCGGAATACGGATATCCTTGGCCAGAGCTTCATGTACCCGCCGAGCGTCGTGGACGACATCCACGTCAAGGCCCAGTTGGGGCGATATCGCATGCGGGGCACGGGCATCCAGAAGCCGATCCCGACGTGGGACGATCTCACGTTCATGCCGGGTACGCTGACGCGGTTCGTGATCGAGGGCTATCGCGAGCGGTGCGACACCGACAGCACGATCGGACCGAAGGCGGAACGGCCCCTGAACCTCGACATTCCGGTGTATATTACTGGCATGAGCTTCGGCGCATTGTCCTACGAGGCCAAGACCGCACTGGCACGCGGTGCGACGATGGCGGGCAGCGCGACCTGTTCCGGCGAGGGCGGCATGATCCCCGACGAGCGCCGCTACTCGGGCAAGTGGCTCTACCAGTGCATCCAGTCGCGTTACGGCTATAATCCACACCATGCGCGGCTGGCCGATGCCATCGAGGTGTTCATCGGCCAGGGCCACAAGGTGGGCCTCGGCGGTCATCTCATGGGTCAGAAGGTGAGCGACCAGGTGGCCGAGATGCGCAACCTGCCCGCGGGCATCGACCAGCGATCGCCGGCGAGGCACCCGGACTGGCTGGGCCCGGATGACCTTGCGCTGAAGGTCAACGAACTGCGCGAGCAGACGGGCGGCCAGGTGCCGATCCAGCTGAAGCTGGGGGCCGCGCGTGTCTACGATGATGTGCGCATGGCGGCCAAGACGGGACCGGACAGCATCTACATCGACGGCATGGAGGGCGGAACGGGCGCCGGGCCGCATATCGCGGCCGAGGAGACCGGTGTACCCGGGATCGCGGCCATACGCCAGGCCCGCAAGGCGATCGACGAAGTCGGCAAGAGCGGCGAGATATCGCTGGTGTACGCAGGTGGTATCCGCAACGGTGGGGACGTCGCGAAGGCGCTCGCGCTGGGCGCCGACGTGGTCTCGATCGGCATGGCGTCCATGATGGCGCTCAATTGCAACAAGGACATCCCGGAAGCCGATTTTCCGAACGAGATTGGTGTCGAGGCGGGATCCTGCTACCACTGCCATACGGGTCGCTGCCCGGTGGGCGTGGCCACCCAGGATCCGGAACTGCGCAAGCGGCTGGATCCGGACATGGCCGCCGAGCGCGTGTACAACTACCTCCACACCCTGGCCATGGAGTGCCAGATGCTGGCGCGAGCCTGCGGCAAGACGAATGTGCACTCGCTCGAGCCGGAGGATCTGGCAGCGCTGACGAGCGAAGCCTCGGCGATTGCCGAGGTCCCGCTGGCCGGGTCGCGCTACACGGTCGGGCATCCGGAGATGAACCGGTTCTGATGGCCGTCGCTCCGGGGCAGTCCGGCACCCGGTGCCGGGCTGCCGGGCCCCTGCAACGAGTTTCTACGAGGCAACGACCATGGCACAACCTAAACACGATCACGATCAGGACTGGGTCGATTCACGAACCAGGGAGATCGGCCAGTCGATCGGGTATCGCTACGACGTCAACCTGCTGCCCGACTACGATCGGCTGACCCCTTTCCTCAAGGAGTACATCGAGATCATGGGCTGGCCCGATCTGAACTGGCTCGAGGACGTTCACATGGGCTTCGAGGAAGGGGAACCGGCCGTTTTCGATCGGAACATCAACGGCTGGGTCCGGGTGCCGGAAAGCATTGAACTGCCGCACGACCCACAGGACCGCGACATGCTGGCGCGGGAACTGTTGATCAAGTTCCAGATGGCGCCGAGCCACCCGCTGGTTGAGCTCAAGAAGGCATACGCCAAGTTCTGAGGCATCCGGTACGCACGGCAAGGCGGTTGCGCGCGAATGCGTTCGTGCGCAACCGCCGCCGCCCCGTCTGTCCTGGCCCGGCCGATCTGGTCGGCGGGAACGTGTTGCATGAGCCGGCGATTGCGTACGCCCGCCAATGCGCAGAGCGGGGTCCCGGCGCGGGCCTGATGGCCGTGACGCGCGCGCCGTTCGCGGTCCTGCAATCGCTGCGAACCGCCGCAACCGTGCGGATTTCTTGATGCCCGGCGACCGGTCCGTGGTGGCTTGCGCCTGGCACGATCGGGCGTTGCGTTGCGGGAAAGTGGGCGAACGTGTGCAGGCGTAAGAGCCGGTACAAGGGGTTCAGCAGCGCCCTCGCTTCATCATGCGGCCGGTTCGCTGCCTGCGCTGCGCGCTTCGAACACCGGGTATTCATCAACGCGGGTCTGCGCCTGACACGCCTGCAGCACAGGCGATCTGGCAGGCACCCGTACGCCCACGGGCGCGTCGAGGCCGTTGACGGCTCAGGCGGGCGCTACGCGCGGAACGCGGGCGCCGCATCACCGAGTTAGCGGCCGGTCGTGGGCTCAGTGCCCGCGCGTGGCCGTTGGTGCAGTGGCCTGGTTGGCCTCCGTGCTTGCCCGGTCCGTGACAGCCCGCAACGCCTCGCGCAGCTGGTCCATGTTCCCGGCTACGGCGTCGTGACGCGGGTCAGTTCCGACGGATTGATCGACTTCGGCATCGTACTCCTTCAGCAGCCGCTGAGCGGCATCGATCAGTTCGACGACGCGCGTCTCCCGCTCGATGAAATCGGCAAGCTCGCCGGTGCTCTTCTCGCCTTCGGCGGTGGGGATGGAGTTTTGCGAGTTGATGATGGCCACGGCGGCGCGCAGCGCTCCGGGTGAGTGTGTGCTCAAGATCTCTCCTCCGTGTTGCCGTATTCGCCCGCGTGGCGCCAACCGGCCGTGTCCCGTCCTGCCGGGTGCGACCCCGCCCCGTGCCATGCGCGGAGCCTCGCCGATGGTCACCGGGGCAGAGCGGGCAGGGACTCCTTCCCGTGGATGATTCAGCAGCCTCCCAGGTTGACGTGGTCGGTGCCCTTGTCGGGGTGGACCTCGACCACGCCCGCTGCCATCGGTACAGATCGGATATCGGATTCGATGATCCAGTTCCCGCCGTCATGGAAAAGGTAGACACAGTGTCCACTTGCGCGTGCGTGTTCGCGCGCGCGCTCGAGTTGGCTTTCCGGTGCAGCGGATCCCCGCGGCGAATGCTTCATGGCGACGATTCCACGCTATTTCGTGTCGGCGGGTCGAGTGCGACCGCTCGATGATCCGATCGAATTCATATTCCCTATGCGCCGGCCCCCTGTCAACAAGGTTGCCGGCGGAGATGAAGGGAATCGATCCGGACGCCCGCGTCAACGGCAGGAGAGCCCGAATAGGGTCGCGGCCCCCCGCGCCGCAGAGCTCGCGCTTGACGGGAATCCGCGGTTGGCGGCAACGAACCGGCCATGCGCGAGTCCCCCGGGCCCGCTCGGTCCCGTTTCGCGCCGCTGATGGCATCGGCGTACACTGCGCCCGAAGAATCCGCGAACACCGGAGCGACTTGCCGCGACGGTCTTGCGTCCAGCGTTCGTTCGTGTCTTCGCGGATACGCCTGCCGAGTCACACGGCGATGCAGGCGACGTACCGGAATCCGTCGCGGCCGGCGAAGGGTCGAACGGCCCAGATTGCGACGCTGTCACGGCATGACACGACGGCCAAACCCGAAAACTCGCTCCGTGGGTCGAGTGGCGGTGTTGCAGCCGTGCACCGGGGTTGGCTCGGGCCCCATGCAACCGCCTCATTGCATCCATGTAGGGGCGGTCGCATGCCTCGACATAGCCTTTCCCGTTGATGCCGAGACCCGCGATCGCGGTCGGATCCGGCCACGACGAACGACCAACGACGAGCGAGGACGGTACGCCGTTGCCGAGGCACTGCGGAACGCGGTCGGCGGGAGTGGCTCGACGTACGGGCTCGGCGCATACGGTGAGCAAGGGGCCCGAGGCTTGCGGCTCGAGGAAGGGCGCGCCGTGTGCGCCCTGCACAAAGACAGTTTGACCCGCCCCCCGCAAGCCGTTAATGCTCGGACTGGTGGTCGCAGGAGCGGTCCGCTGTGGAAGCTCCGACCTTGCACGCACCTGGATCGCGCCGAGTCCCGCGCCGGCGCTTGGGTTTCGATGGGGAGACACCCGTGTTCGGCCTGCTCGCCTATCCGGCCTACGCGATGCGGTTCCCCGTCATGCCGATGGATGTGATCTCGAAGTACCGTGCTGGGCCAACCGGGCTTCACGAGGATGGAGCCTGCCGGGAGAGCGCCGATCGCGACGCCTGCCCTGATCGCCGGTCGCCGCGCGGCCGTGGTCGGGCCGCGGCAAGGGCAGCGCCGTCGAATGCCCGCATGGGCGACACCGATGAGGTAGCGACACCGTCGCCCGCACGACGCTCTCCGACCACGCCAACGCCATCGCCCCGCGTGGGCCGCGAATCTTCTCCGGGAGGTCCCGAATGCGACTCTTGGTACTGCAACACATCGACTGCGAGCACCCCGGCAAGCTCCGGGATTTCCTTGCCGAGGACGGAATCGAATGGCGCGCCGTTGAACTGGATCAGGGCGAGCAGATCCCGCCGCTCGAGGATTTCGATCTGCTATGGGTCATGGGAGGCCCAATGGACGTGTGGGACGTCGATGAGCATCCCTGGCTCGTGCCCGAGAAAAGGGCAATCCGGCGTTGGGTGCGCGAGCTCCAGCGTCCGTTCCTGGGCTTCTGCCTCGGTCATCAACTGCTGGCGGATGCCCTTTGCGGGACGTGCGGACCGGAGCGGGCTGCGGAGGTCGGTGTCCGCGACATCGAGCTGACCGAGGCCGGCAGGGCGGATCCGATCTTCGAGGGCATGCCGGAAGTCCAGAAGTCGCTCCAATGGCATGGCGTGCGGGTGGCGCAACCGCCCGAGGATGCCGTCGTTCTGGCGCAATCGGGCGGATCGGCCAATGAGGCGATGCGAGTCGGGAGCAACGCCTGGTCGCTTCAGTACCACGTAGAGGTCGAGCCCGAAACCGTAACTACCTGGGCCCAGGTCCCGGCCTACCGCGCGGCCCTCGAAAAGACGCTCGGTACGGACGGGCTGGATCGCCTGGATGCCGAGGTGGCCGAGAACATGGAGGCCTTCGTCTCGAACGCCGAGACGCTGTACCGGAATTTCATGCGACTCGCGTCACCGGGTTGACTGCCCGTGCAGCGACCCCGCGGCCGTCAAGCGGCCAAAGTCATTGTCGTCAGATACGAGCCCGTGCGGCAGGCGGCGGGCATCGCTTTCATGCGGTTGGAGCGACAGCCGCGTGCGGCTCGATTGCGTCGAGCCATTCGCCTTCGCTCGGGCCCCTGGGCATCCGCATGCACTCCGGTATGCCCGCGAGTTGGGCAGGCTTCCCCGCCCGGCAGACCGACGATCGTCGGCCGTCTCCCCGGGAATCCAGTCACCCGGACCCCGCCCGGACGATTGCGACGGTGGCGAGGACCCCGTGCGTGGGACCCGGGCCGGGGCGAGCGCGCCGGCAGGTCAGCCATCTGCACGCCCCGCCAAATGCGCCCACGGGGACAGGGCGTGACGTGGGCGATCGGAAACTGCCGCCGTTGCAGCGTGTGCCCGCTCGTGTCCTTTAACGGAAGTTCTCCGATCTTTCTCGGCGAGGCATCGTGGTGACTGGCAAGGCGCGCCGACGAGCCATGGCGCACCCCATGGTGAGGAGGCGCAACGCCGCCAGGCGCCGCGAGGGCCGGCGAAAAGACGGCGAACTTTCGTTAAAGGGCACTCGGTTGCTGTCCGAGAACCTGAGCCGTCGCGAGCGCGTGGCACAGCGAGGCGATTTTTTCGATCGTGAAACGAGCATGGGGGCACCCTGTGAGTTGAGCGATCGGAAATAGCAGCCGCCGGGGCGCGCGCAGTCGGCTCCGGGTTGCTTGGACAGGCTCCTGGGCGCGTCGCGGCCCGGACCGGCAGGGTCCCGCGCCGCCGATTTCCGCTGCAGCGTCGTGTAGAGGTCGGTGGGCGGGCGCCGGGACGCACGCAGGATCGAGCGGACCGGATTCACGTACCGCCCCGCGCGGCATCGGGGGGTTGGCCGAACGCTTGTACGGCGGCGAACGCTATGCCCCCGGCGTGGTTGCGGGGCTCGACGTCTTGGCTGGCGGGTGGATCTGCGCGGGCAGGGGAGGGATCGGGCGGGGCACAATCGGCCCCGCCCGATGCCTGCGGTTCAGCGACACCCCGGGTGCCGCTGTGCGGACGCTTGTCGTGCGTCGTTACGCGCCGGGGCTGTTCTGGCTCTCGCGCCCCTCCGCGCCGTTTTCTGCCCCTTCGATCGTATCCCGATGGAGTGCCCACCGGAGGGTCTCGGGATCCTTGAGTACCTCGCGGTCATGGTCGTACGTCCTGCGCTCGTTGAACGCCTGCCAGACGTGCCAGCCCAGCCAGGCGAGGATGCAGAGGACGTACCACAGCTCGGTGATCTCGACCATGGGGTAGACCGCGCCGAAATTGGCGAGATCCATTGTGTTCCATTTTTCCACCAGTCCAGTTGACATGATTCAACCTCCAGTCGGCGTCATTGTGTGGGATTCTCTACCGGAGCGTGCCGCGACTTCGAGCTTCTTCCTCGATGCCCTGGCGCAGGTCGCGGTCGCATTGCCTGGCGTAGTCCATCTCGTTGATGTCGAGGCCCGCGATCTCGATCTGATCCGGCACCCGAAGCACGCCGAACCAGCGCATTATGCCGGCGAACACATAGCCCGGGATGAAGCCGAGGACACCGAACATGATGACCGCACCGATGAGGTTCCCGAGCGGATTGATGTGCGCGTAGCCTTCGAGGGGAGAAGCCGGGTAGCCCCAGAGCATGAAGCCCGCGATCACCACGCCGAGGAATCCGGCATAGCCATGCACCGCGACCGCGCCCACCGGGTCGTCGATCTTGAACTTGCGCTCGACCCAGAAATGCAGCTTGTAGGCCACCATGGCGCCCACGATGCCGATGATCATCGCCTGCAGGGGATTATAGAGATCGTTGCCCGCCGACGCGGCAATCAGGCCGGCCAGGCCCCCCGAGAAGGTCCAGAAGGGATCGGCTTTCGAGATCATGTAGCCGCCCAGGAAGCCACCGGAAAGCGACATGAGGAAGTTGAAGGTGATCGCCGAGAGGGTGGTTGGACCGAGGTAGATGTTGGTCGCGGTCCAGGTGCCCTCCTTCATGCCGATCGCCGAACCCTCGATGATGGGGATGTTGCATGCGACGTAGAAGCCCCAGAAGCCCGCAAAGATCGTGAAGATGCCGAGTGCCGCGAGCCAGGGGTTGTGCGGGACGATGTCGCGCGGTGTACCGTCCTTGCGGAACTTGCCGATACGCGGCCCGAGGTGGATCAGTACGCCCAGCCCGAAACCGCCGGCGATCGCGTGGATCACGCCGGAGGCATACGCATCGTGGTAGCCCAGCAGCTGGACCATCCAGCCGTTGTAGCTCCAGCCCCACGCCGCGTCGATCACCCAGAACACGGATCCGATCAGGATGGCCAGGACGTAGAACGCGAAGTAGCGGATGCGCTCGATGCAGGCGCCCGAGACGATCGATGCGGCGGTCCAGGAGAAGAGCAGGAATGCCGCCCAGAAGACGCCGTTGAGTCGCGCCCAGGTCGCCGGATCGGTCTGTTCACCGAGCTCGGTACTCGCGGTACCGCCGAGATGGGTGCCCATCATCTCGCCCCACGGCACGGCATGCGGAGCCGCAATGAGGCCGCCGTTGATGCCGGGGCCGTTCGGGAATGCGAAATAGATGTACCACCCGAAGAAGAAAAACGTGATCGTGACCAGCGGGATCAGCATCACGTTCTTCATCAGGGTGTGGAGGTGGTTCTTGTACCGTGAAGCGCCGACCTCGTACAGAAGGAAGCCGACGTGGATCAGCATCATGAGGGCTACGGTGAGCCAGTAATAGAACTCGGTGAAAATGGTCGTAAGTGCCCCAAGTTCGCTATCCATTTGTCACTCCTGCGGGATGTTTTTGTGTCTTTACGGATTCTGTGTCGTTGTTGGCTGTCTGTCTTTGTAGGCTGTCCGTTTTTCATTCCTCCGGGAACAGAGTGGGTGTCGAGCGTTCGAGAGGCCCGCCTCGAAGACCGGGAGCGGTCTCGAAACAACCGGTCTGCGTGGACCGCTGGCGGGTTCAGTCGAGCGGGCACCATGAATCGGACAGCGGAATCGGGCAGCGCCCGTTGAGGCACCGGTCGCGCGTGCGCGTCGGCAGTGTTGCACCGCGGGCTAGCCTGGCGATGCGGGCACATGGCGCGCGTACGCTGGCCTGATGGTAGCGCTTCTGACAAGCGCGGTCCGACATGGTGCATCTGGCTCGCCCATTCGATTGCCCTCGTGCAGCAAGCCGATTCGGCATTGTCTTCTTACCAAATCCGGCCACGATTGCAAAATACCCTTTTGGAATGAACCGGGTCAATCGCGAAGATCAATTGGTTCAATTGCGGATATTGATTGGGTCGATTGCGGCGATGAAATGGGTCGATATTCTTGCGCTTGATGGTTGCCGCCGCAGACCATAACTTTTTGATGATTGATGGCCTGATCCGTAGGGTCGATTCCAGAGACGCCGACGCCTGCAAGGGATCGATCCATGACGGCGGCAAAGCGATGGGGCTCCCCGGAGCGTCGGGTGCCTGCGGTCCGGATGGTGCGCGGGCACACGCTTGACGGGTGAAGGGGATGAAGGCGGTTAGACAGCCGCCTGTCGGGGTTCCGATGGTCGCCGGTCCTCGGGTTCTATGGTGAGGGACCGCGGTCGGGCGGGATACGGCGCGAGCGCTTGCTGACCGTACGCGTCGGCTACGCTGCACGAGGAACGCTTGACCGCAGTCCGTTGCCCGTGCATGAATTGCGGCCAGCGGTTGATCATCGAGACGGATGGCGATGAACGCTCGATCCTCCGCGTGGAGCGGTCGCCTCCGCAGGCGGTACCTCGCGGCCGGTCCGAGTAAGCCGGCACTTGCCGCGCACGCGCCACAAGCCCCGCTTTCCCGATCGCTCGATTGCCATGGTCGCGACCATGCCCGTGCCACTATCGAGGGAGTTCGCCTCGCTGCCCCACGCGGCTGCTACGCCTCGAGTCCATCGAACAAGTACCCGGAGTTGGACGGCCTGCGGCGGTAGGCATTGCGTCGGCGGTCACCGGAGTCGAGAACGCATGCACATGGGCATTCTGCAATGCGACTGGGTCGATGCCGATCTCCAGCCCGATTTCGGCGACTACCCCGACATGCTCCGCCGACTGCTCGTGGCAGAAAAACGCGGGCTGTCGTTTTCCGTCTACAGGCTTCCCTCGGGCGAATTCCCGGCGTCCATCCATGAGGCCGACGCATGGCTCATCACCGGCAGCAAGTGGAGCGTCTACGATACGGATGGTTGGATCGCGCGCGCCCATGAACTGGTGCGCGCATTGCATGCAGCGCGCCGACCGACCATCGGCGTGTGCTTCGGCCATCAACTGATCGCCCGGGCACTGGGTGGTCAGGTCGACAAGGCATCGAATGGCCTCGGCGTGGGTGTTCATCGCGTGCGTGTGCTCGAGCAGCGTGCGTGGATGGATCCGCCGCGGCGCAGCCTTTCGCTAGTGGTAAGCCACCAGGACCAGGTCGTTCGGTTGCCCGAGGGGGCCAGTCTCCTCGCATCGCACGAATTCTGCCCGTACGACATGTTCGAGATCGGCCGACATGGCCTGGGCATGCAATTCCACCCGGAATTCTCGAAGGGGTATTCGCGTGCGACCATGGCGCGGTGGCGCCCATTGATCGGAGAAACCGGTTTTCGCGAAGGTGTCGCCTCGCTCGCCCACGAAGTGGAATCGCGAGTCGCCGCGCGCTGGATCCATGGCTTCCTCGACCAAGCGCGATGCTGACGGGTTCGGTTATGCGACTACCTGCCGTCGTCGCCAAGGGCCGGCATATCGCCGTGCTCGTCGTATCTCGGCAGCGCGTCGTCGATCGTGTAGTAGTCCCCGGCGTGGCGAGCGAATATGTGCTGAACCATGCGCAGACCCGTGGGCTCGTCGACCGTTCCCGCAGCCACGGTCGTTCGCCCGGTACCGGTACGCTGAAAGAACAGGTTCGACCCGCAGCGAGCGCAGAAGCCCCGTCGCACCTCGGGTGAGGACCAGTACCAGTTGAGGGCCCCATCTTCGCGTATCGCGAGGTTGGGGGTTTCGACCTGGGTTCCCGCGAAGAAATGGCCTGTCAGGCGGCGACACCGCTTGCAGTGGCATGCCACCACCGGACGCAACGGGCCTTTCAGCGTATAGCGCACCGCCTCGCAAAGACAGCCACCGGTCAATTGCCCGACCATGCATGAGCGCTCCGTCTGGAGGGGCCAAGGACGGTAGCCCGTCAGGGCCGCGGGGTCAAAGTGCGGCGCCCATAGACCCCGGATGACATCACCCGGATGATCGGGCGACCAGCCCGCAGCCACGGCGCGGGCACGTCCTGCGATCAGGGAGTCATCGCCCCTGTTGAAGAGTTGTCCCGGTGCCCGGGCGGGCGGGATCCGCGCGGGTGCGGGGCGCACCATCCGTGGTGCCGGAATCGGCATCCCGATCGTGGCGGCGTTCGCCCAGCACGGCGTCGCAGCGCGCGGACGCCGAGCCCGGGCGTCACCGCCCGGCGTCATGGGCGCGCCCGTCGGCGTCGGATGCCCCCGACCGGAGTCGCGCAGGCCGCAACGGCACGTGTCTGTCGATCCATCGGCTGATCCGTTCACGGGATCGCGCTCGCGTGCGGACCGGGACGGCGCTTTTACCGGGGGCTCGGGGTCGTGGCGCAACGGGCGAGTCTCGCGCCCCGGGCGCGCCTGCGCCTGGCACTCGGCAATGGTCGAGGCGCCATCGTCGCAACTGGGGCCGGGTTCGCCCCCGGGTGACCCGATTGTCGGATCGTCGGCGCCCAAGGCGCGCACACCCGCGCCCGTTGCCCGATCGTGTGCCCGTTGCGCTACCCATCCGCGATCCGAAGGGGGAGGATCCGCTGACCACGGTGCCCGGGTCCGGCCTTTCGCGAAGGCATCGCGTCAACCCGAGGCCCGCGGTGTCGACCGAGGCGGCTCGACGCCAGAATTGCGGCAGCGCGGGCGAGCCGGTACCCTCTCG
This sequence comes from uncultured Ectothiorhodospiraceae bacterium, assembly GCA_964626335.1. Lineage (GTDB taxonomy): Bacteria > Pseudomonadota > Gammaproteobacteria > XJ16 > Halofilaceae > Halofilum. Next base: position 25,993 of record CAZVFN010000007.1, read on the forward strand.
CCCCTTCCGAGGATGTTCCGGGAAGCGGTCCGAATCATGCGCAGCCACCTCTGCGGCACGCTCGACAGCGCCGCCATCGATGCCACCGTCGAGCTCTCGGGCTGGGTGCACCGGCGCCGCGATCACGGTGGCGTCATCTTCGTCGATCTGCGCGATCACAGCGGCCTGGTGCAGGTCGTGTTCGACCCCGACCGCGCGGATGTCTTCCGCGTCGCCGAGCAGATCCGGAACGAGTACGTGATCCACGTCCACGGGCGGGTGCGTGCGCGGCCGCAGGGCACCGAGAACCCGGACCTCACCACGGGTGCGGTCGAGGTGCTCGGCACCGAGCTCGAGGTCGTCAACCGGTCGAAGACACCGCCGTTCCAGCTCGACGAGTGGGACGTCGGCGAGGAACACCGCCTGCGGTATCGCTACGTCGACCTGCGGCGCCCGGAGATGCAGCAGAGGCTGCGCCTGCGCGCGGCGATCACCTCGCGCATCCGCCGCTTCGTCGAGGACGACGGTTTCATCGACGTCGAGACACCGATGCTCACGCGGGCGACGCCCGAGGGCGCTCGCGACTACCTCGTGCCGAGTCGCACCCACCAGGGGTCGTTCTTCGCGCTGCCGCAGTCGCCGCAGCTGTTCAAGCAGCTGCTGATGGTCAGCGGCATCGACCGCTACTACCAGATCACGCGCTGCTTCCGCGACGAGGACCTGCGCGCGGACCGCCAGCCCGAGTTCACGCAGCTCGACATGGAGATGGCGTTCGTCGCCGAGGACGACGTCATGGAGCTGACCGAGCGCATGCTGCGCGATCTGTTCGTGCATGTCCTCGAGGCGCCCTTGCCGGACCCGTTCCCGCGCATGACCTACAAGGAAGCGATGTACCGCTTCGGCTCCGACAAGCCGGACCTGCGCATCCCGCTCGAGCTGGTCGAGGTCGCCGGCCTGATGACCGACGTCGACTTCAAGGTCTTCTCCGGCCCCGCCAACGATCCCGAGGGCCGGGTGGCCGCACTGTGCGTGCCGGGCGGCGCCCAGATGACGCGCAGGGAGATCGACGACTACACCGAGTTCGTCGGGCGCTATGGCGCGAAGGGCCTCGCCTACATCAAGGTCAACGACCATCGCGCCGGGCGCGAGGGCCTGCAGTCGCCGATCCTCAAGTTCCTGCCGGACGCCGTGGTCGACACGCTGCTCGAGCATACCGCCGCGACCGGCGGGGATCTGATCTTCTTCGGTGCGGACCGGGCCAGCGTGGTCAACGATGCGCTCGGCGCGCTGCGCGTGAAGATCGGTCACGAGCGCGGTTTCGTCCAGCGCGGCTGGTGCCCGCTGTGGGTGGTCGACTTCCCCATGTTCGAGTGGGACGACAGCACCCAGGCCTGGACGCCGCTGCATCACCCGTTCACGGCCCCCGCGGTGGACGACCCCGGGGCGCTGCGCCGACACCCGAAGCAGGCGCTGTCGCGCGCCTACGACATGGTGCTCAATGGCGTCGAGCTCGGTGGCGGCTCGGTGCGCATCCACGACCGCGCCATGCAGGAGGCCGCGCTCGAGGTGCTCGGCATCGGCCTCGACAGCGCGCGCGAGCAGTTCGGTTTCCTGCTGGACGCGCTCGAGTACGGCGCACCGCCACACGGCGGTATCGCCTTCGGCCTCGACCGCCTGGTCATGCTGATGACGGGCGCCGCATCGATCCGCGACGTCATGGCTTTCCCCAAGACGCAGACCGCGAGCTGCCCGCTCACGGCGGCGCCGTCGGGCGTCAGCGAGGTCCAGCTGCGCGAGTTGGGCATCCGCCCGGGGGCGAAGGCCCGGGAGCGCGGCGGCGGTGCGGGCTGAATCCGGCGTTCGAGGCATACCCCGGCCGCGGACGGGGTGGCGCCAGGGCGCGAGGTGCGCCGGGGGTCGCCGAGGGCGAGAACATGCGGTGTTCTCGCAGAGTCGCGGAGGGCGCGAAGACGATCGAAGGCGTAGGCGCCTTGCCGGCGAGGGCGCACGTGCGCAGCCGGACGACAGATCCACCTCGATCGCACGGAACACGCACAGGGCACGGAGGCCATATACGGTTGGCCCGCAGCGAAGCGCAGGGCAATGCCGGCGGGACTGCGTAACGCATCGGCCGCCGCGACCGCTGCCGCCATCACCGCCGGGGTGCGAGCCCCCCGCGCATCCGCCCGCATTCGGCGCCGCCGAAAACCGCCCGGCACGTCCCTCGCGGCCCGTCGCCGGCCGCCTGCCACCCTTGCCGTGCTCCGGGCTCTGCCTGAACCGCTCCTTCGCTGCGCCCGCGTCCCGGCGAGCCGCCATACGCGGGCCCGTCGGCCGGTTTTGCCCGCAGCGAAGCGCAGGGCAATGCCGGCGCGACCGCGTAACGCATCGGCCGCTGCGACCGCTGCCGCCATCACCGCCGGGGTGCGAGCCCCCCGCGCATCCGCCCGCATTCGGCGCCGCCGAAAACCGCCCGGCACGTCCCTCGCGGCCCGTCGCCTGCAGCCTGCTACCCTCCCCGTCCTGCGCGCATCGGCGAGAACCCGGACCGCGCGCGCCGGGGATCGGGCACAATGCGGGGTTGTTGCTCCATTCCAAGGGCACTCGTCGGGCCGTGCGCTACAAGATCCCCGAATCGGTCCTCGTCGTCGTGCACACCGCCGACGGCGAGGTCCTGCTGCTTCGCCGCGCGGATCGCGATACTTTCTGGCAGTCGGTCACCGGCAGCCTGGAGGCCGGCGAGACGCCGATCGAGGCGGCCCGGCGCGAGCTCGAGGAGGAGACCGGCTTCGACGGCAGCGGCGTGGTCGACTGCCACCGGCGTCGGCGCTTCCCGATCGCCCCGGAATGGCGCGAGCGCTATGCACCGGGCGTCACGCACAACCTCGAGCACGAGTTCCGCCTCGGCACGGGCATCCGCCGCAAGCCGCGATTGAATCCCGCCGAGCACGAGGCCCATGCCTGGCTCGACATCGCCGATGCCGGCGACCGGGCCACGTCCTGGACGAACCGCGCCGCGATCCGGTCGCTCGACAGCGATCCCGCGCAGACGACCGTGGTCTTGGTCCACGGGCTGTGGGTCGGCCCGGCCTGGATGGCACTGCTCGCCCGTCGGCTGCGCACCGCCGGTTTCGCCGTGGCCCACTTCAAGTGGCGGACCACGCGCGAGCGCCCGACGGAGGCCGCCGCCCGGCTGGCACGCGAAGTCGAGGAAATGCCGGGCCGGGTACTCCACTACGTCGGCCACAGCATGGGGGCCTACGTCCTCGCGCACCTGTTCATCGACCACGCGCCGGCCCGCACCGGGCGGGCACTGCTCCTGGGCAGCCCGCTCTACGGCGCGACGGCGGTGCACGGTTTCGTGCGCCGCGGGTTCGGCCGCACGCTCGGCGTGGCCGAGCAACCGCTGACCGAGGGGGCGCCGGACTGGCCCGGCGAGGTCCCCGTCGCGCGGATCGCCGGGGTCACGGGCATCGGGCCCGGGCGGATCACGGCCCGCCTGCCGCGGCCCCACGACGGCACGGTGCCGCTGGGGGACGTACGCGCCGGGCCCAGGGGCCCGCTGCGCCTGGTGCGGACCACCCACTTCGGGTTGGTGGTGTCGCGCCGCGTCGCCGCAATGGCCGCGGTCTACCTGCGCGATGGGCATCTGCCCCCGGCACGCCCGAAGCGCCGCTGAAGGCCTGGCCCGCGCGGCAGTCTCGCCCGCTGTCCGGGCCATGGTCTGGATGCGTCCGGGGCCGCCCCGGATGGAGCGGAGTGCAATCCGGGAAGGGCCGGCGGCGAGCGGCCGAAGCCGCGCTGGCGCGGGGCGCTCGCCCGGAGCCGTTTCGGGGCTACGGACGCTCGTGGACCGGCTGCTACACTGCGCGCGGGTGAGACTGTCCGCGTCACCGCGAGCCCTGTGCGCGCGCATCGCAACGGCCGCCTTTTTCGATCGCTCGACTCCCATGGCCCACCATGCTCGTCTCGTGATCGGAAAAGTCGCCTCGCCGTGCCACGCGCTCGCCACGGCACAGATGACCCGGGCAGCCGCCTGGCGATCCACGGGGGGCTTGTTCATGGCGGGGCACAGCAAGTGGGCCAACATCAAGCACAAGAAGGCGGTCGAGGACAGGAAACGGGGCAAGCTGTTCTCGCGCCTCAGCCGCGAGATCATGGTGGCGGCGCGCACGGGCAGCCCGGATCCCGACTGGAACCCGCGCCTGCGCCTGGCGATCGACAAGGCGTATGCGGCCAACATGCCCAAGGACAACGTCGAGCGCGCGCGTCAGAAGGGCGCCGGCGAGCTCGAGGGCGAGGCCTACGAGGAGCCGCGCTTCGAGGGCTACGGCCCGGGCGGGGCGGCCGTGATGGTCGACTGCATGACCGACAACCGCAACCGCACGGTCGCGGCGGTCCGCCATGCCTTCTCCAAGCAGGGGGGCAAACTCGGCACCGACGGCTCGGTGTCGTTCCTGTTCGACTGGATCGGCGTGATCACCTACCCGGCGGGCACCGACGAGGACGCGCTCATGGAGGCCGCGCTCGACGCCGGCGCGGACGAGCTGGAGACCAATGACGACGGCTCCATGGACGTGCTGATCGACCCCGACTCGTTCACCGAGGTGCGTGACGCGCTCGTCGCCGTCGGCCTCGAGCCCGAGCAGGCGGAGGTGACGTTCCGCCCCCGGACCTCGGCCCAGCTCGGCGGCGAGGACGCCGAGCGCACGCTCAAGCTGCTGGAGATGCTGGACGACATCGACGACGTCCAGAACGTCTACACCAACGCCCAGTTCGCCGACGAAACGCTCGCCGAGACCGGTTGAGCGGGCGCCGCGCGTGAACCCGACGGCTCGGATCATCGGCATCGACCCCGGCTCCGTGACCACCGGCTGGGGGGTCATCGACAGCGACGGCCGCAGCAGCCGGCACGTCGATCACGGCACCATCGCCACCGGCGGCGGCCCCCTGCCGCAGCGCCTCGGCGTGATCCAGCGCGGCGTGACCGAGGTCATCGCCGAGCACGTGCCCGTCGAGATGGGCATCGAGGAAGTGTTCGTGTCGCGCAACGCCATGTCCGCGCTCAAGCTCGGCCAGGCGCGCGGGGCGGCGATCTGCGCCGGCGTGGGCGCCGGCCTGCCGGTATCCGAGTACCCCGCGCGCCTGGTCAAGCAGTCGCTCGTCGGGGTCGGCGGGGCGGCCAAGGAGCAGGTGCAGCACATGGTCAAGGTGCTGCTCGCGGTCTCCGGCCCATTGCCCGCGGACGCGGCCGACGCGCTCGGCATCGCCCTGTGCCACGCGCATGCGCGCACGCGGCCGGCGCCCGTCGTGTCCGCTGCGCGCCGCCGCAAGTCGGTGCGCTGGAAATGATCGGGCGGCTGCGCGGCACGCTGGCGTCGAAACAGCCGCCGGCGCTCATGATCGACGTCGGCGGCGTCGGCTACGAGCTCGAGGCGCCCATGTCGACGTTCTACGACCTGCCCGCGGTGGGCGAGGCGGTGACCCTGTTTACCCACCAGGTCGTGCGCGAGGACGCGCACCTGCTGTTCGGCTTCGCCCGCCAGTCCGAGCGGCGCCTGTTCCGGGCCCTGCTCAAGGTGTCGGGCGTGGGCGCGAAGATGGCGCTGGCGGTGTTGTCGGGGATGAGCGCGGACGACTTCGCCCGCTGCATCGAGACCGACGACGTCACCGCCCTGACGCGCCTGCCCGGCATCGGCAAGAAGACCGCGGAGCGCCTGGTCGTCGAGATGCGCGATCGCCTGAGTGACGCCGAGCTGCGCGAGGCCCTGCCGGCGGCGACCGGGCAGGGCGGGACGGCGCCCGCCGAGGCCACCGAGGACCCCGTGGCGGACGCCGGCAGCGCCCTGGTGGCCCTGGGCTACCGCCCGGCCGAGGCGAGCCGGATGATCCGCGGCGTCGCCACCGAGGGGCTGACGACCGAGGAGATCATCCGACAGGCACTGCAGGCCGCCGGGCGGTGACCGCGCCGGGGCGCGCGGACTCCGTGGTCGCCGTGGTGTTGGCCGGGTCCGGGCGGCTGTACGGGCAGCGCCACCCGCGGCGGGTGCAGATCCCGGGGACCCGCGCCCGGCCGGAGCCCGCGATGCCCGCCGGGCGGGCCCCTCCACGATCGGCCTCGGCCTATCGAACCCGAGGCCACTCCGGGCGATTCCATCGCGCGCGGTCCGGCCCCGCGCGGTCGCTTGCGCCGGCCGCCCCGTGTGCCGCGGCGACGGCGGCGCGACGCGGCGCAACGGATGCGGTCCACGGTCGTCACCCGGGCCCGTGCGCCGCCGGGTCGTGGCAACCCGCGACCGGGGGCGCGTTCAGCTCGGTCAGCGACAAGCCCGTCTCGCCGCCGTAGAGCCAGCGCTCCAGGTTCGCCCTCGCGGCCGGCCAGTCGGCATCGACCAGCGCGTACCCGGCGGTGTCGCGGTTGCGGCCCTTGACGATCATGTGCTGGCGGAGGACGCCCTCGAAGCGGAAGCCCAGGCGCAGCGCGGCCGCCCGCGAGCGCGCGTTGAGCGCGTCGCATTTCCACTCCACGCGGCGTGCCCCCAGGCGATCGAAGGCCTCGCGCAGCATCAGCAGGACGGTCTCGCTGTTGACGCGGCCGCCCTGAACGGCCGGGCAATACCAGATGTGGCCGAGCTCGAGGCGGAAATGTGCCGTCTCGATGTTGAGGAAGGCGGCCATGCCCACGGGGCGGTCGGCGTCCCGATCCACGACGGTGCGGAAGTCGGGCTCGTCGGCGCCGGCGCAGTCCTCGAGCCAGGCCTTCATGACGCCCGGGCCGGAGAACGGCCCGTACGGCATGTACGTCCACAGGGCCTCGGTCTCGGGATCACCGTGCGACGCGGCGTGCAGCGCCCGCGCGTCGGCCACAGGGTCGAGCGGTCGCAGACGCACGCGCTCGCCCTCGAGGGGCGCGCGGGTCGGCCGCGCCATGGGCCGCTCGGCGGCGACCGGCGCTGCCGGCGGCGGCTGGTTCGGGTCGGGTTCGACGGTCATCGTCGGCTGACGCGCCCGGGCCGGCCGGCCCGGAGGCACCGGTGACCGGCCCCCGGGGCCGGGGTGCGGCCGGCAGGTGACCGGGCAAGGGCCAGATTTTTCAATGGGTTGCTCCAATCCGGGCGCCGGCTGTCGCGGCCCGGCAACGCGGGCGCGGGCGCCAGCCGGCGCCGTCGCGCGGTGGTGCCGGGCTGCACCCTGTGTGACTCGCAAGTTCCTGATCGAAGAACAAAAAAGGACTCGGGACGGCGGCTGCCGGCGATGGCATGACGCTGGCGATCCCATGCCGGTCGCGGAAAAGCCCCGCAACCTCTTGAGATTGGGGCAATGCTGGATCAAAACTGCGGCGTTGACTACGGTAGCGGTCGGTCGCCATCGCCGGCGCCGTGCGGCCTGCCACGTCTCCGCGGACCGGTTGGCCGCGGCGCGCGGTGGAGGTGGACTTCGACCCCGTCGATCGCAGCAGTGATCGGGGGATCACTCGGCCGGAGCTCGATGTCGAACTGGATATGGCGATGCACTCGGGCAACCTGGATCGCGACGGCAACGCTACACTGGAGCGGGAGGCATTCCTGACCGACGAGATACGGACTGCAACCGGCGGGTCACCGCGACCGGCACGGGCGCCGCCGATGGCGACACCCCGGATGAGCGGTTCGCCCCGCAGGGCCCGGATGGCACTGGCCTGACTCCCCCGGTCGTGGCCCGCACCCACGATCCCAGGCCAGCCATGTTTGCCCCGTCCCAGCGGCGGGGCATTTTTTTGCCGGATTACGCGACCGTAATCCGGAATCGAATCCGGGATCGCTATAATCGACCCTCCCGCCGTGGTAGTTTCCCCCGTGCCGAGAGGCGCGCGAGCAGACCGCAGGACCCGGCCAGCCGATGAACACGCCCGAACGACTCACGAGCGCCGCGACGCAGGGCGACGAGGCCTCGGTGGACCGCGCCATCCGCCCGCGCACCCTGACCGAGTACGTCGGCCAGCCGAGCGTGCACGAGCAGCTCGGGCTGTTCGTGCGGGCCGCCCGTGAGCGCGGCGAGCCGCTCGATCACACCCTGATCTTCGGTCCGCCGGGGCTGGGCAAGACCACCCTTGCCTCGATCATCGCGCATGAGATGGGGGTCAACCTCCGCCAGACCGCGGGGCCGGTGCTCGAGCGGCCCGGCGACCTGGCCGCGATCCTGACCAACATCGAGCCGCACGACGTGCTGTTCGTCGACGAGATCCACCGCCTGGCACCCGTGGTCGAGGAGGTCCTCTATCCGGCGATGGAGGATTACCAGCTCGACATCGTCATCGGCGAGGGCCCGGCCGCGCGCTCGGTCAAGCTGGACGTGCCGCCGTTCACGCTGATCGGGGCGACCACGCGCGCGGGGCTGCTGACGTCGCCGCTGCGCGATCGCTTCGGCATCGTCCAGCGGCTCGAGTTCTACGGCGCGCCCGACCTCGGGCGCATCGTCGAGCGTTCGGCGCGCATCCTGGACGTGGGCATCGAGGGCGACGGCGCCCACGAGATCGCCCGCCGGGCCCGCGGCACGCCGCGCGTCGCCAATCGGCTGCTGCGGCGCGTGCGCGACTTCGCGCAGGTGCGGGCCAACGGCATCATCGACGCGGCGATCGCCGACGAGGCGCTGGATCTGCTGCAGGTGGACAAGCTGGGCCTCGACGGGCTCGACCACCGCCTGATGCGCTCGATCATGGACAAGTTCGGCGGCGGCCCGGTGGGCCTGGACAACGTCGCCGCCGCGATCGGCGAGTCCGCCGGGACCATCGAGGAGGTCATCGAGCCCTACCTGATCCAGGAAGGGCTGCTGATGCGCACCCCGCGGGGGCGCGTGGCGATGGACTCGGCGTTCCGCCACTTCGGCCTGCGCGCGCCGAGCGGCCACGGCGAGGGCGACCTGTTCGAGCGTTCATGAGCGCCGCCGGGGCCATCGCCGCCTATCGCCTGCCCGTCCGCGTCTACTACGAGGACACGGACGCCGGTGGGGTCGTCTATTACGCCAACTACCTGAAATACATGGAGCGCGCGCGCACCGAATGGCTGCGCGAGGGCGGCTGGAACCAGGCCGACCTCGCCGCGTATCACCGCGTGCTGTTTGCCGTGAGCTCGATCGCCCTCGACTACCGGGCGCCGGCCCGCCTCGACGACGCGCTCGAGGTCGAGGCCCGCATCGAGGCGATCGGGCGCGCCCGCATCGACTTCGCGCAGCGCGTGCTGCACGACGACCGCGAGCTGTGCAGCGGCCGCGTGCGCATCGCCTGCCTCGACGCGGCCACGTTCCGCCCGCGCGCGTTGCCCCGCGAACTCAAGGAGGCTTTGAGCGGTGAAGACTGATCTTTCCCTGGTGCACCTGGTCGCCGAGGCGAGCGTCGTCGTGCAAGCGGTCATGCTGCTGCTGTTGCTCGCGTCGGTGTTCTCGTGGGCCCTGATCTATGCCAAGTGGCGCCAGCTGCGCGCCGCGCGCCAACGCTCGAGTGATTTCGAGGCCCGTTTCTGGTCGGGCGGCTCGGTCGCGGAGCTCTATCGCGAGAGCCAGAAGCGCGACGACACCCCGGGCGGGGCCGAACGGCTGTTCGCCGCCGGGTTCGGCGAATACGCCCGCCTGCAGAAGCAGGGGCAGAACCCGCAGCAGATCCTCGACGGCGCCCAGCGCTCGATGCGCATCGCGCTGTCACGCGAGGCCGACCGCCTCGACGGCAACCTGTCGTTCCTGGCGACGGTCGGCTCGACCAGTCCCTACGTCGGGCTGTTCGGCACGGTTTGGGGCATCATGAACGCGTTCCAGTCGCTGTCGAACGTCTCCCAGGCCACGCTGGCGCTGGTCGCGCCGGGCATCGCCGAGGCGCTGATCGCCACGGCGATGGGGCTGTTCGCGGCGATCCCGGCGGTGATCGCCTACAACCGCTTCAGCCACGACCTGGGGCGGATCGAGAGCCGCTTCGACAACTTCATCGAGGAATTCACCGGGCTCCTGCACCGCCAGCTGCACGCACGGGCCGCGGAGGGCTGACATGGCGAGGAAGCGCCGCCGGCCCATGGCGGAGATCAACGTGGTGCCCTACATCGACGTCATGCTCGTGCTGCTGGTGATCTTCATGATCACCGCGCCGCTGCTGAAGACGGGCGTGGAGGTCACGCTGCCCCAGGCGGACGCCAAGCCCATGGAGCAGGTGCAGAGCGAGCCGCTGATCGTGACGGTCGATGCGGAGGGCCGCTTCTACGCCAACGTGGGCGAGGACCCCGAGTCACCGATCGGCGAGCAGAAGCTGGTCACGCTGGCCGCGGCCGTGATGCGCCGCGACGGCGACCGCCGTGTGCTCGTGCGCGGCGACCAGGGCGTGAACTACCAGAAGGTCGTGCGCGCGATGGCCCTGCTGCAGCAGGCGGGCGTGCCGCAGGTCGGCCTGGTGGCCGAACGCCAATGATGGAAGTGCTGCGCGAATACCCGGAGTCGCTCGTGCTGGCGGCCGTCGGCCACCTCGCGCTCGTCGGCGGGATGGTGCTCGGCATCAGCATCGGGTCGGCGTCGTCGAGCATGCCCGACCCCGGCTCGAAGCCGGTCAACGCCGTGGCGGTCGACGCGACCGAGATCGAGCAGGCGGTCGAGCGCCTCGAGCAGCAGGAGAAGGCCGAGGAACGCGCCGCGATCAAGCGCCAGGAGGCGCTGCGCGAACAGGTCGAGAGGCTCGAGCAGGAGAAGCAGCAACAGGCCGGGCAGCTCGACGAGCTCCAGCGGAACAAGCAGCAGCTGGCCCGGAAGAAGAAAGCACTCGCCGAGCAGAAGCAGCAGCTCGCCGAGCTCAAGGAGCAGCAGGCCGAGCAGCTCGAGAAGCTGCGCAAGCAGAAGCAGCAGCAGGCCGAGCAGGTCGCCGAGCTCGAGCAGACCGAAAAGCAGAAGCGCGAGCAGAGCCAGGCCGTCGAGCAGGAGCTCGAGAAGCTGCGCGAGGAACGCGAGAAGCTCGAGTCGCAGCGCGAGAAGCTCAAGGAGCAGCAGCAGAAGCTGGCCGAGCAGCGCGAGGAAGAGCGCGAGCGGCTCGAGAAGCTGGAACAGCAGCGGCGCGAGGCGGAGGCCGCCGAGGCCGCGGCGCGCGAGGAGGCCGAGCGCGCGCAGGACGAAGCCGAGCAGGCCAGGGCGAAGCAGGAGGCGCAGGAGCAGGCGCGCAAGGCCGCCGCCGCCGAGGAGAAGCGCCAGCAGCGGCTGGCCGATCTGCGCGGCCAGTACAAGGCCGCGATCAAGCGCAAGGTCCAGGGCAGCTGGCGGCGCCCGGCGGACTACAGCTCGGGGCAGAAGGCGGAGGTGCAGGTCACCCAGATCCCGAGCGGCGACGTCACCGATGTTACTATCGTCTCCTGCTCGGGCGGCTCGGCCTTCTGCGACTCCGTCGTGGCCGCCGTGCGCAAGGCCTCGCCGCTGCCGCCGCCGCCGGAGCCCGAGGTCTTCGAGCGCGTGCTCCAGTTCACTTTCAAGCCGGAATCCGCCTGATGCAGCCGTTCACTCGCGCACTCGCCGCACTGGCCCTGCTCGCGCTGTCGTCGCCGGCAGCGGCGGTGTTGCAGATCGAGATCACCGAGGGCGCCACCGGCGCGCGGCCGATCGCGGTCGTGCCGTTCGGCTGGGCCGGCGAGGGCGAGGCGCCCGCCGACCTCGCGGCGATCGTCGGCAACGACCTCACCCGCAGCGGGCAGTTCGCGCCCATCGACCGGCGCGACCACGTCGCGCAGCCGACCCGCGGCGAGGACGTGCGCTTCGGCAACTGGCGCACGCTCGGGGTCGATCACGTCGTCATCGGCCGGGTCCGCCCGGGCGAGCAGCCCGGCACCTTCAACGTCCAGTTCCAGCTGTTCGACGTCATTCGCCAGAAGCAGGTGGCCGGCTACAGCTACGAGGTCGGCCGCGACGGGCTGCGCGGTCTCGCGCACGAGATCAGCGACGTCGTCTACGAGTCGATCACCGGCGAGCGGGGCGCCTTCGGCACCCGGATCGCCTTCGTCGCCACCGAGAAGGGCGACGAGGGCCGCCGCTACACCCTCCAGGTGTCGGATTACGACGGCTACAACGCGCGCACCATCCTGACCTCGCGCCAGCCGGTCATGTCGCCCGCGTGGGGCCCGGACGGCCGGCGCGTCGCCTACGTGTCGTTCGAGGACGGCCGGCCCGCCGTGTTCGTGCAGACCGTGGCCAGTGGCGAACGCCGCAAGGTGTCGCAGCGTGCCGGCATCAACGGTGCGCCCGCGTTCTCGCCGTCGGGCGAGCGCCTGGCGCTGACGCTGTCGCACCAGGGCAATCCGGAGCTCTACATACTGGACCTGGAGACGGACGAGCTGACGCGGGTGACGCGCAGCGGCGGCATCGACACCTCGCCGGCCTGGTCCCCGGATGGCGAGACGCTGGTGTTCACCTCGGACCGCTCCGGCGGCCCGCAGCTCTACCGCATCCCGGTGGATCGCTCCGAGCGCGCGCGGCGGCTGACGTTCGAGGGCAACTACAACGCCGACCCGGACGTCTCCCCCGACGGCGAGCGCATCACGTTCGTGCACCGCACCCAGAACAACCAGTACCGCATCGCGGTGATCGACCGCGGCTCGGGGCTGCTGCGCGTGGTCACCGACGGCCGCCTCGAGGAGTCGCCGACGTTCGCCCCCAACGGGCGCATGATCCTGTTCGCGGGCGATCACCGGGGCCGCGGCGTGCTGGGCTCGGTGTCGGCCGACGGCCGCGCCGCGGCGCGGCTGTCGCAATCCCGTGGCGACGTCCGCGAGCCGGCCTGGGGGCCGTTCACGGACTGACCGATGACGGCGCGCCCGGGGCGCGGGCAGCCGGGCCGGGGGCGGGACGCCGTCGCTGGCGAACGCACGGGGCCGAGGATGCCCCGAGACCGCGTAACGACGAGGATCCGACCACCGGCCGCGGGGCCGGTGCCGCGAAAAGGAGCAAGACCATGCAGACGACGATCCGCGTGATGGCCCTGGTGATGTTGCTCGCCCTGGCCGGATGTGCGACCGCCCCGCCACAGGGCGACACGACGACCGACGACGGCGGGACCGCGGCCGAAGGCACCGCCGACGGCGGGACCGGCGGCGCCGATGCCGAGGGCACCGGCGAGGACGCGGGCGCGCAGACGGCGACGGCGGCGGAGTGCCCGCCCGACTGCACCTTCCAGCGCGACGCCATCCAGGACCCGAGCGGGCTGCTCTCCGACCGGACCATCTACTTCGAGTTCGACTCGAGCAAGGTCCAGCAGCGCTTCATGGACGTGATCAAGCGCCACGCGGCCTACCTGTCGCAGTACGGCGACGTGCAGGTGCGCCTGGAGGGCCACACGGACGAGCGCGGGTCGCGCGAATACAATATCGGCCTCGGGTCCCGGCGTGCCGAGTCGGTGAGCCGGCTGCTGCAGGCCTACGGTGCCGGCAGCGACCAGGTCGAGACGGTGAGCTACGGCGAGGAAGTCCCCGCGGTCGAGGGCCACGACGAGGAGGCCTGGTCCAAGAACCGGCGCGTCGAGCTGGTCTACCCTGCCAGCCGCGACGGCAACTGAGGGAGGCTGCATGGCCCGCATCCGCGCAATCCGCCCGGCACTCGGCCTGCTGGCCGGCGTGCTGGCGAGTGCCCCGCTGCCGGCGGCCGACGAGCCGAGTACGCGCTCGCTCGACCAGCGCATCGATCGGCTCGAGAACATCATCGACAGCGGCCAGATCGCCGAGCTGATCCAGCGCATCGGCGAGCTCGAGCGCGAGCTGCGCGATCTGCGCGGCCAGCTCGAGGTCCAGGGGAACCGGATCGACGAGCTGCGCAAGCGCCAGCGCAACCTGTATGCCGATCTCGACCGGCGCATCCGCGAGCTGGAGGTTGCCGGGACGCAGGGCAGCGCTTCCGGCGATGGCGCTGGCAGCAGCGGCACCGACGCGGGGGTGACGGGCGGTGCGACCGCGAGCGACGGTGACACCGGGGCCGACGGCGGGCGGTCCGGCGACGCGGGCCAGCAACAGGGTCAGCAACAGGATGGCGAGCAGGGCGCGGCCGCGGCCGGCGAGCAGCCCGGTGACGGCGACGGGGAGGCGGCGCGCAAGGCCTACGACGAGGCCTTCGAGATGCTCAAGGGCGGGCGCTACGGCGAGTCCGCCGATGCCTTCGCGCAGTTCGTCGAGGCGTACCCGGGGAGCCCGTACGCGGACAACGCGCAGTACTGGCTGGGCGAGTCACGCTACGTGCGACGCGATTTCGAGGCGGCGCTGAAGGCGTTCCGCAAGGTGGTCAGCGACTACCCCGAGAGCGCCAAGGTCCCGGACGCGCGCCTCAAGATCGGCTATGCTCTCTACGAGGTCGGCCGCCTCGAGGAGGCTCGCTCGGCGCTGCAGAAGGTGATGCAGGAGCACGCCGACAGCGCGGTCGCGCGCCTGGCCGAGGAGCGGCTGCTCAAGATCAAGCGCGAGACCCGGCAGGGCGACTAGCGATGGCGGCCAACGCGGCGCAGGTGCGCGACCGGCCCGCCGCCGAGCGGGTGCGGGTCACGGAGATCTTCCGCTCGCTGCAGGGCGAGGCGGCGACGACGGGGGCGCCCACCGTGTTCGTGCGCCTCACCGGCTGCCCCCTGCGCTGCGTCTACTGCGACACCGCCTACGCCTTCCACGGCGGCGACAGCCGCTGCGTCGACGACGTGCTGGCCACCGTGGCGGCCGAGCGCACGCAACACGTCTGCGTGACCGGTGGCGAGCCGCTGGCGCAGCCCGGCTGCGCGACCCTGCTCGAGCGCCTCTGCGACGCGGGCCACGCCGTCAGCCTCGAGACCTCGGGGGCACTCGACATCGCCGGCGCCGACCCGCGGGCCTCGCGCGTTCTCGACCTCAAGACGCCGGGCTCGGGCGAGTGCCACCGCAACCGCTGGGAGAACCTCGACCACCTCACGCCCCACGACCAGATCAAGTTCGTCCTCTGCGACCGCGCCGACTTCGACTGGGCGGTGCGCCGCGTGCGCGAGCGCGGCCTCGACCACATCTGCCCGGTCTGGTTCTCGCCCGTCTGGGAGACCCTGTCGCCGCGCGACCTGGCGGACTGGATCGTCGCCGAGCAGCCCCCGGTACGCATGCAGCTTCAGCTGCACAAGATCATCTGGGGCGACGAGCCCGGCCGCTGAACCCGGCCGGCGATCGACCATGACCCGTATGCAGCGCCAGCGGCATCCGGGGCCGCGCGCAGGCCGCCGGTCGGCAGGAACGCGGTCAGAGGCTGCCTGCAACCGCCGGTCGGGCACGCGGGATGCGGCCCGACCTCGTCCAGCACCGGTGCGCGCGCCCTCGATGGCCCGCAGGAGCGGACTTCCGCGCGCAGTCGCGATGGCCGGATGCGCGCGCCGCCGGATCGCCGGGCAGGCCGGCTCGAGCCGACCCGGTCGCGGATCGCGGTCGCCGGCTCAGCCGGTTCCCGCGGCCACTGGTCCAACCCGCTGCGGCCTTCGGCCGGCAGGGACCCAGGGCCCCGCGGCGCCGGATACAGCGCGGGCCGGACAGGGCCGCCCGACGCGCCGCCGGCCGCCGGTCCCGCGCGCCTGCCCACCGGTCCTGCCCGCGACCGCGAGCGGTCCTGCCGGAATCGGCGCGCAGCCCGCCATGACGCGCATCCAACCGTTCGCCGCAGCGCCGGCCGCCGCTCCGCCGGTTGACGGTACCGCCGGCGCATCCCGTAAATTCTTGCACAGGGTTGTATTGGGCACCCAGCAGTCCCGTATCAACTGATCGTCGTCAGTCTGCGCGAACCCCGGGGGCGGTTTGGAGCAGGTCCTGATCAACACGATCATCCGCGGTGGCGAACTGTCGCTGCTGGCCATCGGCGTGACGATGGTCTACGGGACGCTGCGCTTTCCCAACTTCTCCCAGGTCGAGTTCGCCACGCTCGGCGCCTACCTGACCCTGTTATTCAGCGGCTTCCTCGGGCTCGACATCGTCCTGGCCGGCGTGATCGCGGTGCTGCTGACCGCCGGGGTCGGCGTGGGCGGCGACTGGCTGATCTTCAGCCGCCTGCGCACGGCCCACTCGGTAATGCCGATGATCGCCTCGTTCGGCCTCGGCATCGTCATCCGCGAGGCCGTGCGCGGTGGCGCCGGCACCTCGCCGTACTTCCTGTCGCAGCACCTCGCGGCGCGCTGGCAGGTCCTCGGCGCCACGATCACCGACACGCAGTTACTGATCCTGGTGCTCGCCGGCGTGGCCATGATCGGCTTCCACCTGCTGCTCACCCGCACGCGCCTCGGCATCGCCATGCGCGCGGTCGCGGACAATCACGACCTCGCCCAGGCGAGCGGCATCTTCAGCGAGCGCATCATCCGCCTGGTGTGGCTCCTCGGCGCGGGCCTGTCCGGGCTCGCCGGCATCCTCATCGGGCTCGAGACGCAGCTGCAGCCGAACATGGGCATCGGGCTGATCATCGCGATGTTCGCCGCCGCGTTGCTCGGCGGCATCGGCAACCCGTACGGCGCCGTGATCGGCGCCTTCCTGGTGGCGCTGGCCGAGAACGTCATCCTCGCGATCAACTGGGCGTGGATCCCGCTGGTCGAGGCGGACTTCCTGATGATCCCGACCGGATACAAGGAGGCGATCTCGTTCGCGCTCCTGATCCTGGTCCTGCTGATCCGGCCCACGGGTGTCCTGGGGGACCCGAGCCGATGATCGACTTCCTCATCTACCTGCTGACGATCATCGGGATCTGGGGGCTGCTGTCGCTGTCGCTGAACGTGCAGTTCGGGCTGACCGGGCTGATCAACATCGGCCACGTCGTGTTCTTCATGGTCGGGGCCTACGCCTCGACCATCCTGGTGATGTTCGCCGGCTTCCCCATGGTCCTCGGCTGGATCGGCGCGATGGTCATCGCCGGGCTCGTCGGGGTGATCATGACCCTGCCGACGGCCACGCTGCGCCAGGACTACTGGGCGATCAGCTCGCTCGCGTTCGCCGAGATCATTCGTTTCGTGTTCAAGAACACGCCGATCAAGGGGGACTACATCGGCGCCTCGTTCGGTGTCCCCGACATCCCGCAGCCGCTGGGCGACGTGCTCACCACCGACCAGTTCTACCTGTTCTTCCTGGTGTTGATGGTGGTCATCGTCGCTGTGACCTGGGGCGGGCTCGCGTACCTGACCCGCACGCCGTTCGGGCGCCTGCTCAAGGCCGTGCGCGAGGACGACCACGTGGCGCTGGCGCTCGGCAAGCCCGTGCGCTCGATCCGCATGCGGGCGATGGCGCTCGGCGGCGCGATCGGCGGCCTCGCCGGCGCGCTGTTCGCCCACTACAACGCCTTCATCCAGCCGAACTACTTCCTGCCGCTGGAGTCGTTCCTGGTGTGGGCCATGCTGCTGCTCGGTGGCCGCGGCAATCACGTGGGCGCGCTGCTCGGCGCCTTGGTGATCCAGCTGCTGTACAACTCGACCCGGTTTCTCAAGGACGTGGTCGAGATCGACCAGGGGATCCTGAGCTCGGGGCGCATGGTCATCATCGGCGCGCTCATCATCCTGGTCGTGCTGTACATGCCCAATGGACTGCTGCCGGAGAGGCGACGCCGCTATGCCCGAGGCTGAGTTCCTCCAGGTGGATTCGGTGCGCAAGCGCTTCGGCGGCATCACCGCGCTCGACGGCGTGTCGCTGCACGTGCAGCCGGGGCGCGTGCAGGGTCTGATCGGGCCGAATGGCTCGGGCAAGACGACCCTGTTCAACGTCATCACGGGCTTCCTGCGCCCCGACGCCGGCGAGGTCCGCTTCAAGGGCCAGCGCCTGACCGGCCTGCGCCCGGAACGGGTCTCGCGCCGCGGGGTCGTGCGCACCTTCCAGTCGAGCCTCAATCCGGAAGAGATGACGGTGATGGAGAACATGCTCCTCGGGCCGCAGGGCCAGGTCGGCGAGGGCATCCTCAACACCGTGTTCAGGATGGGGCGAATGCGCGAACAGGAGAAAGCGAACGAGCGGCGCGCGTGGCAGATCCTCGGGATGACGAAGCTGGATCACCAGGCGGACACCTATGTCGGCGAGCTCTCGGGCGGGCAGAAGAAACTGCTGTCGCTGGCCCAGACGCTGATGGCCGAGCCCGAGCTGATTCTGCTGGACGAGCCGGTTGCGGGCGTCAACCCGAAGCTCATCGAGGACATCCTCGCGATCATCGACCGCCTGCGCGGCGACGGCTACAACTTCCTGATCGTCGAACACAACATGCGGGTGGTGCGTCGCATCTGCGACCACATCCACGTCCTCGACGCGGGCATGGTGCTCGCCGAGGGCGAGCCCGACGAGACGCTGCAGCGCCCCGAGGTGCTCGAGGCCTATCTGGTGACGCAGCGCGCCGCCACGGAGGATGATTCGTCGTGAGTGATCAGGCGCCCAACACACCGGCGGTGCTCCGCGCGGACTCGATCCACGCCGGCTACGGCGAGGCGGAAATCCTGCACGCCGTGGATTTCGAGGTCGACCGTGACGAGATCGTGACCGTGATCGGCCCGAACGGCGCCGGCAAGTCGACCCTGCTCAAGGCGGTGATGGGCTACCTGATCCCGACCCAGGGCCGGGTGCTGTTCCGCGGCGAGGATGTCACGCGCCTGCGCCCGGACCAGCGGGCACGCGTCGGCATCGCCTACGTGCCGCAGCTCGAGCACACCTTCACGTCGCTCAACGTGGAGGAGAACCTGCGCATGGGCGGCTACACGCTCGATCGCGACACCATGAGCCGCCGCATCCAGGAACAGTACGAGCGCTTCCCGCGCCTCGCCGAGCGCCGCAAGCAGCGCGTGCGCACGATGAGCGGCGGCGAGCGCCAGCAGCTCGCGATGGCGCGGGCGCTGATGACCGACCCGCAGGTCGTCCTGCTGGATGAACCCTCGGCGGCGCTGTCGCCGAAGCTCGCGGGGCAGGTCTTCGACCAGGTGGAGAAGATCCATGCCGAGGGCATCGCCATCGGCATCGTCGAGCAGGACGCCCAGCGGTCGCTGCAGATCTCCGACCGCGGCTACGTCCTGGTCGACGGACAGAACGCGTTCACCGAGCGTGCCGACCGGATCCTCGAGAACGAGGAGATCCGGCGCCTGTATCTCGGCACGGCCGAGGAGGCCTGACGCGCCGCGCGCCGGTTTGCGCCGGCGGTGACCGTGTCGGGTCCGTTTGCACCGGAGGCGCAACCCGTCTCCGCAAGGAAAAAGGAGGTGTTAGCCATGATGCATCGCATCCTGGTGGCCGCCTCCGCCCTCGCGCTGATACTGGGTGCGGGGGCGGCCGCGGCCTCTGAGCACAATCCCGTCAAGATCGGGCAGATCACGTCGCTCACCGGCACGAACGCGAACGCCGGCAAGGACATGGAGCGGGGCGTCGAGATGGCGCTCGAGCGCATCAACAACGGCTACGCGATCCCGCTGGAGGACGGCTCGACGATGGAGATCGGCCCCGGACTGCTGGACGGGCGCAAGATCGAGCGCATCGTCGAGGACACCGAGTCCCGCCCGCAGTCGGCGATGGACGCGGTGCGCAAGCTCGTGAACTCGGACAACGTGCCGATCGTGCTCGGCGAGTTCTCCTCGGGCATCACGCTGCCGACGGGGCAGTTCAGCAACAAGAACCAGGTGATCCAGTTCGCCGTCGGTGCGACCTCGCCCAAGCTGCGCGACATCGGGCCGTACTTCTTCGACAGCATCGGTACGGACGTCATCGCCGCGGAGGCGGTCGCCAAGATGGCGTCGCAGGACACCGATGCGCAGAAGTTCTCCTCGATCACCGTGAACAACCCGTTCGGTGTCGGTGTCGAGGTCAACACCTGCAAGTTCCTGGAGAACAAGTACGACCGCGAGTGCGTGACCACGGTGCGCTACGAGCGTGAACAGTCCGACTATCGGGCCCAGGTGAACCGCATGTTCAACCAGGATCCCGGCGCGGCCCTGTTCACCGCGTACGGCACCGAGGCCCGCCTGATCCTGCGCCAGGCCTACCAGGCCGGCTATCGGGACAAGGCCGAGTGGTACGCCCCGTACATGACGATGTGGACCAACGAGGTCGAGGAGCTGCCCAAGATCGCCGGCGGCATCAAGGGCACCGTCGTGGGCGTCTCCGGCGGCTTCTACGAGAGCGAGTACGCCCAGCCCTATCAGGACGAGTACGGCGAGAAGCCGCTCACGGCCTATGGCGCCTACGGCTACGACGCGATGATGATCGTGGCCATGGCGATCGAGGAGGCCGGCACCACGAATCCCGATCAGGTCAAGGACGTCATGCAGGACGTCTCGATGAACTACAAGGGCGTGACCGGCTCGAAGGACCTCGACGCCGACGGCATGCAGAAGAACGAGCAGTACATGTACCGCATCTACAAGGACGGCGAGCTGCACGACTACGAGCTCAACTGAAGCGACGACCGCGTGTCTCGCGCAACGGGGCCGGCCTCGCGCCGGCCCCTTCCTTTGTGCACGCGTCCCGGCCGGCCCGCGGATAGCACGCAAGCCCGCTTCGACATGGATCACGGTCTCCGCCGGGTCGATTGCCCGGCGGGACCGAGCTTGCTCGCGAACCCGCGGTCGCGATGACCGGCGGCATCCCCCGATAGGTAGGCCGGCTTGCGACCGAAGGGAGCCAGCCGACGTCGGCGGTCTCGTCGGCCACGGCGCCGGCTGTTGCCTTCGGCAAGAGCCGTATATGGCCTCCTCCCTCCGTTGCAAGGTGACCGCTCTCCGGGGGTGA
>CAZVFN010000008.1:0-44806 GCA_964626335.1 uncultured Ectothiorhodospiraceae bacterium
GCGGCATGGCAACCAAGGTCGACGCGGCCGCGCGCGCGGCGCGCTCCGGCACCGCCACCGTGATCGCCCCGGGGGCCGAGGCGCGCGTGCTCACGCGGCTGCGCGCCGGCGAGTCGCTGGGCACGCTGCTGGAGCCGAGCCAGGAGCCGCTGATGGCGCGCAAGCGCTGGCTCGCGAACCACCTGCGCCTAGCGGGCCAGCTCACGGTCGATGGCGGCGCTGCGCGGGCGTTGCGCCGCTCCGGCGTGTCGCTGCTGGCCGCCGGGGTGACCGCCGTCCACGGCGCTTTCCGCCGGGGCGAGGTCGTCGCCTGCATCGACACCGATGGCCACGAGGTCGCGCGCGGGCTGAGCAACTACCCGGCCGAGGAGATCGGTCGGATCAAGGGGCGCGGCAGCCGGGAGATCGAGGGGATCCTGGGATACGTGGTCGAGCCCGAGGTGATCGACCGCGACAACATGGTCATCACCGGCTGAGGCCAATCAACCGGGCGGGTCGGCGACGCGACGCGCGGCGGATCAGTAACAGTACTCGCGGAACAGCGGGTCGATGTCGCCGCCCCAGCGCTCGTCGTAATCGCGCAGGAGCTGCTGGGCGGGGGTCACGCCCGTCGCCGCGATGCGGTCGAGGTCGTCCAGGAACCGGGTCTCGTCGCGCCCGCGGCCATCACGGCAGTCGCGGCGCTCGAGGCCGCCGCGGGCGAGCGCGAGCACGTCCCGGGCGATCGCCTGCACCCGCCTTCCGCGCAGCTCCGCGTCGAGGCCGGCGCGGGCCGTGTCGCGCCGCAGCGCGTCGATCTCGGCGGCGCTCCAGTCGCGCGTGAGCTGCTCGGCCGCGTCGAGGGCCGCGTCGTCGTAGAGCAGCCCCACCCAGAGCGCCGGCAGGGCGCACAGGCGCCGCCACGGGCCGGCGTCGGCGCCGCGCTGTTCCATGAAGCGCTTGATCCGGACCTCCGGGAACAACGTGGTCAGGTGATCCTCCCAGTCGGCCAGCGTGGGCTGCTCACCGGGCAGCGCGGGCAGCCGGCCCTGCAGGAAGTCGCGGAACGACTGGCCCGCGCAGTCGATCATCTCGCCGTTGCGCACGACCAGGTACATGGGCACGTCGAGCGCGTACTCGACATAGCGCTCGAAGCCCATGCCGGGCTCGAACACGAACGCCGGGACGCCGCAGCGCGCCTCGTCGGTGTCGGTCCAGACGTGGGAGCGGTAACTCAGCATGCCGCTCGGGCGGCCCTCGACGAACGGCGAGTTGGCGAACAGCGCGGTGGCGACCGGCTGCAGTGCCAGTGACACCCGGAACTTGCGGACCATGTCGGCCTCGCTGGCGAAGTCGAGGTTGACCTGGACACCGCAGGACCGGGTCATCATGTCCAGCCCGAGCGTGCCCACCCGCGGCATGTAGCGGTGCATGATGTCGTAGCGGTCCTTGGGCATCCACGGCATCTCGGCGCGCGTCGCGGTGGGGTGGAAGCCCAGCCCGATCAGGCCCACGCCGAGCCGCTCGGCCACCTGGCGCACCTCGGCCAGGTGCTCGTTGACCTCATCGCAGCTCTCGTGCAGGTCCGCCAGCGGGGCCCCGGAGAGTTCGAGCTGGCCCGCCGGCTCGAGCGTGATGGCGGCGCCGTCGCGACGCAGCGCGATCTCGCGGCCGTGCTCGTGGACCGGCGTCCAACCGTACTCGGCCAGCCCCTGCAGGAAGGCACGGATGCCGCCGGGCCCCTCGTACGGCGGGGGGCGGCGGTCGGAGAGGCGGAATACGAACTTCTCGTGCTCGGTGCCGATGCGCCACTGCGCGCGCGGCTTGCAGCCCTGCTCCAGGTACGCGACCAGGTCGCGGCGGTCGCTGACCACTTGTTCGGCGAGCGGGGACGATTCGGCCATGACGCACGGTCCAGGGGTCTGCGGCAACGGCCTCTGGGGCCGGCAACGCACGGATTGTGGCGGATTCCGGCGCCCGCTGCACCCCGTTGACCCCGCGCCGCGTCGCCGGGTCCCGCGACGGGTGCCGACGAGCGCCGGCAGCGCCGGCGCCGAAGCAACCCACGAAGGTCCCGATCCATGCTTAAATCGGGGCAGGCCGTGTCCCCCGCGGCCCGGAGCCGCGGGCCGACGCCGCCGACCGGGGCCGGAAACCCCGGCCCGAGGGGAGACGCGATGTCCGATCTTGCGGTCGAACCAACCGCCACCGCGGAGTGGCACAAGGCCGTGCGCAGCGCGGCCGGTTCCTGCGGCCACCGCCTCGGCGAGGCGGTCGAGGCCTACCTCGTGTTCATGCTGATGCGCTTCTCGGGCCGCACCGAGGTCGGTCGGCATGCGCTCGCCGTGGCCTACCTGGAGGGGCTGCACGACCCCGAGGACCGCGCGCGCCGCGAACAGCTGCGCGCCACCGGCGACGAGTGCCTGCTGATCTGCGGGCTGTTCCCGGAACGGGCCCGGCGGCGATCGCTGCCGTTCTCGTACTACGTCGGCCTGGGCCGCGGTGCCTATCACGCCCTCGCCTGCACCGAGACGGTGCAGGTGGAGGGTCCGTACGCCACGCTCGCCCGGCGGTTCGTGCGCGCGATGGAGGTCCTCCAGGCCCTGCGCGATCCCGACCCCGGGGCCGGCCTTGGGGCGTCGGACGCCGCGGCCCTGGCACGCCAGACCGGCAGCACCCGGGCATGGACGCGCTCGGCGCCGGACAACGTCGCGCTGTTGCGCCAGCGCCGTCACTGACAGCCCCTGCGGCGCCGCGTACACTCCACCCCGGCGGGCTGCCGCAGGCCCGTGCACCAGGAGTGTGCATACCGCCTCGCGCGCGCCCCGGGAGCGTGCACGCCGCCCCGTCACCCGGGATCGCAAGAGTCTGATTCCGGGGGACTTTCTGCGCCCGTTCGGTCTGGCACGCTTTCTGCCTGCCCGCAGTCGGATTCCGGCAGGCGGTGGCCCCCGCGGCGCGCCTCCGGACGAGCAACCTTGGATCCACAGGAGCAGCAGATGTCCGCAAGCGACGTAATGAACACCATCAAGAAGGAGGGCGTGCGTTTCGTCGACCTCCGCTTCACCGACCCCCGTGGCAAGGAGCAGCACGTGACGCTGCCGGCCGGCGCGCTCGACGAGGACAAGCTCGAAGAGGGCAAGATGTTCGACGGCTCTTCGATCCAGGGCTGGAAGGACATCAACGAGTCGGACATGATCCTGCGCCCCGACCCGGCGAGTGCGGTGCTGGATCCGTTCACCGACGAGCCGACCCTGATCCTGCGCTGCAACATCGTCGAGCCGACGACCCTGCAGGGCTATGAGCGCGATCCGCGCTCGATCGCCCACCGCGCGGAGGCCTACCTGCAGTCGACCGGCGTGGCCGACACGGCCCTCTTCGGCCCCGAGCCCGAGTTCTTCGTGCTCGACGACGTCCGGTGGGGAGCCGACATCAGCGGCGCGTTCTACAAGATCTCCTCGGACGAGGCCTCCTGGAACGCCGAGCGCATCTACGAGGACGGCAATATCGGCCACCGACCGACGGTCAAGGGCGGTTACTTCCCGGTCCCCCCGGTCGATTCGCTGCACGACCTGCGGGCCCAGATGTGCCTGACCATGGAGGAGATGGGCCTGACACCGGAGGTGCATCATCACGAGGTCGCCACCGCCGGCCAGTGCGAGATCGGCACCAAGTTCAACACGCTGGTGACGAAGGCGGATGAGCTGCAGGTGCTCAAGTACACCGTGATGAACGTCGCCCACGCCTTCGGCAAGACGGCGACCTTCATGCCGAAGCCGCTGGTCGGCGACAACGGCTCGGGCATGCACGTGCACCAGTCGCTGTCCAAGGACGGCGAGAACATCTTCTCGGGCGACGGCTACGGTGGCCTGTCGGAGACCGCGCTGTACTACATCGGCGGGATCATCAAGCACGCCAAGGCGCTCAACGCGTTCACCAACGCCTCCACCAACAGCTACAAGCGCCTGGTTCCCGGCTTCGAGGCGCCGGTGCTGCTGGCGTACTCGGCGCGCAACCGGTCGGCGGCGATCCGCGTGCCCTACGAGGCGTCGCGGAAGTCGATGCGCGTCGAGGTCCGCTTCCCGGACCCCACGGCCAACCCGTACCTGTGCTTCGCCGCCCTGATGATGGCCGGCCTGGACGGCATCGAGAATCGCATCCATCCCGGCGACGCCATGGACAAGGACCTCTACGACCTGCCACCGGAAGAGGAAAAGGAGATCCCGCACGTGGCGGCCTCGCTCGAGGAGGCCCTGGATGCGCTCGACCGGGACCGCGCCTTCCTCACCAAGGGCGGGGTGTTCACCGACGACGCGATCGACGGCTACATGGAGCTCAAGATGGGGGAGGTCACGCGCCTGCGCATGACCACGCACCCGGTCGAGTTCGACATGTACTACAGCGTCTGACGGCAATCGCGGCGGCCCCGGCGCGGCGCGCCCCGCCGGGGCCGCTGCCCGGGGGCAGCTGCACGGGCCACTGACGCTGGCCGCGGCCCGCACGCGACGCCACGGAATCGCGGGGCACGACACTGCGACGCGCCGGCCCCCTTGCGGGCCAGTGCCCTGTCACGAACGCGATGACACCGCCCGCGTCCGGGTAGGCATCAGCGTGCCCGGCCCCCGCCGGCGCCCGCGACGCGGGTGCCGTGGCTGGCCGTGCGCCGCTCGGTGGCAGTATACTGGCGCGATGATCCGCCCATCGGCCAAAGGACGCCTGCAGCCGGTACCCGTGGCCATTGCACGCCACGCGATGGCTGGCCGGGGAACGCCGCACGGCATCCGCAGCCGTTCGCGATCGCCTGTCGGAGCGGGTTCGCCCGCGAACCGGCGCCGCCGGACGCCCGCGACCGCGACTTCGCCGGCAAACGCGCTGCAACCGGGTCGTGTACCCGAAAGGGCACCGGGCCTGCTGCTCGCGCTCGCGCTCGCGCTCGGGCTCGGGCTCGCGTGCGCGCCCGTCGCGGCGGCCGAGATCTACCGGACGACCGACGAGGACGGCAATGTCGTCTACACGGACGACCCGCCGGATGAGGACGCCGAGCCGGTCGAACTCGACCCGCTGACGACCGTGCCCGGCACCGCGGCCGAGGATGACAAAGACGGCGATCGCAACGAGGCCGCGGGCGGCGACGCTGGCGGTTCGCGGGAGCGCCAGCCCGACAGTCGCCTCCGGGGCATCCGCATCGCCTACCCGGAAGGCGGCGAGGGCATCCGCCACAATGGCGGCAATGTACCGTTTCGCGTCGCCCTCGAGCCGGAAGGCGCCGGCCTGCCGGCCGGGCACAGCATCGAGATCGTGCTCGACGGCGAGGTCCGCGCCCGGGGCACCGGCAAGGAAATCGTCGTCGCGCCGGTGAGCCGGGGTGAGCACAGCGTGCGTGCACGCGTCCTCGACGCTCAGGGCGACACCCGCTTCGCGTCGGAAACGATCGAGTTCTTCCTGCTGCGCAAGGCCGTCGGCAACGCCGGCGGCTAGCCGCCCGGGAGGCGGCCCGAGCAGTACGGACGCGACCGCTCACCTCGCTCCCTTGCGCCGCGCGTAATCCCCGACCAGCGAGAACCACCATGGCCGCCGCTCGACCGCTGACAGAAGGGCCGGTAGCGATCCCGTGGGGCATCCCGGCCGGTTCGTATCGTGCGCACGCGCCGGTGACGCTTCAGCGCACCGGTCCCGACGGCGCGCGACGGCACGGACGAGCGCCTCCCGGCCGGGGCAGTCGTCCCGGCGAGGTCGGGATTGGCGCGGGCCGGCACGGCGCGTGCGCGGTCAGGCCCGATCCTGCAGCGAGGGATCGTCAGCGCGCCGGCGCGCCGGCCCGGGTCGGCCCTCGAGTCCCTGCAGCGGTTCGCCGGTTCCACCGCGGCATGCCCGCGGGACTCCCCGGAGCGCTCGGATGCCTTCGCGGTGACCGGCGCCGCCCTCCCCGCCGCAGTCGGTGATGGCGGACCGGGACCCTGGCAGCGCACTGTCGGCCAGCGACGTGCTGGACGGCTTGGCCGGCGCCGTGCTCGTCGTCGCCGGCGAGGCACTCGTGCTGCGCTACCTGAACACGGCCGCCGAGGACCTGGTCCGCCTGAGCCGCCGGCGCGCGCTGGGACAGCCGCTGGACGCGGTCGCCGGCCTCGACCCCGACTGGCTCGAGCGCGTGCGCGCCCACCTGGCGTCGGGCACGCCGTTCACCGCACGCGAGGTCAGCGTGGCCACGCATGACGCCACATCCGTGCGGCTCGCGGACGCCAGCGTGACCCCGATCGCGGACGCCTCGGGCGAGGACCGGCTCCTGGTCGAGCTCACGCCGGTGGACCGCCACCTGCGGATCGCGCGCGAGGAGGGCCTGCGGAGTCAGGAGGCGACCAATCGGCGCCTGCTGCGCGGGCTCGCGCACGAGATCCGCAATCCGCTGGCGGGGCTGCGCGGGGCCGCGCAGCTGCTGGCGAGCGAGGTGGACGACCGCGCGCTCGGCGAGTACACGACCATGATCGTGCGCGAGGCCGACCGGCTGCGGGCGCTGGTCGATCGCATGGTCGGACCGGTGGATCCGCCGCGCTTCGAGCCCGTCAACGTGCATCGCCTGACCGAGCACCTGGCGCAGCTGTTGCGCGCCGAGGCCGGCGACGGCATTGCGGTGCACACCGACTACGACCCCAGCATCCCGGAGATGCGCGCCGACGGCGATCAGCTCGTGCAGGCGCTGCTCAACCTGGGCCGCAATGCGCTGCAGGCGCTCGGCGAGCAGGGCACGATCACGATCCGCACGGCGACACGGCGGCGCTTCACGATCGGCACGGTCCAGCACCGCCTGGTTGCCTGCATCGAGATCGCCGACGACGGGCCCGGGGTGCCGCGCGAGCTGCAGGAAAGCCTGTTCCAGCCCATGGTCAGCGATCGCGCCGAGGGCTCCGGCCTCGGCCTCACCGTGGCGCAATCGCTGGTGGGCCGCCACGACGGGCTGATCGAGTGCGACAGCGAGCCCGGATCGACCGTGTTCCGCATCCTCCTGCCGCTGGAGGTCGGCGATGACTGACACGCCGCACGTGTGGGTGATCGACGATGACGCGACCATGCTCTGGGTGCTCGAGCGCGCCCTCGAGCGAGCCGGGATGCACGTCACCGGCTTTGCCCGCGGCGACACCGCGCTCGATCACCTCGAGGTCGCCCCCCCGGACGTCGTCATCACGGACGTGCGCATGCCCGGGATCGACGGCCTGTCGCTGGCCGAGCGCGTGCGCGCCGAGCGGCCATCACTGCCGGTGCTGGTCATGACCGCGCACTCCGATCTCGACACCACGGTCGCCGCTTTCGAGGGCGGCGCCTTCGACTACCTGGCCAAGCCGTTCGACCTGGACGTGGCGGTGGACCTGGTCCGCCGCGCCTGTGCCGAGCCGCCCGGGGCGCACGCGCCGGCGGAGACGGCGGCGGATGCGGCCACGGCAGCCGAGCCGGGCGGCCTGGTCGGGCGGGCCCCGGCGATGCAGACGCTCTTCCGCACCATCGGCCGCCTGGCCCGGGCCCCCATCACGGTGCTCATCATCGGCGAGTCGGGCACGGGCAAGGAGCGCGTGGCGCAATCGCTGCATCGCTACAGCCCGAGGGCGCAAGCGCCGTTCGTCGCCCTCAACACGGCGGCGATCCCGCACGAGCTGCTCGAATCCGAGCTGTTCGGCCACGAGAAGGGCGCCTTCACGGGCGCGGACAGCCGACGCCAGGGCCGCTTCGAGCAGGCCGACGGCGGCACGCTGTTCCTCGACGAGATCGGCGACATGCCCCGGGAACTGCAGACGCGGCTGCTGCGGGTGCTGTCGGAAGGCGTCTTCTACCGCGTCGGCGGCACGCAGGCGTGCCGCGTCGACGTGCGCATCCTGGCGGCGACCCACCAGGACCTGGAACGCCGCGTCGAGCAGGGCACGTTCCGCGAGGACCTGTTCCACCGGCTGAACGTGGTCCGCCTGCCGGTCCCCGCGCTGCGCGAGCGGCGCGACGACATCCCGCTGCTGGCCGACCGCTTCCTCGCGCAGGCGGCGAGCGAGCTGGGCCTGGAGCGCAAGCGGCTGTCGAGCGAGGTCGAGCAACGGCTGCGCGGCCTCGACTGGCCCGGCAACGTGCGCCAGCTCGAGAACACCTGCCGCTGGCTGACGGTGATGGCCGCCGGTGCCGAGATCCGCCCGGATGACCTCCCGGTCGAGCTGCGCGAGCAGACACCCGCGGACGACAGCGACTGGGCGCGCGTGCTCGCGCGCTGGGCGCGACAGCAGCTCGCCGCCGGGCGCGAGGGCATCGGCGAGGCGGCGAGCCGCGACCTGGAGCGCGTGCTCGTGCGCGCGGCCCTGGAGCACAGCGGCGGCCACCGTCAGCAGGCGGCGCGGCTGCTCGGCTGGGGGCGGAATACGCTGACGCGCAAGATCCGGGAGCTGGGGATCGAGGAGTGAGTCGGGGGCGCGCGTCGGCGGGCGCGGCCCCTGCTCGGGGCACGGTTCGATACCCGGGCGGGTTGTTGTGGTCGTCGGTCCAGCCTCTTGCTCCGGTCGGCACCGCATTGCCTTGCTGGCTCGTGGAGACGCGACCGGGTTTCGCTCGCCTGTGCGGCGAACGAGTTCATTTCTTTCCTTTGCGGCCAAGAAACGAACCAAGGAAAACGCACCCGGGCTGGCTCGGCCTGCTCGGCGCGCGGGGTGGACGCCACGTTCGGCGTCGCCTCGATCGGGCGCTAACGCGATCAGTGTGCGTGTGTTGAAGCCGCGAGCAGGCTCCCGTGTGCTTCTCGGGCCAGGCGGGGCGCGCTGTCGCGGCCTGATCCGCCTGCCACTGCGATGCCCGGCGAGCCGGAAGGGGAAAGGATCCGCTCCGGCAGGCGAGCGGGCTCAGAACCCCGCAAGCCGATCGCCGCCGCGGGTTCCGCCGGCGTTGCCCGGGGCGGAGACCGAGTTATCGGCTCGATACACCGGCGCGCGCCGGGCAAGGCCGGCCTACGGGGCTATTGGTTCGGTCTTCGCGGGGTGGTCTTGTCCTGTTGTCTCGTCGAGACGCGGGTGGCGCTCGCCCGCTTGTCATGGCGCGAGTGACTCCCTTTGCGTGAAAGAACGTCCTCAAAGAAGGACGCTCTGAGCGACGTCGACGCGGGAGAAAACCCGAGGCCGAGGCCCCGTGCAGGGCGATCGTGTTTCGGCGGTGCCGACCCGCCGTCGGGTGCACCCGGGTTTCGATGGCCGCGGTAGCTCAACGTAGCCCGGCTTCGCCGGGCGCCCACCGAGCGTCGGCCTTGCACCCCGTGATCCCGCCGGGCAACGCCGGCGGGACACCGTTGGCAATCGCCACCGCGCGCCATGGGCCGCCATCGGCGCTGGAGCGGTTTCCGCCCCGTCTGGATCGCCGGGCATCGCAAGGGCAGGCGGATCAGGCCCCCCGACCGGGCACCCGACAGGATGTCGAGTCCGCGCTGTCGCCCCATGGACGTGGCGTCAGCGCGCCCCGCCTGGCCCGACAGGCACAGGGAAGCGTGCCCGGGTCACCGATACGCGCACGGTGCTCAATGAATCGGGCTGGTCCGGCGAAGCTGAACGAGACGTCTATCCCGGCCCCCGAGCAGGCCGAGCCAGGCCGGGCGTGCTTTGTTTGGTTCCTTTGGTTCCGCGCAAAAGCAAGCAACGTGCTCGCCGCACGGCCGGGCGAAGCCCGACCACGGATCAACCAAGAGAACCGCGCGCCGCTACCCGGCAAGCCGAACGGGCAGGTGCGCTGACGACCAGAAGTCGTTGAGGCATGGGTGACGATGCGTGCTCAGACGACGCGACCCACCCCGCCCGTACACTGCAGATACGCCTGCTCCAGGTCGGCGGCGTCGAAACGATGGCACAGCGCGTCGGCGGTCCCGTCGGCGACGATCCGTCCCTCGTGGAGGATCGCGACGCGATCGGCGAGCTCGGCGGCGTCGGCCAGGAGGTGGGTGCTGAACAGCACGCTGGCACCCTCGGAGCGGCGCATTGCCAGCACCTGGCGCAGACGCACGCGAGCGGCCGGGTCGAGGCCGTCCATGGGCTCGTCGAAGATCATCAGCGAACGCTCGGAGGCGAGGCACGCCGCGAGGCCGAGCAGCTGGGCGGTGCCCTTGGAGTAGGTGGCGACGGCACTGGCGAGGCTGTCCCGACCGAGGCCGAGCGCGGCCGCTGCCCGGGACGCAGCGTCGCTCCCCGCCCCGGTCCCGTAGAGCGCGAGCATGTAGTCGAGGAAGGCAGCGCCCGTCAGGTACGTCGGCGGCTGGAAGCGCTCGGGGAGGTAGGCGACGCCGGACCGTGCCCGGCGGTCGGTATGCGCGCGGCCGTGCAGATGGACGGTCCCGGCCTCGGCCGCGCGCAGGTCGAGCACGATGCGGATCAGGGTGGACTTGCCAACGCCGTTGGCGCCGACCAGGGCGACGGCCTCGCCGCCGTGGACATCGAGGTCGATACCGTCGAGGACCTGGCGCTCGCCGGCTCGGCGTTGCAGGCCGCGGATCGTCAGAGCATCGGCGGGCATTTGCAGCAGTCCGCCGGTTTGCGCCGGAGGGACAGGATCAGAACAGGAAGACGGGATTGCAGTTCTGGCCGTCGCCGCCGATATCCCACTCGTTGTTGGCGGTGTCGACGCAACTCACACCCCCGTCGACGGACTGCCACTCCGCGCTGCCGTTTTCGGCATTGCGCAGGGTGCCCGTGAGCGGTCGCCCATCGTCGACCTTGACGTCGAGCTCCCGGGCGATGTCCACGGGGACGTTGCGTCCCATGTACAGGAGCAGGCGGGACGCGGGCGTTCCGGAATCGACCTGGTAGCCGTCATCTCTTGCCATGATCAGAACGCCGTTGAAGACATTGATCGGGGCGTGATCGCTGTTCGGCGGCGCGCTCGAGGGATCGGGAGAGCTGCCCGTGCCCGGATAGCTCCCCTGGATGAACCCCGCCTTGGACATCTGCTCCCAGACGCCATTGAGTTCCGACCAGTCCGTCCCGGGTGCGGACAGTGCACCGTCGCTCGTAGTCGCACCCAGATTGATCGTCTGACCGATCGCGCTGGTCGCATCGGCGGATGTCATGTCCCCGGGCACGGCCCGATAGCGGTCCTGGAACCCGAAGTAGGCCGCCTGGATCCCGGACTGCTGATCCGCGAGGTTGCGGACGCGGGCGCTGGCGATGAGTTCCTGGCCCTTGAGGACGCCACCGAGCAACAGGCCGATGATCACCAGCACGACGGCGATCTCGACCAGCGTGAACCCCTTCTGTCGTTGCCTCATCTGCTCTCTCCGCTTGGCGGCGGCGCTCGGCCACCGCATCGGCCCGGCAGTCCCCGGACCGGTCCGGCGTCGCAGCGCCCGGATCGACGAATGGCCGACACGGTGTCGGCGATTCGTCATCGTCGTGTCACCGCGTCGTGGCGGCGTCCCGGGTCAGCGCGCATCATCGCGGTCCGACCCGCCGGGCGAGAGGGCCTCCAGGCGCCGCCGCAGAAACGCGCGTTCGCGCGGGTCCGTGACGTCGCCGCTGCTCAGCAGGCCGCGGATCAGCATCCGCGCGGCCTCGCGACGGCCCATGTCCTCGAGAATCGGTATACGCAAATCCCGTGCCCATTCCGGCAGTGTGTCGCGCGGCGTGTGCTCGGCGAGGTCGCGCGCGTAGCGCAGTGCCCGGTCCGGGTCCTCGAGGCGATGGCGTGCGAGCAGCGCGGCCTCGGCCAGCCAGCGCCAGCGCAGCGCGGGGCGCTCGCGGAACGCCGCGTGCACGAAGTCGAACATGATGCGCCGGCGCGCCGGGTCGCTCACCCGGCCGTAGACCCGCACCGCGAGCAGCAGCGGGTAGTCGCTCGCGGGCGCCAGCGCCAGCCAGCGCGCGAGCCACTCGCGCACACGCGTGTAGTCGAGCTCCCGGAACGGGATGCTCGCGCCCGCCTGCTGGTCGAAGAACTGGAGCCAGAGCGTGCCGGCGCGGGCGAGCACGGCCGGCTCGCCCAGCGCGGCGAGTCGCAGCACGGCCTCCGGCGGCGCTTCCGGCAGCGCCTCGCGTGCGGCCTCGACCCGCCCGAAGACGGCATACCACCCGAGCTGGCCGGCGAGGGCGAGCGCGAACGCCGCCGCCAGCCAGCGCGGCACCGCCGCGAGGGGCCGGGTCGGCGTGCGCAGCCGGGCCGGCAGAGCCAGGCCGCGCATCAGAACTCGCGCCGGTAGAGATCGACGGCCGCGGCCGTCGCCAGGAGGGCGATGTAGACCGCCGTCTGCCCGAGCACGGGCAGCAGCGATCCCGCATCGAAACCCCCGACGCCGAGCCAGCCGGCGTCCGTGAAGCGGTGCAGGCCGGGCATGACCCAGGCGAGCGCGGCGACGCCGTGCTCGACGAATGGGCGGAAGGGCCCGTCATGGACGAACACGGGGTCGCGGATCAGCAGCAGCAGGGCGTCGAGCGAGCGTGCCAGGACATAGAAAGCCACCAGCGCGGCCAGCGCCGTGACCGGCTGGCGGAAGGTGAACACGAGCAGCAGGCCGAGCATCGCGACCAGCCACAGCTCGCAGGCCAGCGACAGCCCCCAGCCGGCGACGGCCGGCGGCGGTGCGAGCGTCAGCAGCGGCAGGGTGCAGGCGGCGGCCAGGATCACCGCGAGGGCGGCGAACGCGAGCAGCTTGCCGAGCACGTAGTGGCCGCGCGGCGCATCGAGCGCGAGGACCAGGTCGAGCGTGCGGTCGTCCTGCTCGCGCAGGCAGGCGCTGACGGCGAACAGCGCCATCAGGCCGACGGCCCCGAGGCGCAGGCCCCCGCCCATCAGCACCGCCTGGAGCGCCCGGTGCTCGACCAGTGCCACCGAGTCGACCAGGCCGGCCAGCACGAGGCTGATCAGCAGCAGCAGCGCGGCGAGCACGAGCAGGCGACTGTGGCGGGCCTGGCGCAGAGTGAGGCGGGCGATCGTCGCGACCAACGGGGGGTCCTCTCCGGCGTGGTGCCCGCGGGGGCGGCCCCCGGGGATTCTGCGCTACGCTGCCCGCGTGGCCGCGACCGATCCGGCCAGGCCAAGGCGGGCCCATGGCGCGCAAAATAGCACGCGGCGCGGGCACGCCACGCGACTTTCGGCACGGCGGTTGCACGCGTACAACGAATGCAAAGATCGCGCCGACGCCCCGCGCGAGCCAGAGGACGAACACCGTGCTCCCATGGATCCAGCACCATTCGCAGCGCCACCGGTTGCTGGCACTCGCCCTGCTCGCCCTGCAGGTGGCGCTGCTGTTCCCGGCCGACCCGGCGCTCGTGACCGCGGCCACCCTGACCCACTTCGGCCTCGTCATCCTCTGGCAGCCGTTCTGGCAGGGCTCCACCGCGGTCAACCGGCGCGCGGCGATCGCGATCCTGGTCACGGGCACGGCGGTCGTCCTGCTCAGCAGCTGGTTGCTGCTGGCCGCCTGGCTGCTGGTGCTGCTCGGTCTGATCGGCGGTGAACAGGTCAGCACGCGCCGCGACCAGGTCGTGCAGTGGCTGGTGATCCTGTACCTGATGCTGGCACTGCTGATCGGCGTGACCCCCACCCTGTTCGCGGTCCAGGGCGAGCAGGCGGCGACTCTGTGGGCGGTGATCGCCGCGGCCGGCGGGATCCCGCTGGTCCTGCTGCTCATGCCGGCAGGGGCACCGCCCGCCTGGATCCAGCGTTTCGACCACCTGCGCAGCCTCGCGATCACGCTGCTCGCGCTGCTGCTGGCCACGGGGGCGGTCCTCTGGACCTACCGCACCGGCACGCCGTACGCCGTGACGCTGGTGCAGACCACGCTGTGCGTCGCCGGCCTGATCCTGGTCGTGAACTGGGTCTGGCGACGCACCGCCAGCCACACGATGTTCCAGGTGCTGTGGAACCGCTACCTGCTGAACATCGGCACCCCGTTCGAGCATTACCTGGTGAGCCTGTCGGGCCCGGCGGCCGCGGGGCTGGGTCCGCGCGATTACCTCGACCAGGCGATCGAGGCGATGGCGGAACTCGAGTGGGTCCAGGGTGTCGAGGTGCGTGGTCCCGCGGGCGAGCGCCTCGTCGGCCGGCGCACCGAGCACGCGACCGAGGGGCATGACGACACCGCGCCGCTGATCGTCTACACGGCGAACGACCCGGGCCCGACGCTGGGCCTGCACATCCAGCTGCTGACGCGCCTGATCCAGCAGCTGTACCACTCGCGGCTGCACGAGGCCGAGCTGCGCAACCAGGAGAAGATCCGCGCCGTGCACGAGACGGGGGCGCGGCTGACGCACGACATCAAGAACCTGCTGCAATCGCTGCAGTCGCTGTCGGCGGCAGTGGCCTCCTCGGGCCCCGAGCGCAGCGAGGAGGCACTCGCGCTGGTGCAGCGCCAGCTGCCCGACATCAACCAGCGCCTGCAGTCGACGCTCGAGAAGCTGCGCGAGCCAGCCGCCGTCGAGGAGAACGAGACGGTGTCGGCCGCGGCGTGGTGGACCGGCCTGCAGCGGCGCTACGCGGACGGGACGGTGCGCTTCGAGGGCGAGGCGGGCGACGACGTCGCCGTGCCGAAGGCGCTGTTCGACACGGTGGCCGAGAACCTGATCGAGAATGCCCGCTACAAGCAGGCCACCGAGGGCGGGCTCGAGATCCGCGCGCGCCTGGAAACGGGCGAGGCGGCGGTGGCGCTCGAGATCGAGGACTCGGGCGAGCCGATGCCCGGGGAGACCGCGGAGGGGCTGTTCAACCGCGCGGTGCGCTCCACCGGCGGGCTGGGCGTCGGCCTCTACCAGTGCGCGCGCCTGGCCGAGTACCACGCGTTCGATCTGCGCCTCGCGCGCAACGAGGCCGGCTGCGTGCGCTTCCGGCTCAGCGGCGCCCCCGGGGGCGCTTCTCAGATGGCGTAGGCGAGGTCGACGGTGCCGCTGGCGGGCCAGTCGGCCGGTGGCGCGCCACAGGTCTGGCCGGTGATCCGGCCCGCGTTGCAGCGCTCGTCGTCCTCCTCGCGGTCGAGGCGGCGCGCGATGTCGACCGGCACGTTCGTGATCAGCATCTGATTGCCGAAGGCGCCGTTGTTGCCCGTGCCGGTGAAAAACGAGGACACCACCCCGCCGTAGCCGTGCTCCGGTGAGGCGTCCGCGCCACCGCTGCCGGGATTGCCCGAGAGCATGCCGGCCGCCCGCAGGTGCTGCCACGCGGTGCAGGCTTCCTCGCCGGAGGCATCGCAAGCTTCGCCGCCATCGATGAGGCCATCGCCGTTGCCGTCGTCCAGCCCCGAGTCGATCCGCGCCGCTGCGTCGGCGAAGTCGCCGGGCAGCGCATCGTATCGATCCCGGAACGTGAGGAACGCGCTGCGGTAGTCGCGCAGCGACTGGCGGAAGGACTTGTACTCGGCACTGTCCACCAGCGAGCGGCCCTGTAGCACGGCACCGAGGATCAGACCGATCACCACGAGCACCACGGCCGCCTCGACCAGCGAGAAGCCGTGCGCGCGCGCAGCCGCGTGATGGAACCGGTGAAAGCGTCGCAAATCGTGGCCGATTCGGGTGAAGGCGGACGAGGACTATAAAGTGCAGCGACCCCCCGCCGCCACCGCGGAGCGTTTCCGCCGCGCGGCCCGGGTCGGCTTCAGGGCAGCCGCCCGACTTCCACCATGCGCGCCTTCAGCACCGGTCCCGGGATCCAGATCAGCTGGTCGTCGAAGCGCCCGTCGGCGGCCTCGGGCTCGCGGTAGCCGGCCGCGACGAAGTCCGGGTTGCCGTTGCAGTTCTCGGTCTCGTCGGTGGAGAAACCGTTGGCCGGGACGCCGGCGCCCGGACAGACGAACCCGGCGGCGGTCCAGGCCTGCTGGCCCTGACCGGCGAACGAGACCACCAGCGCGGGTGCCGTGCCGACGATGGTGGCCCCGTCGCCATCCGCCACGCTGATATTGCCGGCGGCGTCGAGGTCGAAGCTGCTGGCCCCGGGATCGACGTTGCCGCCCCCGTCGGTCGGCAGGTCCGCGAACGCGGTCGTGACGCGATACCGCAGCGGCTGGCCCCAGGGGTTGCGCCGGCCGAGCCCGAGCGCCTGCCACGGCAGCGCCCCTTCGGCGGCGTCGCAGGCGTCGCCGGCGCCCGACAGGGTGGGCGGATTCGCCTCGCCGTCGGGCGGGTAGTCGGTGTCCGGACACGGCAGACGACCCTCGGCGAGCGCGAAACCGTACAGCGCCTCGCGGATGTCCGCGAGCTGGCCATCCTGGTCGCTGCGCCTGGACTGGCTCACCGTGGCGTCGAGCGCGGCGATGCCGCCGCCGACGAGCAGGCCGACAATGACCAGCACCACGGCAAGCTCGATCAGGGAGAACCCCCGGGCGCATCCGGGTGCGCGACGGCGCTGGCGGCTCATGGCGGGAATGCGACGCCACGGAAGACGTCGTTGTCGGCGGGCGTGAGCGGGCCGTCCTCGTAGGCGCCGTCGCCGTCCTGGTTGACCGCGCGGTCGAGGTAATCCGACACCGCCGTGCCCGGCCGGGCCTGCCCGGAGTGCGCGCTTCCGGCCCCGCCGAGGATCAACGCGAGGCCGGTATCCGCGTCCAGCTCGAAGCCACCAGCGGGGCAATCGGACTGGGTGTCGGTGCAGACCGAGTCCACGTGGTAGACGACCAGCTCCGGCCAGTCATTGTCGACGATCCACTCGTACGGGTCGGGTTCGGGGCTGACGCTGTCCGGATCGAAGTCGTCGCTGGTCAGGGTCGCGTTGGCGCCGCAATCGCCGGCGCTCAACGCCAGGCGGCCGAGGCGCTCGCCGGCGTCGCAGGA
Organism: uncultured Ectothiorhodospiraceae bacterium; assembly: GCA_964626335.1. GTDB lineage: Bacteria > Pseudomonadota > Gammaproteobacteria > XJ16 > Halofilaceae > Halofilum. Next base: position 16,728 of record CAZVFN010000008.1, read on the forward strand.
CAGGCCGGCGCCGAACGCGGCCGCGTAGGGCAGGTATCCCTTGTTGTCCTCGAACCGGCGCAGCCGGTCCTCGATCGCGGCGAGCGCGCGCCGCTGCACGCCGGCGAACAGCCGGTCCCGCCGCACGCCGATGATGCGGTCGTTGCAAGCCGCGACGTCGGCGCAGTCCTGGAACACCCGATCGCCGTCGGCGTTCTCGCCCTCGAGGTAATCGCCCGCGTCGGTGCCCGGACGACCCGACTGGCCGGCCAGCGGCGGGCCGGCCAGAATGAGCACCGCCACGCGCGCCCTGCCCGACCCGCTCGTGTCGGCGCCGTAGAGCTCGAGCTCGGCCGGGGTCTCGGCATTGAGCACCGGCGGGTCGCCGGGATCGTCCTGGTAGTCGCCGTCGATGGCGTACCACACGCCCATGCCGCGCTCGTCGGCGCCCGCGGCGAAATCGATGGTTCGCCAGGGCAGCCGGCCGAGGTAGACGGGGTCCGGGCTGCCCTGGCAGTGCGAGCCCGCCTGACCCCGGTTCGCCGTGTCGCCGGGATCGCTGGTATCGGGGCACGGCAGTGCCCCCGGCTTGTTGTTGCTGCCGCCGTACTGCGCGTAGGCGACCACGGCGTCGCGCGCCTGCGCCAGCGAGACGGAGGCGGCCGGATCGCGCGTCGTGCTGTTCGTCGCCGGCTGCCGCGTGCTGACGAACAGGGTGGCCGCCCCGATCACGAGCACCAGCAGCGTCACGAGCAGCGCGAAGCCGCGCTGGACGCGAGGGCCGCGTTCAGCGATCCGTGACATCGACCACGCGCTCCCGCTCCGGGTCCCAGGTCTGGCCCGGCCTCAGGCGCACCCGGCGGCCGTCCGGCAGGGTGACGACCACGCTCGAGCCCTCGATGCGCCCGGCGGCGACCCCGTCGCCCACGCGCTCGCCACCCAGGGTGCTGGCATCGTTGACCCAGACCGCGGAGGGCCCGTCGCTGCGCCGGACGAAGCCGCGCACGTGCACGCGCGGCCGCTTCGGCGGCTCCGGGGCCGGCGCCGCCGCGGCCCTGGCCGGCTCCTGCCGGCGCTGTTCCTGCTCGCGCTGGCGGGCGAGATCCTCGGCCGTGGCCGCGGCCCGCAGCTGGTCGAGGCGGTCGCGTTCTGCCGGTGTCGTGAACAGGCGCGGCGCATTGTCGGCTGCAACCGCGCCCGCCACCGTCAGCAGGACAACCGGGGCGACCCTGCGCGCGTGCCGGCCACGACAGCGCGCGCGGGCGCGCGCACCGGCTCGACGGGGATGGGGCGATGGCCAGCGCAAGCGGCTAGTCCTCCGTGTCGGTCGCGAACTGGAGCGTGTACCAGTCTAGCGCACAACTCGCATCGACATTGGTCGCCCGGGCCTGCAGGCGCAGGTCGCCGGCGCGGCGGAAAGTGCAGCCCGACAGCGACAGGAGCCCGTCGCCGCGCTCGTTCAACCTTTCGAGCAGTTCCACCACGTCGTACTCGTGGAGCGCGCCGATCTCGAGGCGCATGGGCGTCTGGTACAGGTTCAGCCGATTGCTGGCGGGGGCGCGCACGCCGCTGGCGGGGGTGCGCTGGCCGATCTCGTAGCGCAGCACCGACAGCTTGAGGTCGGCGTTGATCGACTGCAGGGCCTCGATCCAGCTCAGGCGGCTCTCGTCGCCGATCCAGCCGCGTTGCGACATCGCGCGAAAGCGATCGGCGTACTGGCGATAGACGGCCCGGTCGTCGCTGGCACTGCGGAACTGGCGGGCGGCCTCGGCGAGGTCGGCGCGCGCCCGCTCGTAGGCCCGCTCGCGCGCCTCGATCCAGTCGGCGGCGTACAGGGCCGTGCCCGCGAGCACCGCCAGGCCGGCGAGCGCGAAGGCGAGCGAGCCGCGGAGGCGGCGCACGACGGAGTCAGCCATCGTCGCCTGCCCCCGTGTCCATGTTCACCCCGATCGCGAATTCCGCGCTTGCCGAGCGGTCGTCGCCGGCCGTGGTGCCGGTATCACCGGTCACGCCGGCACTCGGCTCCAGGTCGAACGGCGCCTGCAGGACCGATACCCGGCCGAAATCCGCGTCGCGCAGGGCCCGCACGAAGGCATCGAAATAGCCGATCGCACGGCGGTAGTCGTTGTCGATGCCGGCCACACGGCCGTTGAGCGTGACCCGCGGCGGCCCCGACGCGGTCACGCCCGGCGACCCGCGACTGCGGGACGTGCCGGGCGCCCCCGGCAGCGACCACTCGAGTTGCTCGACGCGCAGCTGCGGGTGCTCGGTAAGCACCCGCCCGAGGCGATTCATCGCCGGCTCCGGGCTCTGGTGCGTGCCCTCGGCGATCGCGGCCAGCACGTCGACGGCGTTCTTGACGTCCACAGCGCGATAGTCGAACGCGTCCAGCTGGCTCAGGCGCTGTTCGTAGAGCCGCTCGAAGCGCGCCTGCCGCGCCCGGGCGTCGGCGACGCCGTCATCGTACGCGCGCCCCTGGATCCAGGCGAAGCCGGACACGGCAACCGCGGCGACCACCGCGGCGGCGCCGAGCGCACGCAGGCCGATGCGTGCGCGCTGCACGAAGAAGAAGTGGCGCAGCCGGGCGAGGCCGTAGTGGTTGGCCGGGCGCCAGCGCCGCAACAGGAGCTGCGCGAAGAGGGTGTCGGCGAACGGACCGGGCGGGCCGCCCCGCTCGCCGGTCCGCGCGGCCAGGTCGGCCAGCGATACCAGGTGGCAGTTGGCCATCGTGTTGCCCGCCAGGCGCTGGCGCAGCGTGTCGTGGGCGTTGCTGTCGGCGAGCACGTACGTCTCGACGCGCTGCTCCTGGCCCCGGGAGCGCTGGTTGGCGAGGAAGTACAGCGTGCGCCTGAGCTCCTCCTGGACGAAATCGGCGTACTCCGCGACATCGTGGTAGCGCCCGGGGACGAGGCGGGAGAAATGCAGGCGCCCGCGCTCGTAGTAGGACACGCGCAGGGTGCTGGCGACCTGCTGGCTGATGACCAGCACCCGCGCCGCGCGCTCGACCCCGAGGTAGGGCAGCAGGTACTCGCCCACCAGCGGCAGTGAGTGGATGCCGCTCAGCGGGACCTGCACGTCGGCGAGGACGTCGAGCCAGACGTTGAGCAGTTCCGGATTGGTCAGCCCGGCGACCAGGACCTGGTCGTCGCGGCGCCCCTGGCGCAGTCGTCCCAGGGAGGTGATGTAGGCGTACTCACTGCCGCGGAAGTGCGTGCGCCGGGTGCGCTGGTACAACCGCCAGCGCTCGCGGCCGAGCACGTGCGGCACGTGATCGACGTGGAATTCCTCCTCGATCACGTCCACCAGCATGCGCACCGGCGTGCGCGGGGCCGCCTCCAGCCACCGCCGGAACGCCGCGCGCCCGTCCTCGTCCGGCTCGAACGCCTCGACCCGGTGGAACACCCCGCCATCCCATTCGTAGGCGATGATGCGGTGACCCGGGAAGAACAGCAGCCGTTTCACGTCAGTAGTCCAGGGTCGCGATCGTGTCGTAGATCGGGCCGAGCACGGAGAACATGATCCAGCCCACGAGGCCGCCCAGCACCACCGTGAGGATCGGCTGGATCGCCGGCTCCAGGCGCTCCACCGCCTCGCGCACCTCGCGGGCGTAGAAGTAGCTCACGTTGTGCAGGGCGTCGTCGAGCGCGCCGGTACTCTCGCCCACCCGCATCATGCGCACCACGAACGGCGGGAACAGCCCCGTGCGGGTGAAGGCGTCGCTGAGCGTCTCGCCCTCGCCGATGTGGCGCCGCACGCGATCGACCGCGTCCTCGAGCACGGCATTGTCCATCAGCGCGCGCGACAGGCGCAGCGCGTCGAGCACCGTGATGCCGGCGCCGTACATGAGGGCGAAGTAGTTGGAGAACCGCGCCAGGCGGATCTTGTACATCAGGTCCCCGAACAACCACAGGCGCAGCTTGAACCGGTCCCAGGCCATGCGGAACGCGGGCCTCGTCCGGGCCGCGTAGCGGATCCCGGCGGGCAAGAGGATGGCGATCAGCAGCAGCACGTACCACCACGCGACAAAGAAGTCCGACACCGCGATCAGCGCACGCGTGTGCACCGGCAACTCACCGCCCACCGACTGCAGGAAGGACGTGAGCTTGGGCACCAGGTAGATCATCAGGAACGTGACGGCCGCGCCCACCACGGCGAGCACGATCAGCGGATACACCATCACGCGGCGCACGTAGGCCACGATCTCGTCCTGCCACCGCAGCATGTCCGCCAGGTCGTGCAGGACGCGCGGCAGACTCCCGCTCTGCTCGCCCACCCGCACCATCGAGATGTAGACATTGCCGAACACCCCGGGGAAATCCGCCAGGGCGTCGGAGAAGGTCTTGCCACCCTCGATGGCCTCGACGAGCTCGGCGACGACATCGCGGAATGCCGGGTCGTCGATGGTCGAGCCGAGATCCGAGAGCGCGTCCACCATGGGCACACCCGCGTTCAGCAGCTGTTCGAGGTGGAACGAGAAGTTGATCAGCTCCGGGCGCGAGGTCTTGCGAAAGCGACTCAGCAGGCCCGTGCGCCGCACCTCGTGCGAATCGATCAGGTCCAGGCCCATGCGCCCAAGGCGCATCTCCAGGTCGGTCATGTTCGCGGCATCGAGCGTGCCGGTAACACGGCGGCCCTGGGCGTCCATGGCCTTGTACTTGTAGGTGTCCATGGCTCAGCTGGGCTCCGCCCCGGGTGCGAGCGCCGGCCCGCGCCGCGATGGCGAATCGAGCCCGGTCGGGCCCGAACGGCCTCGGGTCCTGCCTGCGCTGCGCTCGGCACTGGGTTCCGGTGGACGAGGGTCGCGGACGCGTGCAGGGGGTGTCGCCCGCTTGTCAGCGGACGACCTGCTTTCTTTGCGTGAGAGGAAGCAGGCAAAGAAGCACGCCCGGGCTGGCTCGGCCGGCTCGGGGCGCGGGATGGAGGTCTCGTTCAGCTTCGCCGGACCAGCCCGATTCATTGAGCACCGTGCGCCTATCGGTGCCCCGAGCAGGCTCCCCTGTGCTTCTCGGGTCAGGCGGGGCGCGACGTCCTTTCGAGTCCCCCGATCGGGGCCTGAGCCGCCTGCCCCCGCGATGCTCGGCGGGCCCGACGGGGAGGACACCGCTCCAGAGGACGCGGGGGGAGCAATCCTCCGCGAGGCGATGGCGATCGGGGTCCCGCCGGCGTTGCCCGGCGCCGCTGACCGGGTGCGGGGCCATCGCCCGGTGCGCGCCGGGCAAGGCCGGCCTACGGCGCACGCGCGGCCCAAAGTCGGCCGCTGATCGACCGCAGGGCCGCAGGAACGGCCGACCGGGATCGGCCGGCGTGCCTCTGTGGCGTGGGCGCGCGCGCGGCCCATCGCTCAGGCCCGGCTCGTGAGGTCGACCACGCGCGCCACCTCCTCGAGCGAGGTATCGCCGCACAGGGCGCGCCGGGCCCCGTCCGCGGCGAGTGTCTCGAAGCCCTTCTCGCGCGCCACGCCGGCGAGCTCCTTGAGCGTGGAGCGGCGCGCGATCAGGTCGTCGAGATCCTCGTCCATGCGCAGGACCTCGAGCAGTGCGAAGCGCCCGTGGTAGCCCCGCTCCCCGCACTTGTGGCAACCGACCGGGCTGTAGAGCGTGTGCTCGCTGTCGGGCTCGAGCGCGAGCAGGCGACGCTCCGTCTCGCCCGGCTTGTAGGGGCGGCAGCAGTGCCGGCACAGGCGCCGTACCAGGCGCTGGCCCATGACGCCGATCATGTTGCCGGCGATCACGTCGGGCAGGATGCCGATGTCGAGCAGGCGCGGGATGGCACCGAGGGCCGAGTTGGTGTGCAGCGTGGAGTAGACCTGGTGGCCGGTCATCGCGGCCCGGAACGCCATGCTCGCGGTCGGCTCGTCGCGGATCTCGCCGACCAGCATGATGTCCGGGTCCTGGCGCATGAGGCTGCGGATGCCGTTGGCGAAGTCGAGCCGGGCCGCCTCGTTGACCGCGCTCTGGCGGACCAGCGGCATGGGGTATTCCACCGGGTCCTCGAGGGTGACGATGTTGACGCTCTCCTCGTTGAGGTGGGCGAGCATCGAGTAGAGCGTCGTCGTCTTGCCGCTGCCGGTGGGCCCGGTGACCAGGATGATGCCCTCCGGGCGCGACATCATCAGGTCCAGCGTATCGAGCGTCACCTCGTCGAAGCCGAGCGAGCGCAGCGGGCGGATGCCCTTGTGGCGGTCGAGGACGCGCAGGACGATGTTCTCGCCGTTGGTCGTGCGCACCGCCGAGACACGGAAGTCGATCACGTGGCCGCCGATCGACAGCGAGATGCGCCCGTCCTGGGGCGCCCGGGTCTCGGCGATGTTCATGTCCGACATGACCTTCAGGCGCACCGCGATCGGCGACCAGAAATGCGAGTGCAGGCTGCGAATCTGGCGCAGCACGCCGTCGATCCGGTAGCGGATCCGGACAAAGCCTTCCTCGGGCTCGAAGTGGATGTCCGAGGCGTCGCGCTTGACCGCGTCGGCGAGGACGGCGTCCACCAGGCGCACCAGGGGCTGGTTGTACTCGCCCGACTCGGCGTTGAGGCTGGCGTAATCGATCTCGCCGGTCTCGATCTCGTGCAGGATGCCGTCGACGGACAGCTCGTAGCCGTAGAACCGGTCGATGGCCTCGTCGATCTCCACCTCGCCAGCGAGCAGGGTACGGATCTCGACCGACCCACCGACCTGCGCCCGGACCCGGTCCAGCGTCACCAGGTTGAACGTGTCGGACATGGCGATGTAGAGGACCTGCTCGTGCGGGCGATAGCTGATCGGCACGATACCGAAGCGCTTGGCCTTGTCCTTCGGAACGCGGGTGAGCGCATCGGCGTCGGGCACCGCGTGCGCGAGGTCGATGCTTTCCTGGCCGAGCGCCTCGCCGAGTTGCTCGCGCAGCACGTCCTCGGTGATGAAACCGAGGCGCACGAGGATGCGGCCGAGGACGTCGCCGTCGCGTTCCTGCTCGGTCAGGGCGATGCGCAGCTGATCCCGGCTGACGATGCCCTGCTTTAACAGGCGGTCACCGAGACGCTCCGGACCCGGTGCGGATGCGTCGGTCTGCGTCATGGTTCGAGTTGCTCGAGGCGCCGCTGCGCCCGCTCCCTGGAGAAGGACGCCGCCCCGTCGACGTCGAGATCGAGCGCCCGTTCGTAGTACTTGCGGGCCGCTTCGCGTTGTCCGAGATGGTCCAGCGCCACGGCCAGGTTGAATGCGTAGTCGGCTTCCCCGGGCGCGGTGCGGAATGCCTTGAAAAAGGCGGACTGGGCCGCCGACCAGCGCCCCTCGCGCGCATGGATGTTGCCGAGGGCGAAGCGCAACGCGTGGGCGTCCGGATCCTCCTTGAGCCGACTCTTGAGCTCGCTCTCGCTGCGCTGCGCGCTCCGACCCACCGCGAGCGCCGCGAGACCCGCGCGCGCATACGGATCGCGCGGGTGATCGGCCAGCACGGCCCGGTAGTGCTCGATGGCCCGCGCGGTCTCGCCATCGCGCTGGGCGACCGCGGCGGCACCGAGGCGCGCATCGCGGTTGGCCGGGGCCAGCTCGACCGCCCGGCGGTAATGCTTGCGCGCGCCATCCAGATCGCCGTCACGCAGGGCCCGGTAGCCCGAGCGCAGTGCCCGCGAGAGCGGCGTGGGCTGCCCGTTCGTGCTCCGCACCATCGCTGCGGGCGGGTCCTCGGTCGAGCCCTGGGCGGCAACGACCTTGCCGGTGCCATCCGCGGCGGCGTCCCCGCCCTCGGCGCTCGCCCGCACCGGGTCATCACCGCTCGCCGTTGCGGTGGCCGCCGAACCCCCGGAATCCGACGGGCCGTTCGCGTCGGCCGCATCGCCGCTGGCGCCCGTCCCCGGACCGTTCTGCGCCTGCGCGCGCTGCGCCGTGGACGTCCCGGCAGCCGCGTCCGTCCCGGGGTCCGTCTGCGGCGCGTCCGCGACCGCTGCTTGCGGGGCGCGCGACGGATCGCGATCGCCCTCATCGGCGGCCGCCACGGATGGGGCGTCGGGATCGGGCGCGTCGGCACTGCCGCCTCCCCCGTCCCCGCCGCTCGCCGAGGGGGAGGTGTCGGTGTCGGTGTCGGTGCCAGTGCCGGTGCCGGTGCCGGTGCCGGTATCGGTACCGGATGCGGCCGTTGTCGCCTCCGCCGCAGAAGCGGCCCCGGCGCTGCCCCCACCACCCTCGCCCCCGGTGGCCTCGGCGTCGGCGGTGGTGGCCGTCGCGGCCGGTTCCGCGCGTCCCGGATCGGGCGCGTAGCGGGCGAGGTCCTGATCCACCTGGCTCCGGCTCAGGGTGTAGTAATACCACCCGCCGGTCGCCACGGCGCCCAGGACGGCCACTGCACCCACCCCCCAGAGGAATGCAGCGCGCAAGGACGGGCGGCGGCCCGCGGCGGCGCCGCGGAAGACGGCCTCGGCGCGCGCCGGGCCACTCGGGGGTTGCGCGTCGCCCGCGGACGGCGTCGGCAGCTCGACCACGGCGCCGTCCTCGACCTCGCTGCGGGTGGGCGGGTCGGTCGAATCGCTGCCGCGGGACGCGCTGGCGACCGGTTCGGCCACGCGCTCGCCGCGTGCGGCGCCGGCCCGGCGGAGCGCGTCGAGGAGCAGGCTCACGGCTGCTCCTGGGCGTCCGTCCCTGGCCGCTCGCGCAGGTACTGGCGGAATCGCTCCATGTCGCCGTCGAGGTTGGCCTGCTCGACGACCGTCGGCTGCAGGAAGATGATCAGTTCCGTCTTCTTCACCTGCTCGTCGCGGAACGAGAAGAGATTGCCGATGATCGGCAGGTTGCCCAGGCCCGGCACGCTGTCACGGGTCTTGTCGAGGCTGTCCTGCATCAGGCCGCCGATCACCGCCGTCTGGCCCGAGCTCACGCGCAGGAGCGACTCGAGCTCGCGGACCTGGATCTCCGGTACCTCGTTGGTCACGTCGGCATTGCTCAGCGCCGGGTTCGGATCACGGACGAACCCGAGGATCCGCGACACGGTCGGCCGTGTCTTGAGCAGGACCTCGCTGTCCTCGCCGATGTACGGGGTGACGGTCATGATCAGCCCGACCGGCACGGTGCGGACCTCGCTCTCGAACGTCCGATTGACGGTGCCGCTCTCGGTCGTGTCGGTCTCCACGTCGATCGTGAAGTACACCCGGTTGTCGACCACCTTGAGGATGGCGGGCTGGTTGTTGAGCGCCATGATCTTGGGACTCGACATCACGCGCACGTTGCCGAACGTCTCCAGCGCCCGCACGGTCGCCTGGATGCCGCCGTCGGCGAAATCGCCGTCGAGGAAGGTCGCGCTCGCCGCCGGCGAGCTGCCGAGGCGGCCGGCCGACAGGTTCTGATCGAGGATATCGAGATCGTCGCTCGCCAGGTCGTCCGGATCCAGGTCCTGGAGGGACTGGTCGTCGATCAGGTCGGCGATGTCGATGCCGTCGACGTTCGACGAGATGAAGCGCCAGTTCACGCCGGCCTGGTACCGGTCGCTGAGCTCGACCTCGACCACGGTCGCCTCGATCAGGACCTGGCGGCGCGAATTGTTGAGCACGCGGTCGATGTAGCGCTGCACCTCGCGGTGCTCGTCCTGCGTCGCGCGCACGGTGAGCAGACCGGCCTCCCGGTTCATCAGCAGGTAGCGCTGCTTGTCCGGCGCCTGGTCGCCTTCACGCGGCTCGACCCCGAGTATGCCGCCCAGGTTGCGCTCGAGCGTCTGCCAGAACTCGTTGGTGCTGCTGTTCTCGACCACCGAGCGCGAGCGATCGCCGCCCGACTGGCCGCCGCCGCCGGAATCCTGGCCAACGTCCGTCGATCCGGTGGAGGCCACCTCCGTGGACGTCTCGATCGAGCTCTGCGACGAGCGGGTCAGGTTGACGTAGTCGACCGAGTAGGTCTCGATGTACGGCTCGTCGGCCGAGATCCGCAGATAGCCCTGCTTGATCTGGTAGCGAATGTCGGCCTGGGAGGCGATCCGCTCGAGCAGTCGCGGCAGGGTCTCGTCGATGGCATTCATCGTCACCTTGCCGCCGATGTCGCCCGCGATGTCGATCTCCATGTCCGCGTCGCGCGCAAGCGCGAACAGCAGCTCGCGCACGGGCACCTGGTTGACGACGACAGTGTAGCGTTCGGCGTCCTCGGGTTCCGCGGGCTCGGGGACCGGGGCAGGCCCCGTCACGGGTGAAGGGATGTCGCCCCCGCCCGTGGCGGCGCCGGGCTCCGCGGCCGCCGCGCCTGCGTCATCACCGGCGTCGAGATGGCCCCCGGACGGCGCGGGCGGATTCGACAGGCCGCAGCCGCTTGCCAGCGCGAGGGCCATCAGGTACGGGACGCAACGAACAAGGATGCGGCGTCTCCCGTTCATGGGCGTTCTCCTTCCGCGCTGGCGCCGATCTCGAGGTCGGCTTCGACGTAGCCCGACCCCGCAGGTCTAAGCACGCTCCATGCCAGCGCTGCCAGCAACAGGAACACGGCGAGCCCGGCGAACGCGATGCGGCGATCGGCCCAGGGTCGGTGGCCGGACCTCTGCATGTCCCGGGCGGCGCGGCGCACGTGGCGCGGGCGCAGCGTGTGCGTGCCCTCGGCATACGCGGCCAGCAGGCACTTGTCCGCGAGCACGTTGAGGCGCCGGATCAGGCCGCAGGCGTGGCGATTGAGGGCGCGGGCCGTGCCCGGGCCGAACAGGTCCGGGCCGCGGTAGCCGGCGGCGCGCACGCGGAAATTCAGGTACTGCATGACGTCGTCACGCCCCAGCGGACGCAGGTCGAAGGCGTGCGTGACCCGCTCGCGCAGCTGGCGGATCTCGTTGCTGTCCAGGTTCGCGTCGAGCTCGGGCTGGCCGAACAGCACGATCTGGAGCAGCTTGGCGTCATCGGTCTCCAGGTTCGACAGCAGCCGCAACGCCTCGAGCGTGGCCAGCGGCATGTTCTGCGCCTCCTCGATGAACACGACGACGCGCCGCCCCTGCGCGTGGCGCTCGACCAGGGCCTCGTGCAGGCGGTGCTGCTGCCCGAGGCGGCCGTCGTCGCCGAGCTCGAGTCCGAGCTCGAAGGCGATGGCGGGCACGACCTCGTGCGGGCCGATGTCCGGGTTGACCAGATAGACCAGATCGACCGTCGCGTCCAGCCGCTGCGCCAGCATGCGGCAGAGCACGGTCTTGCCGCTGCCGACCTCGCCGACGACCTTGATGATGCCCTCGCCGTTGTCGATGGCCCATGCCAGGCCCTCCAGAATCGCGCCGCGATCCGCGCCCGGGTAGAAGACCCGGGTGTCCGGCGTGATCCGGAACGGCGGCTGGTCGAGTCCGAAGTGATCAAGATACATGGCGGGGATCAAGCGTGGCGCGCGCCCGGGGGCACGGGCAAGGGCGACCGTCGAGCGCACGCGGCGCGACCCGTGCGTCCGCCGGCGGTCGGCGGCAGCGCGGGGCGCGCGCCAGGCAGTCACCGGGGAAGCGGATCAGCCCTCCCCCACGCGCTCGATCTTGCTGTAGAGCGTGGTCCGGTTGACGTTGAGCATCTTGGCCGCCCGGCTCAGGTTGCCGTCGGCCAGCTCCCGGGCCGCGAGGACGTAGGCCCGCTCGATCGCGGCGAGGTGCTGGTCCAGGTCGAAGTCGCCGGCCTCCAGGCGGGCGCGCGCCTGCTCCTGGTCCGGGGGCGTGTCACCCGCGGACGATGGGGCCTGCTCGCACGCGGTCGGATCCAGCTCGCCCTCGAGCGTGGCCGCGTCGATCTCGCGGCCCGGGTACTTCGTCCCCAGGCGGATGACGATGTTGCGCAACTCGCGCACGTTGCCCGGGAACGGGTAGGCCAGCCAGCGCTCGCGGGCGCCGTCGTCGAGCGTGAACGGCGCCACCGTCCCCTTGTAGAACGACTGGAAGTACTCGAGCAGCTCGAGGCGATCCTCGCCGCGCTCGCGCAGCGGCGGCACCTGGATCGGCAGGATGCCGAGGCGGTAATAGAGGTCCTGGCGAAAGCGCCCGGCATCGACCTCGCGCAGCAGGCGCTTGTTGGTGGCCGCGATCAGGCGCGCGTGCGCCATGCGCGGGCGTGTCTCGCCCACGCGGTAGTACTCGCCCGACTCGATCACGCGCAGCAGCCGCGACTGCAGCTCCTGCGGCATCTCGCCGATCTCGTCGAGGAACAGCGTGCCTTCGCCGGCCTCCTCGAAGAAGCCCGCGCGCGCCTGGGTCGCGCCCGTGAACGCGCCCTTGGCGTGGCCGAACAGCTGTGCCTCCAGCAGCGACTCGGTGAACGCGGAGCAGTTCACCGCGAGGAACGGCCGATCGCGGCGATCGCTGCACTCGTGCAGGCGCTTGGCGATCAGCTCCTTGCCGGTACCGGAGTCGCCCTCGATGAGCACCGGGAAGGGCGCATTGCCGAACTGCGAGATCTGCTCGCGCAGGGTGTCGAGCGCCGCGCTGTTGCCGTTGAGCACCGTCTCGGGGGCCGCTTCCTCGGCCTCGACCTCGGCCTCGAGCAGCATCAGCTGGTGATTCAGCCGCGACTTGAGCAGCTCCGGCTCGCAGGGCTTGGGGATGAAGTCGGCCGCGCCCAGGGCGAAGGCATGGCGCAGGTTGGCCGGATCATCCTGGCCCGACAGCGCGAGCACGCGCATGCGCGGATTGTGCGCGAGGATCTCGGGCACGAGCGCGAAGCCCTCGTCGGGCTTGTGCGGATAGGGCGGCAGGCCGAGATCGACGAGCGCCAGGGCCGGGGGCCGCTCGAGCTGCTGCAGCACATCGCCGGCCTCGCGCCGCGTCTCGGCCACGTTCACCTCGAAATCCGGGCGCAGCATGTACGACAGGCTGTCCCGGATGAGCGGGTCGTCATCGACCAGCAGGAGGCCGGGCTTGTCGGGGGAACCGGTGGATTGCGGACTCGACATGCACTTGCGACCGGTGACTGGCGGCGCGAGGCCGACGCTGGCTGTCGATTATTCGACATTTCGCGCGCGGGCTCAAGCGGCGCAACCGCGGCCGCTCCACGGCCGCGATCGATCACGGCGTCGGGAACACCTCGCGCAGGTAGATCTGCTCGCTCTCGCCGGCGAACACGCCGAAGGTCACGCGCGCGGCCGGGTTGACGTCGTAGGGCCCGTCGTTGCCGCCGTCGTCGTTGTCGTCGACGAGCAGGTGGTGGGCCGCGCCGAGATCGCTGGCCACGCCGATCCAGCCGCGCTCGCCCTCGCCCGGCGCGTCATGGACCACCGTCGCCGTGCCGCTGGTGAAGGCCACGTCGCCGCTGGTGATCTCGGTAGTGCCCGTGCCGCCGCTGTCGTTGAGCGTGACGGTCTGGTCACCGTTGGAGGTACCGCCATCGCCGGTGAGGTCGACGTCGCTGCCCAGCGCCAGCGTGGTGCAGCCATCGGCGGCATTGGTCGCCCAGTTCGTGCCCTGCCAGTACTCGATGCGCCAGCGCTGCTCGACCGGGGCGATCTCCGGGCCGAACGCGTCATCGACAATCAGGCGCCCGAAGCGGATCTGCACGCCCGTGGGCGTGAACGGGTTCGGGCTCGGCAGGCTCGCGTCGGTGACACCGTCAGCGTCGGTGACATCGTCGACCGTGATCGGCAGGTCGGCGTCGAAGGCGTCGATGCGCGCGTTGTGCACCTTGTCGTAGGTGTAGCGGTCGCCGCCGTCGAAGCTGTAGACGAGCACGCCGTTGCCGAGCGCGTCGCCGTCGCCGTCGTCGGCGACCGCGCCCGTGTTGAGCGAGGGCGTGACCGCGACATCGGTGGTGCCGCTGACGTTGCCGATCGCGCTGGCATCGCTCGTCGGCGGGGTGACCGCCACATCGGCGCCGGCGAGCTTGATGAAGTTGCCGCGGTAGTTCTCGGTGGTCGCCCCGCCGGCGTTGCGCGCGGTGATGTCCAGGCGCGGGCGCAGCTCGTAGCCGAAGGCCTCGCCCACGTAGCTGAACGTGCCGGCACAGGTCGCGGCATACATGCCGGCCTCGCGCACGCTCACTGCGAAATCGGCCGGACGGAAGCGGCCGACGTCGGCGACGGCGCCGCCGACGTCGACGGTGCCGAGATAGGCGCCGTCGGACAGCGTTGCGTCGAGGTCGATGATGCCGACCTCGCTGTAGCGCAGATCGTTTACCTCGCGGGCCCCGCCGCTGAAACCGCCGATGCCGGTCGCGTTGGCCAGGCTGGCGCTGGCGCCGGGAGAGGGCGCGACCAACGTACGTGCCAGGTCGACCGTCTCAGGCGTCGCCTCCTGCCCGAAGTTGGGGGTCTCGGCGTTGTCGCCGAGGATGGCGTTGCCGTCGGGGCGCCCGTCGCCGTCGCTGTCGTCGGCGGACTGCCAGACGACGGCGGCGATGCGGACCGCGAAGTCGGCGCCGGCGGTGGCGAACACGTCACCGGTCGCGTCCGCCGCGCAGGAAGTCTGGGCGCCGCACCCCGTGTTCGCCGAGCGATCGTCGAAGGTACCGTCGCCGTCCGGATCGAAGTCGAGGTAGAAGCCGAACGGGCGCACCACGAACGGGTTGGTTCCCCCGCCGATCGCGCCGCCGCTGACCAGCTCGTCGCCGCTGGCGGCCGGCGGCTCGCCGACGCCGTCGTCGTCCTTGGCGTGGAGCTGGATCTCGCCGGCGTCGCGGTAATCGACCGGGACGGTCGCCTCGCCGTTGCTGAAGGCGATGGTCTGATCAGTGGCCCCGGTCTCGCTGCCGGCGATCGCCGTGCCGTCGACGGTGACGTCGACCGTGCCGCTGCCCGGATCCTCGTAGTCGAACCAGAACGCGAGATCGCGGTCGCCGTCGTACTCCTCGATGACGTTGCAGCCCGGATCCGAGGGGAGTTCGCCGACGGCCGTCAGCGTCAGATCGAACGGCCGCCCGGCGACCTGCGTCGGGATGGGGTCGGGCGTGAACTCGAAGCCCCAGGGCCGGAACGTGATGTCGCCCTCGGTGTCGTCGTCGCTGGCGGTGCCATCGGTGGCGTCGATGTTCAGCGTTTCGGCGTGCGTGTTCGAGAACGCCAGCGTGACCTCGCCATCGTCACCGCCGGCGAAGGTGTAGGTGGCGCTGCCGTCGTCGCCGCCGCCGTCCGACAGGCTGCCGTTGCCCGTGCCGATCGCCCAGTCGCCGTTGCTCGTGGTCGTAGACAGGTCGACCGAGCCGGTGTAGTCGGTCACCGGATTGCCCGAGGCATCCTCGGCGCGGAGCACGACGTTCTCGGGGCGGCAGTTGATGCCGGCGTTGTCGTGCGACAGGGTGAAGTGGTCGACACCGGCGGCAGCGCACGGATGCGTATCCTGGAAGATACTTTCGATTTGCAGTTGGCTGAGTGCAGTGCCGTAGACGCGGAATTCGTCCATCTGGCCCTGCCAGTCCGCACCACCCTTGGTGCTCTGGCCGAGTCTCAGAAAGTCGACATCGTCGAGCACACCCGACAGGTTGCCACTGCCCTCGACGAGCGTCGTCTGCACCTCGGCGCCGTCGATGTAGACCCGGATCTTGTCGCCCGATTCCCACGTCATGGCGACATGCTGCCAACTGTCATCAACCTGGATACCGCTCTCGGTCTCGACCTGTATGCAGTCCTCACCAGGGGCACACTGATCGGTGTTGACCGATGCCTTCAGGTTGGCGGTGTTGCCGGTGGACGCCCCGGACGCATCGTAGCGGATACCAAGCCGGTTGTCCTGCCCCTGGGGTGGCCCCGTAGTGAAGATGCCCGCGTCGACCGGCGTGGACTGGGTATTGCGCACCCAGGTGGTCACGGTGATTTCGGAGCGTCCGTTCAGGAAATTGCCGGCGTCATCGTCGGCGACGTAATCACCGTTCCCATCGAAGTCACCGTAGCGACACGTTCCAGGATCGCCCGACCTGGCGGGCGGCGCCGGCGGATCACTACCGCGCGTCGTGGCATCACCTTCGGCGGTGCCATCGTGGCCATTGCCGGTTTCATCGGTTACCTCATTGCTGGTGCCGTCCCAGGCGCTCTCCTCCATGCGGTACTCGGTCAGCGGCGGCGGTATCGGCGCGACGAGCAGGCCAATACCGTCGGCGCCGAAGGCGAACCACGAGGTCGCCTCGGGTATGCCCGTGCGCTCGCCGTCGTTCACCTGGTCCTCATCCATGTGAATGTCGATCCGGTCGGGTTCGATCTGACTGTCACAGTAGCGTGTCCAACCGCCGTTGCCGCCCTGCATCGTGTTGTGCGCGGCGATGACGTCAGGGATGTCGGGTGCATAGCCACTGAAACTGCCCTGACTGAAGCAGCCGTCTTCGTGGCGGTCGGTATCCAGTCCCGCGCTGACGCCGGCGTGATAGGGGATGCCGTCATTCGTGCCGCTGGACGGCTCGACCGCCACCCACCCGATGGTCTCGGGATCGTGCGAGGTGGTAACCTCCGCACCCTCCAGCGCCAGAGTGAACCCGCTCGTGTCCGGCGGGCTGCCGCGGCTGTTACCGGGTCCGAAGACCGAACTGGTGATCCAGTCGGCATCATCGGTCGTATTGACGGTGTGCAGCACCACCGGGCGGCTGCTGTAGCTGTTGGCGAAGCTCACGGCCTCGCCAGCATCCTCATCGCCGCCAGTGAGCTCGTTCTGATTGGAGCGAACCGCGCTGACGCTGTCGCGTGCGGCCTCGATCTTCGTGCCGTCGGGAAAGGTCCAGGTGCCCGGCGGCACGGCCATCCAGCGCACGGTCTCGGTTGCCCACTGCGGCTGGCCACCCGGATTCGTCGAAGGGCAATCGAGACCGCCTTTGTTCGGGTCTTCGTCCGCGCTGTCGCACGGGCTGGTCAGGGCGATCTCGAAGCCGCCGGTCGTGACGTTGCGCACGCGCACGCTGAGCGATTGTTCATTATTGTGCGTCACCGGCCCGGCCACGATCACCGGCGCAGCGCCGAAGCTCGCATCGAAGGCGACATCGGCCCAGCCCGAATTCCCCGGCGCGCTATCGATCGTGCGATCGAGATCCACCGAGCCGGTTTCGAACTCGGCGGCGCGCGCCTCCAGGGGGGCGACCAGAACCGTCGCGATTAGCGGCAGAAGGACCAGCGCTGATAGGGATGAACGGGAAGTCGTGTTCATTGTTCGGAGAACACCTCGCGCCGATGGAAAGACCCGGATTCGCCGGCGAGCACGCCGAATGTGACGCGCGCCGCCCGGAGCGCGTCGTGGAGCACGTGGGTGCCGCGCTTGTCGTTGCCATCGGCGCACGGGCGATGACTCGTACGCGCCGGGGCGTCGCACAGGGCCAGATCGAAAACGTCCGCGCGCATCAGCGGCCTCACCGCACGGAACCGATGATTATGGCCAGGAACATTCGGCATTCTTGTCGGTCTCCATGCCCTCGACACCGCCTTAACGCACCGCGACACCCAACTGCTCGTGCTCGGTCCTGCCCATGCCCGCGACGCGAAGCAATCATTGCGCCCGCCGGTAGATGATCGGTCCTTCGTTCTTCGCACCCGCCTCCCGCTGGCCGTCGTCCGCCGATTCGCTGGGATCGACCTCCGCCTCGTCGCGCTCGATTCCGGGCGCCGGGGCGGGCTCGGGCGCGATGGGCGCCGGGTCGTCATTCAGCCACCACGCGGCCGATGCGGCCGCCATCCCGAGCATCGCCGCGGCCGCCGCGCTCCAGGCGACACGACGGCGGCTCCGCGCACGCGCGCGGCGCGCACGCACCGACGCCAGCGTTGCCTCGAGGCGCGCGCCGTCGGGCGTCGGCGCGGAGTCGAACAGCTCGGCCGCCCGTTCGCGCCATTCGCGCTCGCGTTCGGGATCAGGTTGCATCGATCAGGTCCCGCAGGCGGTTGAGCAGGTCGGCGGCGCGGCGGCGCACCGTGCCTTCGGGCAGATCCAGCGCGGCCGCGATCTCGCGGTGCGTCATGCCCAGCCAGTAACGCATGAGCAGCAGATCCCGTTCGCCCGGGTCGAGGCCGGCCAGCAGGCGGCGCGCATCCTCCGGCAGCTCGGCCGGGGGTCCGGCGGCGCCCAGCGCATCCGGATCGGTGTCGGCCACGGCGCGGACCTTTTGGCGCCGGGAGCGGTCGGTGGCGAGGTTCAGGGCGATGCGGTAGAGCAGCGCGCGCGGGGCGTCGGGGCGCTTGCAGACCTGCCTTATGAAACGGCTGAAGGCCTCGGCGACGACGTCGTAGGCGTCCTCGCGCTCGAGCCCGCGCAGCACGAGCAGACGCCACAGGGGCGTTGCATGCCGGTGGTAGAAATCCTCGAACCGGCGCTCGTCGCCGTCGCGGCACCAGCGCCGGATGGCGTCATCGCCCTCGGCCATGGACCCATGATCGAGGTCGAGGGAACGATGCGCGCGTACCAGGCCCGGCGGCGCATGGCCGCGGCGCCCGTTCGGACCCACCGCGCATGACGCCATAGGCCGGCTTGCGACCGGAGGGAGCCAGCCGGCGCTTGAGGACAACGGTGGCCGCAGGCACGCCGGCTGTCGCCTGCGGCGAAAGCCGGCCTACGCGCGCTCCATCGGCCTTCGATCGCGGTTCCGGCGTGTTCACGGTGCGTCGGTTACCTGGACGCCGATCGACCGCTGCACCAGTGTGCCGGCCTCGGCGCTGCCGCGGAATGCACGCACCTCGAGCTCGATGATGTCGTAGCTGGTGCCGCCCTCGTCGACCGTCGTGCGGCTGCACTGGTCGACGACCGTGGTGAATCCGCCGATGTCGTCGGCGACCGTGTCCGGGGTGGAGCACCCCCCGCCACTCAACTTGTCCGCGATCTCGCGGTCCAGGCGGGCACGGGCCGCGTAGTAGGCGCGGGTCTGGTCGAGCGCCTGCACGCTGCCGATCTGTTGCTGGCCGCTGATCAGCGCGAGCGAGACGGCGAGGCCACCGACGGCCACGATCAGGAAGACCACCGTGAACAGGGCGACGCCGTGCTGTCGTCGCGGAAAACTCATGGCACGTTCACCACGTGGGCCTGGTCGACCAGGCGCACGGTCTCGCCGGCGCGCGAGATCGTGATGTCGATGGTCACGAGGCCGTGGCGCTGGCCCGCGCCGCCGTCGTAGTCGAAGTCGCAGGCCGTCACGTCGCTCGCGAGCAGATCGGGGGTGCCGCCCGGCGGATTCGGCTGGCTCGCGTTGAGCCCGTAGCCGGCGAAGCGGTCGATGCCGCCGCCCTGGCAGACGTAGCTGACGACGCTGTCGAGCACCTGGAAGCGCTGGTTCGGCGAGTGCGCGGGGAAACCCGGCGGGGTACCGCCCGTGTCGTAGCTGATCTCGTCGTTGGTGGTGTCGCCGTCGCCGAGCCCGGCCGTGGCCGTGATCGCGGCGACCGTGTCGCCGTCGTAAGCGTCGAAGCCCGCCGTGCCCGTGTTGTTGACGACGACGCAGTCGCCGCTGCCGTCGGCGCAGTCGCGCCCCGGCCCTCGCGTCTGCACGCCGGCACCCTCGCGCAGGCCACCGAGGACGTCGAAGGTGCCGGCGGCCTGGGTCGGATTCAGCGTCGCCTCCGTGCCGGGACCGGGTGCCTGTAATCGCCGGTAGCGTCCGCCCGTAGTGGTCCGCAGGAATTCGAGGGCGTTGCCGTCGACGCGCACGCTGTTGGGCACGGCCAGGCGGACCTCGCGGGTCATGCGGTTCAACGCGGTCTCGGCGGCGTCGACGAGCTCGGCGCGGCGCGTGACGTCGCGTGCCGCCTCGAACGGCTGCACGACGAACACGGCGGCGATCGCCGCGAGGATGCCGATCAGCAGGATCACGATGATGCTCTCGATCAGCGTGAAGCCGGTGGCCGCCACGCCCCTGCCCCGAGCCTCAATCATGGACATAGCCCGTGTTCGTCTCGATCACGACCTGGCGTCCGCCGTCGAGCGTCACGGTCGCCGCACCACTGGGCACGCCGAAGCCGTTAAAGGTGACCGTGGCGCCGCTCGTCACGTCGACGGCGTCGGGCGCCGTCGACGCAAGGTTGCCGCCGCCACCGGGTGCCAGGAGCGGCGTGCCGGCGGAACATTGAGGCGGGCCGGCCCCGCTGTCGGGCGGGCCGTCGCCATCGAAGGTGGCCGAGTAGCTATCCGCGGTGGCGTCGACGCGGAAGCGCACGGGGCAGCGCGTGGCCGTCGCCGTCTTCTGCGCATGCCGCGCCGCTGCCAGCAGTTCCTCGTGGAAGTTGAAGCGCTCGAAACCGGCGGTGTCGAGCCGCGGGGCGGCGAACACGGCGAGCGCGGCGATGATGACCAGAACGGCCACGAGCTCGATCAGGCTGAAGCCCCGCGGGGCGGTGGTGCGCAGCGCGCGCATGCTCAGTAGTCCGCCCGCTGGCTGACGAGCTCGTAGTCGACGCGGCCGCTCGTGTGGTCGACGCGCACGCGCACGGTGGCCGGGTCCGACCCGAAGGTGCCGTCGAGGATCACCGTCACTTGGTAGGCGTCGAGGTCGCCGCCCGCCATCGGGTTGCCATCCTGGTTGGTTGGGTTCTCGGCGCCGCCGCTGCAGTCGTTGTCGTTGCCGATGTCGCAGTAATCCCAAACGTCGTCGTAGGTGGCCCGGCTCTCGCCCGCCTCGACGCCGCCGGTTTCCGTGCCGTCCGGGTCCTCATAGGCCTTGAGCAGGATCTCCTCCAGGTAGCCCTCCGCAATCGCCCGCGCCTGCGCGCGGATCTGCGGATCCGCACTCGCCGCCGGACCCGTGATGAACACGGCCGCGATCGCGGCGCCGAGTGCCGCGAGCGCGACGACGGCAATCACGAGTTCGATCAGCGTGAAACCCCTGGTGGCTCGTCGGCGTCGGGCGTGGGCGGTTGCGTGCACCGGAGCTCCCCGTGTCATTCCCGTAGAGCGTAACGCAGGGACGCGATGACTTGCTCGGCGGCCGTGTCGACCGCGCGGAGGCCGTTGCGTGGGTGCCCCGATCGGCGTCCATGCGGCGGTATCCACAATCATCCCGGGCTGTCCGCCACCGGGCGGTACGCCGGTCCGGTGTCGCTGTCGCGACCCGGCGCCCACGCGGCGGGATCCACGCCGTGGCGGTCGAGGTAGCGGCGAATCTTCGCCGCCTCGGCCTCGGAGCCACCCGCCCTGAGCATATGGTAGAGATGGGCCCAGGCATTCCAGTTTTTCGGATCGGAATCCACGATCGCCCGGTACTGCCGTGCCGCCGCCTCGTGGCGCCCGAGGCGACGCTCCAGGTGGGCGATATGGAATCGCACCGCATTGATGGTCTGCGGCGACCATGATCCCTCGCGCTCGGCGGCGACCTGTCGGAGCCTCCGGAGCGCTTTTCCGGGCGCGCCGTCCGCCGCACGGATTTCGGCCTCGAGCAGGACGGTGTAACTGCTGTCGGGCAGGGTCTCGCGGAGTTGCTCCAGCATCTTTCGGGCGTCTTCAAGCCGATCGAGCTGAACGAGGGTCGTACCAACGGAGTAGGCGGCCCTGGGATCGGCCTTCACCTGCTCCAGGGAGCGGGTGAAGGCTTCCAGCGCGCGCTCATAGCGCCCGAGCATGAACAGGATGTCGCCGCGATTCTTCTCGATCTTGGCGGCGCTGAGACCCTCGAGATTCTTCGGCACGCGCTCGAGGATATCGAGCGCTTCGTCGGGCCGCCCCTGTCGCACCAGCGCGTACGCCGAGTTGAGTGCGCTCCGGAACTGGGACGCGCCTCGTTTCATGTCCGCCTTCCACAACTCGCCCTGATCCACCCACTCGCGGTTGCGCTCCACGGTCTGGAACGCCAGCAGCCCCGCAACGGCGATCGCGACGAGCGCCAACCCGCGCGCTGCCCGCGGCGAGGTGGCATGGCTGTAGGCCGGCGCGAGTATGCCGGCCACCAGCAGCAGCGAGGGCAGGTAGACACGATGCTCGAACGCGAGCTCGATCATGACGATCGAGGACTCGACGGCGATCGCGAGCATGAAGAACAGCCAGCCCGCGCACAGCCACGGTTGTCGCCGCAGCCCGACCGCGGCGGCGAACGTGACCGCGGCCAGCGCCGCCCACGCGAGCACCGTGACGGGGGGCTGCAGCAGCCCGCGCGAGACCGCGAAGTCGTAGTCGACCTGCAGCCGGCCATGATCGGGCCACACGATGAGGCTCAGGTAATGGGCGATGACCCGGCCCTGCGTCATCAGGCGCTCCAGGGCCGAGAATCCGCGCCGCGGCGACGGTTCCGTGAGGTACTCGAGCGTGGCGTGGCCGTAGGTGATCAGCAACGGGATCGCCGCCACCGCGAGCGCCGCGACCAGGATGCTGTGCCGGCGACGCCAGCCCGCGAAGAACGCGACGTCCACCAGGAGCAGGGCCGCCGGCAGGGTCACGGTGTGCTCTTTCGTCAGGAAGCCGAGGACGAACGACGCGGCGATCCCGGCCCAGGCAATGGGTGTGCGGACGCGGCCCGTGCGCCAGAGGACGAACAGCAGCATGGCCAGCAGATAGAAGGTCGCGGCGAGCGACGCCAGTCGCTGCACCACGTAGGTCACGGCCTGCGTGTTGACCGGGTGCAGGGCCCAGATCAGCGCCGCGCCGAACGCGAAGAGTGCGGCGTTGCGTGCCAGGGCCGGTGGCGATCGGGGTGCGCGCGTCAACGCGAGGAGCAGGGCGTAGAGCAGAACCGCGTTGACGATGTGGATCGCGATGTTGACGAGATGGTAGCCGGTCGGGTTCAGGCCGTCGGCGAGGTAGTTCACGGCAAAGGTGAATTTGCCGAAGGGTCGCGATCGCACGCCCCGCTCTTCCTGAAACGGCGCGACGAGCTCCGACCAGCGCTCCGGGTGGACCGCATCGTTCGTGACGATGTTGTGGAAGTCGTCGAAGACGAACGGCACGTCGAGGGACGGCCAGTAGGCGAGCACGATGAACGCGATGATGGCGCCGACGCGGGCCCCGTTTGACGGATTGGTTCGCACTGGCCGGGTGGTATTCATGATGCAAAAAGTAGAAGACCCGCAGCAGCGGGTCTTCTACAAAAGTTGCTGGTCTTTTGGGACCAGTTTACGGAGTCGGCGGATTCGGGACTGCGTAGCCCGTGAACGTCTGAGACCCGCCGCCGAGGGCAGTATCTTGCTCAACCGAACAGTCCCCCTCTTCTCCTTGGGTGGAAGAGCTTATCGTGCCTCCGGTAATGGAATAACCAGTCGGGATACCGCCCTGCAGAGCAGTTTCGATGTCGCTGCAACTCGTTACCGTCGTTGCGGCAGAATCGCCGGCGAGCGCCCCCGCCAGATTAACGGCGGCGGCCGACCCGGCAGCACCGGCAACGCCCTGTAGTGCAGCGTCCTGCGCCTCGTCCTGCAGGTTGATGAAGCGCGGCAGCGCGACCACGGCGAGGGCGCCGAGGATCACGATCACCGCGACCAGTTCGATCAGCGTGAAACCGCTTTGCTGTTTGTGCATTGGAAACTCCTGTCGATTGCTTGTCGGGCCGCAGCCCGTGGTTGCCGCTTCCGGCGGCCGGCGGTCACCGCGGTGCCGCCTTCCCTTCTGTGAGAACCGTTGCCCGGCCGCAACGCGGTCGGGGCTGTTGTTGTTCAGCCGGCGATGCCGCTCATGCGCCATTGCACGATCAGCGCGACCAGGAGCACCAGGCTGACGAGGGCGCTGATTGTACCCCATAGCCGCGGTCGCCGTGCGACGCGCTGGTCGAGCCCGCCGTGCTCGCGGTCGAGGCTGCGGGTGGCGCGCCGCAGCGTCAGCCACCGGTTCGCGCCGCGCTCGAGGGTCTTGAGGGCGCTGGGCCGCACGAAGACGACCGTACCGATGATCAGCGCGAACGCAGACGAAATCCAAAGCAGGAGTCGTGCCAGCTCGCCGGCCATGGCCGCGGAATCACGGTATTCGGGGCCGAGGACGAGGCTCCAGCTCGCGCGCAGCTCGCCGAACGCCAGGAAATACAGCAGGAACAGCGCGAGCACCACGACGACGCTGCCGTAGGCCCGGTGATGGCGGTAGAACCAGCGGTCGACGTTGCGCGGGCGGTCGAGCGGGCCCATGGCCCGGCGCAGCGAGTAGCGCCGGTCCGAGGTGCGGCGCAGGCTCTCGAGCAGCTCGGGGCGCACCGCCGCGAGCGCGCCGATCAGGGTCGTGAGCGCGAGCAGTGCCGCCAGCACGGCCATGGCGCACGCGACGAGCAGGCTCGTGATCGGGTCCATCGTCAGTACTCCTCCTGGCTCGGTCGATCGGTGTCGGCATCGAGCAACGGTTGGACGGGTTGCAGCATCAGGCCGCGCGGTTCATCCGGGTTGCCGACCAGCTCGACCCGCCAGCGCCCGACGGCATCGGGGTCGCCCGTCAGCGCGGCCGGGTAGGCGGGGCGATAGACGATCTCGCCGTCGGCGTAGGCCCACTCGCCCGGCCCCGAAATCCCCGGCTCGCCGTCGCCGTGGCGGTGCGCGCGGATCAGGCGCAGCGCGTTGCCGCCATCCCACGCGCGCAGGCGCTCGTGTTCGCCGCGCGCGAGCAGTTCCGAGAAGCGCACGGCGAGCGCGGCCTGCATGCGGTTGACCGCCCGCTGCACGGCCGCGCGCTCGACATCGACGCGCAGCGCGGCGATGCGATCGAACGCGACGACCACGAGCACGGCGAGGATCGTGACGACGAGCGTGAACTCCAGCAGCGACAGGCCGTGCTGTCCACGCCGGCGTGTCATCCGCCGAGCTGCGCCTGGCCGAGCTCCCACATCGGCAGGAACACGCCCAGCGCGAGCAGGAACACCAGGATCGCGACGCCGATGGTCAATATTGGCTCGATCAGGGTGCCCAGGTTCTTGACGTCGTACTCGACCTCGCGCTCGTAGAAATCGGCCACCTCGTCGATCATCTCGTCCATGCGCCCGCTCTCCTCGCCGACCGCGATCATCTGCAGCACCAGCGGCGTGAACACATCGGCCCGCCGGGCGGTGCGCGACAGCGCGTCGCCGTGCTCGATGCCCTCGCGCATCGCCAGGATCTTGCGGCTGATCCAGACGTTGTCGACCGCGGAGGCCGTGACATTGAGCGTCTGCAGGATGGGCACGCCGGAGCGGAACGCCATGGAGAAGGCGCGCGCGAAGCGCGCGAGCGCGCCACGCAGGAGGATGCTGCCGATGATCGGGGTCTGCAGCTTCCAGCGGTCCCAGCGCAGCGCGCCTTCCTCCGTCCGGCGCCAGAGGCGCAGGCCGACCCAGGCGGCGCCGAGCAGCAACAGGATCGCCCACCAGTAGGCGGCGAAGAAATCGGAGACGGCGATCAGCCCGCGCGTCATCAGCGGCAGCTCGGCGTCGAACTTGTCGAACACGCGCGCGAAGACCGGGATCACGTAGGTCATCAGGATGAACACGGCGATGCCGATCGCGATCACCACGATCATCGGGTAGCGCGTCGCCTGCTTGACCTGGCGGACGTTGTCGCGCTCGCGCTCGAGGTAGTCGGTCATACGCTGGAACGCCTCCTCGAGGCGCCCGGATTCCTCGCCGACGCGCACCATCGCGACGTACAGCGGCGGGAAGATGGTCGGGTGGCGCGACAGCGCACCGGCGAGCTCGCGACCCGACTCGAGATCGTCGATCAGCGAGCGGATGGTCTCGGCGAGGCGCGGGTTGCGGGTGGACTCGGCAAGCTGCACCAGCCCGCGCATGAGCGGCACGCCGGACTTGGCCAGCGTGTACATCTGGCGCGTGAACAGGATCAGGTCGTCGCGCGTGGGCCGGTCGAGGCCGAGCTGGCGCCGGAGCCCCGGCCGGTCGCGCCCCCGCGCCTCGTTGACCTCGACCGGGGTCGCGCCCTGGTCGAACAGCTGGGTGACGACCGCGTCGACGGAGCCGGCCTCGATGCGGCCGCTGATGCGACTGCCGGAGCGGTCGCGCGCGACGTAGTCAAAGTGCGGCATGGCTCGATCCCGTGGCCGCGGCTTCCACGGGCTCCGGCGTCTCCTTCAGCGGCGTGGCATCGAGTGGTTGCTCGACCTCGCCGGAGACGCGCTCGACCTCGCGCAGGGTGGTCACGCCCTTGGCGGCGAGCTTCAGGGCGCTGAGTACCAGCGGCGTGTAGCCCGGCGCCTTGCGCGCGGCGCGGGCGAAGGCGGCCGTGTCGTTGCTGCGCAGGGCGCTGCGCATGTCGTCGGTCAGCTCGAGCAGCTCGTAGATGCCGATGCGCCCCTGGTAGCCGGTGCGGTTGCAGTGGCCGCAGCCGCGGCCGGCGTGGAACGTCAGCTTGCCCGCGCGCTCCGGGCCGAGCAGGGCCTCCAGCCAGGCCTTCTGAGCGGGATCGGGCTGGGCCTCATGGCGGCAGCTCGCGCACACCCGCCGCAACAGGCGCTGGCCGACCACGGCGCGCAGGGTCGCAGCGATGAGATAGCCCTCCACCCCGATGTCCACCAGGCGATCGACGGTGGCGATCGCGTCGTTGGTATGCAGCGTGGACAGCACCATGTGGCCGGTGAGCGCTGCCCGCATGCCCATGTCGGCGGTCTCCGCGTCGCGCATCTCGCCGACCAGCATGACATCGGGGTCCTGGCGCAACGCCGAGCGCAGGATGCGCGCGAAATCGAGCCCGATCTTGGGCTGGATCTGGACCTGGTTGATCCGGGGCAGCCGGTACTCGACCGGGTCCTCGGCCGTGATGATCTTCTTCTCGGCGTTGTTGAGCTCGCTCAGGGCGGCGTAGAGCGTGGTGGTCTTGCCGCTGCCGGTCGGACCCGTGACCAGGACCATGCCGTAGGGATGATGCACGTTGCGCCGGAGGCGCTGGATGGTGTCGTCGGCCATGCCGAGCTGTTCGAGCGACAGCAGCTCGCCGCTCTGGTCGAGCAGGCGCATGACCACCGACTCGCCGTACTGCACCGGCATGGTCGACAGGCGCACGTCGATCGAGCGCTTCTTCACGCGCACGTTGAAGCGCCCGTCCTGCGGCATGCGCTTCTCCGAGATGTCGAGGCCGGCCATGAGCTTCAGGCGCAGCACCAGCGCCGGCGCGATGCGCCGCTCTTTCATCTCCTGTTCCTGCAGCATGCCGTCGACACGCTGGCGGATGCGCAGCACGCGCTCATCCGGCTCGATATGGATGTCCGAGGCGCCGACCTGCACCGCGTCTTCGAACAGCGACTTGAGCAGCTTGGCGACGGGGACCTCGCTGTCCTCTTCCTCCTCGAGCAGGCGCTCGATGTCGTAGTCGCTCTCGGACAGCTCCTGGCCGAGCTCCTCGGCGAGGTGGCTGATCTCGGCCGTGCGACGGTAGATCCGATCCAGCATGCGCACAAGCTGGGTCTCGCTGACCACCGCCTGTCGGATCGGGCGCTTGAGGTGGCGCCCGAGCTCATCGTAGGCGAAGATATCGGTCGGGTCGGCCATGCCCACCAGCAGCGCCTCGCCCTCGTCGGCCAGGACCACGGCGCGGAAGCGCCGCGCCTGGGTTTCGGGCAGCATGCGCACGACCTCCGGGTCGAACTCGTAGCGCTGCAGATCGACGCGCTCGAGGTTGAGCTGGCGCGCGAGCGAGTCGAGGACCTGGTCCTCGGTTGTGTAACCGAGGTCGATCAGCGTGGCCCCGAGCTTGCGCCCGCGCCGTTTCTGCTCGGCGAGCGCCTGGTCGAGCTGCTCCTGGTTGATCAGCCCGTCTCGCAGGAGCAGGTCTCCGAGGCGGATCTTCTGTCTCAGCGCCATGTCGTTCTACTCCCGCGAAAGGGCCTCGATGCGCCGCGCCGCCCAGTCGTCCAGCCGCGGTTTCAGGTCACCGCTCGCGCGGGCCCGGCGGAATGCCTCGACCGCCCGACGCGGTTGATCGATGGCGGCGAGCGAGATGCCGAGGCCGAGCCACCAGACACCGCGTTCGCGGTCGATCGCCAGGGCCCGCGTGTACGCCTGCGCCGCCAGTTCGTGGCGCTCGAGGCGCTGCGCGACCGCCGCCTTGAGCCCATGATAACCGGCATCGCGCTCGCCCGCGGGCCGGGCGCGCTGGAGCACGCGCAGCGCCCGCTCGAGGTCGCCGGCATCGACCAGCAGGCGCGCGTAGGGCTTGGCGAAGCCCGCGCGCCGCGGCGCCCGCTGCAACCCGTTGGCAAGCAGGTTGCGTACCTCCCCGGTCCGCCCGGCGCGCAGTTCGAGCCGGACCAGCAGTTCGCGGGCACTGTGGCGCGCGGGATCGGCGGCGAGCGCGGCCCGCAGCCGCTCTCGGGCCCGCACCGTGTCGCCGTCGCGCAGGGCGGTGCGGGCCTCGCCCTCGCGCTGGCGGGCCCGCTCGGCCG
>CAZVFN010000009.1:0-41860 GCA_964626335.1 uncultured Ectothiorhodospiraceae bacterium
GGGGCTCGCCTTGCTCGCGCTGGGTGCGCTGCTCGCCCTGCGGCCGAACGGGCTCGAGCGCGGCCCGGCGGGCCCCGGCGGGATGGCGGACCACGACGCTCCTGCGGCGGGCGCGTCGCTCGACCACCGCCGGCTCGCCAGTGGTGACCTCCTTGCCGCGGGCGACGCGGGGCCGGCCTCGCGCTCGGCACGCGAGCGGCTCTCGATGTACCTCATCAGCCACAACCGCTTCGCCGGTGGACGCGACCTGCCAGGCGTGATGCCGGCCAGCCGAATGTCGGGGCTCAATGGGGAGCAGTGAGCGACGCCGGAGGCGGGCCGGGCCCGGTCCGGCGCTCGCGCTCGCGCTGCTGCTGGTGCACGCGGCGGCGGCGAGCGCGTCGCAGGATGCGTCCGCCCTGGTGGCGCGCATGGCCGAGGCCATGCGCACGCAGAATTACGCCGGCGATCTCGTCTACGCGCACGGCGGCCACCTCGAGAGCATGCACCTCGTCCATGGCTACCGGGACGGCGTCGAGCACGAGCGCATGCAGTTCCTCACGCGCGAGCCGTTCGAGATCATCCGCCGGGGCGAGCGCGTGACCTGCGTATGGCCGGCGCGCGGCCGTGCGTTCATCGATCGCCGACCCGGCGGGACGCTGGCCCCCAAGCCGCCGCGGGATCTGCGCTCGCTGCCGCCGGAGTACAGCGCGAGCCACGCGGGCGAGGCGCGTATCGCCGGGCGCGCCGCGCGCATCGTGCGCATCCGTGGCAGCGACCGCTACCGCTACGGTTATCGCATGTGGATCGGCAGCGAGCACGACCTGTTGCTGCGATCCGACCTGGTCGACGCCGAGGGAATGGTCTACGAGCGGCTCATGTTCACCCGCGTGCGCGAGCCGGACGCGTTCGACCCGGCGCGCTTCCGGCCGTCCCTCGAGGGCGTCGATTACATGCGCCACGGCAGGACGGACAACGGTGGCGCGGGCGTCGGTGATCCGGACTGGCGCGTGACGGACCTGCCGCCCGGTTTCGAGCTCCGGTCGCACCGCCCCGGCACGATCCCCGGTCGTGACGGCGTGGTCCAGCACTCGGTCTACAGCGACGGGCTGGCCGCGGTATCGGTGTTCGTCGAGTCCAGCGACCCCGGCGAGACACCGATGCGGGGCCTGTCGCGGATGGGCGCCGTCCACGCCTTCGCACGCGTGCTCCACGGCCACCAGGTCACGGTGGTCGGGGAGGTGCCGGAGGCGACCGTGCGCCGCATCGCGGCGGCGGTCCGCCGGGTCGGGACCCGCTGAGCCGCCTGCCGGCGCGCCACCGCCTGTGCTATGATCCGCGCCGCTGGCGGTGCGCGCATACGGTGGGGCGGCGAGCGGGTCGGCCGTGCGGGTGCCTGCCGCTCCCGATCCACCGTCCGCCGCAACGGTCGCCACCAGCGTTACTGCGGCCGCGACGCCGCTCCCCTTTGGATCCCGCCCCGTCGTGCCGGCCCCCGCGGGGTAGCCGCGGTCAGGAGGCCCTGAACAGCATGTCGAACCAGCGCGCCAGATCATCGTTCGCGGCCGCCCGTGCCGCAGCGTCGGCCGACCGCGCCGCTCGGGACGCGTAACCGATGCCGTTGCGCTCGACGGCGATCGCCTGCCTGGTGCTGCTCGGTGTTCCGCTCGCGGCGGATGCCGCCGGACCCCGCTTCCCCGAGCTCGTGGAGCAGGAGTACCGCTCCGTGGTGAACATCAGCACCAGCCGCGAGGTCGAGCCGCAGCGCGGCGGCCTGCCGCCGGGCTTCGACATGCCGGAGCTCGAGGACTCGCCGTTCGGCGAGCTGCTCCGCCGCTTCTTCGGCGAGCGCGGACATCCGCCGGTCAATGAAACCGCGTCGCTCGGCTCCGGGTTCATCATTGCCTCCGACGGTTACGTGGTGACCAACGGCCACGTCGTCGAGGCCGCCGACGAGATCGTGGTGCGGCTGCACGACCGGCGTCGGTTCGACGCGGAGTTGATCGGCGTGGACGCGCGCAGCGATATCGCCCTGCTGAAGATCGATGCCGAGGGCCTGCCGGCGGTCGCAACGGGCGACCCCGGCAAGCTCGAGGTGGGCGAGTGGGTCGTGGCGATCGGGTCACCGTTCGGCTTCGATCACTCGGTCACTGCCGGGATCGTCAGTGCCAAGGGGCGGAGTCTGCCGCGCGACAACTACGTGCCGTTCATCCAGACGGACGTCGCCATCAATCCGGGCAACTCGGGCGGGCCGCTGTTCAACCTCGACGGCGAGGTCGTGGGGGTGAACGCGCAGATCCTCAGTCGCACCGGCGGCTTCATGGGGCTGTCGTTCGCGATCCCGATCGACGTCGCCGTGAATGTCGCCGAGCAGCTGCGCGCCGACGGCGAGGTGACGCGCGGCTGGCTCGGCGTCATGATCCAGGAGGTCACCCGCGACCTGGCCCGCTCGTTCGCCATGGAGCAGGCGCGCGGGGCCCTGGTGTCGCGCGTGCTGCCGCAATCGCCGGCGGCGCGGGCCGGGATCCGCACGGGTGACGTCATCGTCGAGTACGACGGCCGCCGCATCCGGCGCTCCAGCGCACTGCCGCCGATGGTGGGGAACACGCCCGTGGGCAGCCGTGCCCGGGTCGGCATCATCCGCGACGGTGAGCGCATCGCCATCCCTGTGACGATCGCGCGGCTGCCGGACCGCGACGCGATTGCCGAGCGCGGGTCGAAGCCGTCCGCTGAGCCCGACGGGGCGGGCGGCGAGCCCGCCGGCGCCCGCCTCGGCCTGCGCGTCGAGGCCGTCGACGAGCAGCGCCGCGAGTCGCTCGGGATCGGGCAGGGCGGGGTGCAGGTGAGCGCGATCGAGGGCGGGCCCGCGGCCGGCAGTGACCTGCGCAAGGGCGACGTCATCACCATGATGAACGCGCGCCCGGTGGCCGGCGTGTCGGACTTCCGCGAGCGCGTCGCCGAGCGGGCGGCGGGCGCCACGGTCGCGCTGCTGGTGGAGCGCGCGGACGGTTCGCAGTTCGTCGCCATCGAGGTCCCCGAGGGGCGTTGATGGCCGCTCGCCTGGTCCTCTACACGCGCGAGCACTGCGGCCTCTGCTCGGAGATGCTCGCCGCGGCCCGCCCGGTGGCGGTGCGCCACGGTCTCGATATCGACTGCGTCGACATCGATCGCGATCCGGTGCTGGTGCAGCGCTACAACGCCCTGGTGCCCGTGCTCGAACTGGACGGTCGCGAGATCGCCCGCTACCACCTCGACCCGGGCGCGCTCGAGCGCGCCCTCGACGCGGAATCGGACGCCTGATGCAGCAGATCCGCAACTTCTCGATCATCGCCCACATCGATCACGGCAAGTCGACCCTCGCCGACCGATTCATCGAGAACTGCAGCCTGGTCACCGAGCGCGAACGCTCGGACCAGATGCTCGACTCCATGGACCTGGAGCGCGAGCGCGGCATCACGATCAAGGCGCAGGCGGTGTCGCTCAAGTACACGGCGCGTGACGGCACCGAGTATCTGCTGAACTTCATCGACACACCCGGCCACGTCGATTTCTCCTACGAGGTGGCGCGCTCGCTGCAGGCCTGCGAGGGGGCGCTGCTCGTGGTGGACGCCTCGCAGGGCGTCGAGGCCCAGAGCGTGGCCAACTGCTATACCGCGATCGGCCTCGACCTCGAGGTCATCCCGGTGCTCAACAAGGTCGATCTCCCGGCGGCCGACGGCGACCGCGTCGCCCAGGAGATCGAGGACGTGATCGGGCTCGAGGCGCTGGATGCGGTACGCGTGTCCGCGAAGACGGGCGTGGGCGTCATCGATCTGCTCGAGCGCCTGGTCCAGCAGGTGCCGCCGCCGGCGGGTGACTCGGCGTCTCCCACCCGGGCCCTGATCGTCGATTCCTGGTTCGACCAGTACATCGGCGTCGTCTCGCTGGTACGCGTCTTCGAGGGGCGGCTGAAGCCGGGCGAGAAGATCCGGATGATGTCCACGGGCCGCGACTACGAGATCGATTCGGTGGGCGTGTTCACACCCAAGCGTGAACCGCGCTCGGCGCTCGAGGCCGGCGAGGTGGGGTTCCTCATGGCCGGCATCAAGGACATCGACGCGACCAAGGTGGGCGATACCATCACCGCGACCGCGCGACCCGCCGCGCAGATGCTGCCGGGCTTCCGCGAGGTTCGCCCGAACGTCTTCACCGGCCTGTTCCCGATCGATTCCTCGGACTACGAGGCCTTCCGGGATGCGCTGTCGAAGCTGCGGCTGAACGACTCGTCGCTGCACTACGAGCCCGAGGTGTCGCAGGCGCTCGGCTTCGGCTTCCGCGTCGGCTTCCTCGGCATGCTGCACATGGAGATCGTCCAGGAGCGCCTCGAGCGCGAATACGGTCTCGAGCTGATCACGACGGCACCCACGGTCGTGTTCGAGGTCGAGACGACCGAGGGCGAGGTCGTCAATGTCCACAACCCGTCCGAGCTGCCGCCCGTGACCTCGATCGGCGAGATCCGCGAACCCATCGTCGAGGCGAACCTGCTGATGCCGCAGGAGTTCATCGGCGACGTCATCAAGCTGTGCGTCGAGAAGCGCGGCGTGCAGAAGCACATGGCCTATGTCGGCAACCAGGTCGCGATGACCTACGAGCTGCCGCTGGCGGAGATCGTGCTCGATTTCTTCGATCGCCTGAAGTCGGTCAGCCGCGGCTACGCCTCTTTCGATTACGAATTCAAGCGTTTCGAGGCCTCCGACCTGGCCAAGCTCGACATCCTGATCAACGGTGACCGGGTGGACGCGCTGTCGCTGATCGTCCACCGCGACAAGAGCCAGCAGCGCGGGCGCGAGCTGGTCGACAAGATGAAGGAGATCATCCCGCGCCAGATGTTCGAGGTGGCGATCCAGGCGGCGATCGGCAATCACATCATCGCGCGCTCGACGGTCAAGGCCATGCGCAAGAACGTGACCGCGAAATGCTACGGCGGCGACGTCAGCCGCAAGCGCAAGCTGCTCGAGAAGCAAAAGGAAGGCAAGAAACGCATGAAGCAGGTCGGAAAGGTGGAGATCCCGCAGGATGCCTTCCTTGCCGTGCTCCAGGTCGAGAAGAATCAGTAGGGCAGCGCGAGCGTGCGCCCGCCGTCCCTCGGGCGGCCCTGCGCCCGCGCGCGACGGCGCCCCCTCGCGGGCGCTGAACGGAGACTAGGCAAATGGCGCTGGATTTCGAATTCATCCTCGTGCTGGCCACGGCGGTCTGCGGGCTGATCTGGCTGATCGACGCGGTGGCCTTCGCCGGGCGGCGGCGATCGAAATCGATGCAGAGGACCCGCGGGGCGCGGGCCGACGCGATCCCGGACCCGACGCTGGTCGAATACGCGCGCTCGTTCTTCCCCGTGCTGCTGGTCGTCCTGGTGCTGCGCTCGTTCATCGGGGAGCCGTTCCGCATCCCCTCGCCCTCGATGCTGCCGACCCTCGAGGTGGGCGATTTCATCGTGGTCAACAAGTTCGCCTACGGTATCCGCCTGCCGGTCACCCACAGCGAGGTCGTCGATACCGGCGCCCCCGAGCGCGGCGACGTGGTCGTCTTCCGCTACCCGCGCGAGCCCTCGGTCAACTACATCAAGCGCGTCGTGGCCGTGCCCGGCGATCGCGTTGCGTACTACAACCGCCGCCTGTTCATCAACGGCGACCCGGTGCCGATGGAGCGCCTCGGGACGTACCACCCCGGAGGGGAGCCTCCGGGCGGCGATGGGCTGGTGAAGTTCCGCGAGCAGATCGGCGACTCGGTGCACAAGGTCCTGCTCGATCCCGAAGGGCGCAGCCCCGAGGGCGAGTTCGTCGTCCCCGAGGCCGAGTACTTCGTGCTCGGCGACAACCGCGACCACAGCAACGACAGCCGCACGTGGGGCTATGTGCCGCGTGCCAACCTCGTGGGCGAAGCGGAGTTCATCTGGATGCACTGGGACTGGAGCGGCAGTGGGGTAGACTGGTCGCGGATCGGCAATACCATCGAGTAGGGAGGGGGCATGAGCTGGAGATACAGGCAGCGCGGGATGTCGATGTGGTCGCTTCTGGGCTTGTTGATACTGATCGGCTTCATCCTGCTCTTGGCGGTCAGGCTGATCCCGGTGTACCTGACGTACTGGAACGTCGCCGAGGTGACGGAATCGGTGATCGAGGAGACCGGGCCGGAGGATGCGATGAACGAAGTGTGGAACAAGATCACGACCCGCTTCGATCTCAACAACATCAGCAGCGTCGACCCGCGCGAGGTCATGAAGATCCGGCGCAAGGACAACGGCATCGCGATCGACGTCAAGTACGAGCAGCGCAAGAAGCTGATGTACAACGTCGCGCTCGTCGTCAGTTTCGATCGGACGTTCGGACCCTGACGCGATGGATGCGACGCGGCGCATCGCGCGCGGGCTAGGGCACGGCTTCCGCGATCCGGCGTTGCTGCGCGAGGCACTGACGCACCGCAGCGCCGGGTCGGCGAACAACGAGCGCCTGGAGTTCCTGGGCGACGCGCTGCTCAACAGCATCATCGCGATCGAGCTTTTCCGCCTGCGGCCGCAGGCGCCGGAGGGCGAGCTCAGCCGGCTGCGGGCGGCGCTCGTGCGCGGCGAGACCCTGGCCGGGATCGCGCGCGAGCTCGAGCTGGGGCCCGCGCTCGTCATGGGCGAGGGCGAGCGCAAGAGCGGCGGCCATCGGCGCGATTCGATCCTGGCGGACGCGGTCGAGGCGCTCGTGGGCGCCGTGTTCATCGACAGCGACTTCGAGACCGCGCGGGCGCTGGTGTTGCGCCTGTTCGCCGCGCGCCTGTCCGACTTGCCGCGTGCCGACGATCTCAAGGACCCGAAGACGCGACTGCAGGAATACCTGCAGAGCCGGCGCCATCCGCCGCCGGATTACGAGGTCGTCGAGGTCAGCGGCGCCGACCACGCGCAGCGCTTCACCGTGCGCTGCCGGATCGAGGCGCTCGATTGCGAACAGCGGGCGACCGATACCAGCCGGCGCAAGGCCGAGCAGCGCGCCGCCCGTGCGTGTCTCGAGCAGCTGCGGGGAGGTTGAGGCCGATGACCGAGGCGTCTTCCCGTTTCGGCGTGATCGCCGTGGTCGGGCGGCCCAATGTCGGCAAGTCGACGCTGGTCAACCGCCTCATCGGCGAACGCCTGTGCATCACCGCGGCACGGCCGCAGACGACGCGCCACCGCATCCTCGGGATCGTCACCGATGGACCGATGCAGGTGGCCTTCGTCGACACGCCGGGGCTGCACGGCAACGCGCGGCGCCAGCTCAACCGGAGTCTCAACCGGGCGGCCACCGCGGCCATCACGGGCGTCGACGCCGCCGTGTTCGTGGTCGGCGCCGGCCGCTGGGAGGACGACGATGCCCTCGTGCGCGATCGCTTGCGCGATGCGGGCGTGCCCGTCGTCGGCGTGGTCAACCAGATCGATCGGGTCCGCGACCGGAAGAAGCTGCTGCCGTTCCTCGAGTCGTTCTCGCGGGCGCTGGACATGCGCGCGATCGTGCCCCTGTCGGCGTGGAAGGGCGACAACGTCGACGGTCTCTGGCAGGAGATCCTGGCGCTCGTGCCCGGCGGCGAGCACCAGTTCGAGAGCGACGACCTGACCGACCGCGATGAACGCTTCCTGGCCGCGGAGCTGGTGCGTGAGCAGCTCACGCGGCGGCTCGGCCAGGAGGTGCCGTATTCGCTGACCGTCTCGGTCGATCGCTTCCGGAGCCTCGACGACGGGCGCGCGGGCATCGACGCCACGATCTGGGTCGAGCGCGAGGGCCAGAAGGCGATCGTCATCGGCCGGGACGGGGGCGTGCTCAAGGCGGTCGGGTCGAGTGCGCGGCGCGGCATGCAGCGGTTGTTCGGCGCCGGGGTCCACCTCGAGCTGCACGTCAAGGTGCGCCCGGGCTGGTCCGACGATCCGCGCGCCCTCAGGCAGTTCGGTTACGACCCGGAATGAGCGCTGCGCGCGGCGAGCTGAGCCGCGGCTTCGTGCTCCAGGCACGGCCCTGGCGCAACACGAGCCTGCTGCTCGAGGCGCTCACCGAGGATGCGGGGCGAATCGGGCTGGTGGCGCGCGGCGTGCGCCGGCGGGGCAACCGCAGCCGGGCGCTGCTCGAGCCGTTCCAGCCGCTGCTGCTGGCCTGGTCCGGGCGCGGCGAGCTGCGCAACCTGAACAGCGTCGAGGCGGCGTACTGGCGGGCCCCGCCGGCCGGGCGCACGCTGCTGGTGGCCTTCTACTGCAGCGAGCTGGTGATGCGCCTGCTCGGCCGCGACGATCCCAACCCGGCGGCCTTCGACGCCTATGCCGCCGTGCTCGCGCGCCTCAGCGCCGATGACGGCTCGGCGGAAGGGGCCCTGCGGGCATTCGAGCTCGAGCTGCTGGACGCCCTCGGCTTCGCCCCGCCGCTGGAGGCGGAGCCCGACACGGGCGAGGCGGTGCGTGGCGGTGTCGATTACGACTTCGTCGCCGAGCACGGACCGGCACCCGCGCAGGGCCCCGCCGGCGAGGCGGCCGTGCGCGTGCCCGGTGCCCACCTGCGCGCGATCGCCGCACGCGACTTCTCCGATGCCGACGTGCGTCGCAGCGCGCGCCGCATACTGCGCGCGAGCCTGGCGCCCCATCTCGGTAGCCGCCCGCTGAAGAGCCGTGAGCTGTACCGCTCGATGTATTCGGGGACGGGCACATGAGTCGGCCGACGCTGCAGGCACGTGCGCAGGCGGTGGTGCTGGAGACGGACGCAGCGCGCAAGTGCGCCGCCGCGGCCGCGCTGCACGCCGACCTGCAGGCGGGCCGGCTGCAGCCTTCCCACCCCGACGTGCCGCGGCGTTTCGATGTGCCGGGGCGACCGGAGAGGCCCGCCCTGGTGCCCCCGCGCGAACTGCCGCGCCGGGGCCTGGGCAGCGAGGCGGGCCGCGCGGCACTGCTGCACGCGCTCGCCCACATCGAGTTCAACGCGATCAACCTCGCCGTCGATGCCGTCTATCGTTTCCCGGGCATGGCGCCTGCGTTCTACCTCGAATGGGCGCGCGTGGGGGCGGACGAGGCGCGCCATTTCGCCCTGCTGCGTGGCCTGCTGCGGGATCGCGGTCACGACTACGGCGACTTCCCGGCACACGACGGCCTGTGGGAGACGGCGGTCAAGACGGATCACGACCTGCTCGTGCGCATGGCGCTGGTCCCCAGGGTGCTCGAGGCGCGCGGGATCGACGTGACGCCCGGCCTCATGAAGAGCCTCGAGGCGATGGGCGCCGACGATGCCGTGGCCGCGCTCGACACCATCTACCACGACGAGATCGAGCACGTGCACATCGGCAACCGCTGGTTCCATGCCGCCTGCCGCTGGGCCAACCGCGCGCCGCGGGCCACGTTCGCCGAGCTCATCCGCGAATACATGAGCGGCCGCATCAAGGGGCCGTTCGATCGCGAGGGGCGGCTGCACGCCGGCTTCACCGAGGCGGAGCTCGACGACCTCGAGGCCCTCGCCGCCGAGGGCACGTGATCGCGGCCGGCGGCGCGGGGCCGGAAGCCACCGCGGTCGCGGCGGCCCGGCCGACGCGGGCGCGTCGAGGGCCCAGCGCCGCGGGGTCGATCATGCGCCGGCAGCCCGCCCGCGCCCAGGTGCGGCTCGCGCGCGCTACCGGCTGTTGCCGTCTCCGAGCGCTTCAGCCAGCGTCTGCTGCGCCCTCCGCCCCGAGCCCTTCGCCCCCGGCCCTCAACCCTCGCCCACGAGCAACCACTCGGCGAGACGCTCGCTGACGGCCGTCATGCGGTCGAGGTCGCGGCCGTCGATGTGCTCGTCGACCTGGTGGATGGTGGTGTTCAGCGGCCCGAGCTCGATGACCTGGGCACCCGTCGGGGCGATGAAGCGGGCATCGGATGTCCCGCCGGCGGTGGACAGGGCGGGGCGGTGGCCGACCGTGTCTTCCACGGCCCGCGCGAGCGCCTCCGTCAGCGTGCCCGGCTCGGTGAGGAACGGTTCGCCACCGTGGCGCCACTGCAACTCGTAGGCGAGGCCGTGGCGCTCGAGGATCTCGCGGGTGCGCGCGGCCAGGCCTTCCGCGGTCGATTCGGTGGAGTAGCGGAAGTTGAAGACCACGTCGACGTGGCCGGGGATGACGTTGTCCGCGCCGGTGCCGGCATGGATGTTCGAGACCTGCAGGCTCGTCGGGGGGAAGTGCGGGTTGCCCTCGTCCCAGCGCGTGCCGATCAGCTCGGCCAGCGCGGGACCCAGCTCGTGCACCGGGTTGCGCCCGCGCTGCGGATAGGCCACATGGCCCTGCAGGCCCTGAACGGCCAGGTGCGCGGTGAGCGAGCCACGGCGGCCGATCTTGCACGTGTCGCCGAACCGCTGCGCCGATGACGGCTCGCCCACGAGGCAGTAATCGATCGCCTCCCCGCGTTGCGCCAGGGCCTCGACGACCCGCCGCGTGCCGTCGACCGCGGGGCCCTCCTCGTCGCTGGTGATCAGCAGGGCCACCGAGCCCGCATGCGCCGGGTGGGCGCGCACGAAGCGCTCGGCGGCGACCACCATGGCCGCGACGCTGCCCTTCATGTCGGCGGCTCCCCGGCCGTAGAGGAGGCCGTCGCGCAGGCTGCCGGCGAAGGGGGACTCGCTCCAGCGCTCCTCCGGGCCGGTCGGCACGACATCGGTGTGGCCGGCGAACACGAGGGTCGGTCCCACGGTGCCGTGGCGGGCCCACAGGTTCGCCACCTCGCCGAACGGCATGCGCTCGACCGCGAAACCCGCCGCGGCGAGCCGCTCGGCGATCGCGTCCTGGCAGCCCGCGTCCTGTGGCGTGACGGAGCGGCGCCGGATGAGGTCGCGGGCGAGGGCGACGGTATCGCTGGGGTCGCTGGCGGTCATGATGCTCCCGGGTTGCTGATGCGCTCGGACAGTTCGCGCTCGATCCGTCGGACCTGCGCGTCGCCGAGCCGGTGGTTGTCCGGCGTGGTGACGAAGAACACATCATCGACGCGCTCGCCGACGGTCGCGATGCGGGCGTTGTGCACGCGCACGCCGACGGCCAGGAAGGCGCGCGCGATCTTGGACAGCAGGCCCGGCTGATCGCTCGCGGTGATCTCGATGGCCGTGATCCCGTGCTCGGCCTGGTCCTCCGCCTCCACGGTCAGCGGCACGTCGAAGTTGCGCATCCGCCGCGGCGTGCGCCGCGCCGGCTGCTCCGGCAGGCGCTCGGGATCGGCCATGGCCGCCTCGAGGCCGCTGCGGATGTCGGCCAGGCGGTAACCATCGGTGATGGGCTCGCCGGAGGCTTCCAGGATCAGGTACGTGTCCAGCGCGCGCCCGCTGCGCGAGGTCAGCACGCGCGCATCGACGATGGACAGGCCGAGCCGGTCGAGCACGGTGGTGACCAGGGCGAAGCGGTAGCGGTTGTCCCGACGCGAGATGAACAGCTCGGTCGAGCCGCGCTGCGTCTCCTGGCGCAGCAGGATCAGGGCATCGTCGCGGTCGCCGTGCTCGAGCAGCCCGCGCGTGTGCCAGGCGATCTCGTCGGCATTGTGGCGCAGGAAATAGGCCTCCCCGAGATCGGCCCACAGGGTCTCGATGCGCTCGGGATCGAATGCCCAGGCCGCGAGCTCGCGGCGTGCGTGTTGCTGCACCTCGGCGATGCGCTCGTCCTTGTCGATGGGATTGTCGAGGCCGCGCCACAGCGCCTGCACCGTCTTCTGGTAGAGCTCGCGCAGGAGGTTGTCCTTCCACGAATTCCACAGGGTCGGATTCGTGGCCCGGATGTCGGCCACCGTGAGCAGGTAGAGGTGGTTCAGGTGGGCCACCGAGCTCACCGAGCGCGCAAACTCGTGGATCACCGCGGGATCGCTCAGGTCGCGCCGCTGCGCGGTCATCGACATCAGCAGGTGGTTGCGCACGAGCCAGCATACGAGGCCGGTCTGCACGGAGCCCAGACCGTGCGCGTCGCAGAACGCCTCGGCGTCGACCGCTCCGAGCTCGGAATGATCGCCGTCGCGGCCCTTGGCGATGTCGTGGAACAGGGCGGCGACGTAGAGCAGCTCCGGCTCCGCCAGTTCCGCCATCAGCTGCACGCACAGCGCAAAGGCCGATTGCCGCTCCTCGTCGGGCACGCGGAACTCGCGCAGATTGCGGATCACCCGCAGGGTGTGCTCGTCGACCGTGTACGTGTGGAACAGGTCGTACTGCATGCGCCCGACGATGCGGTCGAACGCGGGCAGGTAGGCACCGAGCACGCCGTAGCGGTTCATGCGGAAGAGCTGGCTCGCCACGCGGTACGGCTGGCGCAGCAGGTCCATGAACATGCGCCGCGCCTCGGGGTCGGCGCGTACGTCGTCATCGAAGGCATCCAGGTCGTCGCGCAGCCGGCGCAGGGTCTCGGCGCGGACCCCCCGGATCTCGGGATGCTTGGCGAGCACCAGGTACATCTCGAGCATCGCGCGGGGTTCGCGGCGGAACCGCTCGGGCGTGGCGATCTCCAGCGTCTCCCCGCGGACGCGGAAGTGCTCGTTCAGATGCCGCACGGCAGGCCGGCCGGCGGGCTCGAGGATCGCCTCGCGGAAGAACTGCAGCAGGATCTCGTTGAGCCGCTGGAGCTCCATCACGGCCCGGTAGTAGCGCTGCATGAACGCCTCGACGGCCCGGTTCGGGTCCTGGCCCGGGTCTTCGCCGAAGGCCGAGGCGAGATCGCGCTGGTGGTCGAACAGCAAGCGGTCCTCGCGCCGCCCGGTCAGGCGGTGCAGGCGCCAGCGGATGGCCCACAGCAGTTCCTGGCCGTGGACCAGCCGCCGGTACTCGTCGCGCGTGACAAAGCCGTGGTCAACCAGCTCCGCCAGCGTCTGGGCGCCGAAGTGGCGTTTCGCCACCCAGCCGACCATCTGGAT
This sequence comes from uncultured Ectothiorhodospiraceae bacterium, assembly GCA_964626335.1. GTDB lineage: Bacteria > Pseudomonadota > Gammaproteobacteria > XJ16 > Halofilaceae > Halofilum. Next base: position 12,851 of record CAZVFN010000009.1, read on the forward strand.
GTCGCGCAGTCCGCCGGGCCCTTCCTTGATGTTCGGTTCCAGGCGATAGGCGGTGCGGTCGAACTTGCGGTGGCGCGCCTTCTGCTCGTCGAGCTTGGCGCGAAAGAAGGTGGTCGTGGGCCAGACACGGTCGGGGCCCGTGGCCTCCACCACCTGATCGAAGAGCCGTTCGCTGCCGGCGAGCGGCCGCGACTCCATCAGGTTGGTGGCGGTCGTCACGTCCTCGAGCGCGGCCTCGACGCACTGCTCGACGCTGCGCACGGCCTGGCCGATCTCGAGGCCGATGTCCCAGAGCAGCGTGACGAAGGCCTCGATCGCCTCGCGGTATGCGGCCTCGGCCCCTTCTTCCAGCAGGATCAGCAGGTCGACGTCGGAATGCGGGTGGAGCTCGCCGCGACCGTAGCCGCCCACGGCGACCAGCGCGATGTCGTCGCCCGCATCGGCGAACCCGGCGCACCAGGCATGCCCGAGCAGCGCATCCATTGCCGTGGTGCGGGCGGCCACCACCGTGCGCGCGGGGCAGCCGGCATCGAGGGCGGCGTCGAGCGACCGATCGAGCGCCGCGAGGGCGCCGGCGTAGGCGCGCGCGCGAGGCGTGCCGGCGTCGATCGCGGCGTCCACACCGGCCGCGTCGAAACACACGCCCGGCAGTGCGCCGGCGTCCCCGGCAACGGGCTCAGAGGCTGCGGCCATCGGCCAGGGTGGTGAGCTCGCAGGCATCCTCGGTGACGATCACGGTGTGCTCCCACTGGGCGGAGATGCCGTGGTCCTTGGTCACGACCGTCCACTGGTCGCCCAGCAGTTTCACGTGGCGCTTGCCGCCGTTGATCATCGGCTCGATCGTGAAGGCCATGCCCGGCACCAGCTCCAGGCCGGTGCCGGGCTTGCCGTAGTGCAGGATCTGCGGCTCCTCGTGGAAGCCGCGCCCGATGCCGTGACCGCAATACTCCCGCACGACGGAGCATCGGTGACCCTCGGCGTATTGCTGGACCGCGTGGCCGATGTCGCCGATGCGCGCGCCGGGCGCGACCGCACGGATGCCGGCGACCATCGCCCCGTACGCCACCTCGCAGACCCGGCGCGCGTGGCGCGCCGGTTCGCCCGCGTAGAACATGCGGCTGGTGTCGCCGTGGAAGCCGTCCTTGATGACCGTGACGTCGATGTTCAGCACGTCTCCCTTTTTCAGCTGCCGCGGTCCCGGGATGCCGTGACACACCTGGTGATTGAGCGAGATGCAGACCGATTTGGGGAACCCGCGGTAGTTCAGGGGCGCAGGGGTCGCGCCGCAGTCGTTGACGATGTATGCGTGGCAGAGCCGATCGAGCTCCTCCGTCGTGACCCCGGGCTCGACGTGCGGCTCGATCATGTCGAGCACGCTCGCCGCCAGGCGGCCGGCGACACGCATCCGCTCGATCTCGTCGGCGGTCTTGGGGGCGACGCGACTGGACGCCTGCGCGGGTGAGGACATCAGGGCCTCGTGATCAATTGCGGCCAAGGCCGGAATTGTAGCGCATCGCGGCGCCCCCGCCGAGGGCCTCGGGGTGGTTCCGATTGAGGGGAACCGCCCGTTGTGGTATAAAGCGCGCCGGCGTGCGCCCGGGGCGAGACCCCCGGCAGCGGCGCTAATCCGCACACGCGCACCGTCAGGGTCCGGTCGGGTGCCGCGCGAAGCCGCGAGCCTCCATGCGAGGCCGCCGGCCCGCGCGGTTGGCCGGGCTGGTCGCGTGGAGGCTCAACCCGACACAAGAGGTTCTCCATGTCTCGTATCTCGATGCGCCAGATGCTCGAGGCGGGTGTTCATTTCGGCCACCAGACCCGCTACTGGTGCCCGAAGATGGCCCCGTACATCTTCGGCGAACGCAACAAGATCCATATCTTCAACCTGGAAAAGACCGTGCCGCTGATGGATGAGGCACGGAACTTCCTCTCCAGCGTGGCCGCCAACAACGGCACCGTCCTGTTCGTCGGCACCAAGCGTGCCGCCCGCGACGCGGTCCGCGAGGCCGCCAATTCCTGCGGCATGCCCTACGTCGACCGGCGCTGGCTCGGCGGCATGATGACCAACTTCAAGACCGTCAAGCACTCGATCGGCCGCCTCAAGGACCTCGAGCAGATGTTCGACGACGGGTCGCTGAACAAGCTCAACAAGAAGGAGCGGCTCGAACGCGAGCGCGAGAAGGATCGCCTCGATCGGAGTCTGGGCGGTATCAAGAACATGGAGCGTCTGCCGGATGCGATGTTCATCGTGGACGTGGGCCACGAGGACATCGCGGTGGCCGAGGCGCGCAAGCTCGACATCCCGGTCGTGGCGATCGTCGACAGCAACAACCCGCCGGACGGCGTGGACTACGTGATCCCCGGCAACGACGACGCGCTGCGTGCGATCCAGCTGTACACGCAGGCGGTGGCCGAGGCGATCGAGACGGGCCGGAGCCTTGCGACCGGCGGGGGCGAGGGCGACGAGTTCGTCGAGGTCGACGCGAGCGGCCGGCCCGCCCAGCCCGCGGCCAAGAAGAAGGCGGCGGCGAAGAAGGCGGCGGCGAAGAAGGTGGCTTCGAAGAAGACCACGTCCAGCACGGCCGCGGATCGGGGCGAGGCGGAGCCGGCACCCGATACGCAGACGGAAACCGCCAGCGATCCGCCGGCCGCGGCGAGCGGCGGCGAGGCCGCAACGGCCGAAGCGGATACCGCGAGCGAGACCGGGGCCGAGACCGGTGAAGCGGGCGGCGCCGCGGCTTCGAAGAAGACCGCCGCCAAGAAGAAGGCGGCGGCCAAGAAGACCGCGTCGAAGAAGGCGGCCGCCAGCAACACGACTACGAGCAGCGACGACAAGTGAATCCACAGGGGACGGGCCGCGCGCCCGCGCCCGGCAAGTGTCAAATGGGGTAGCGCCGCGATGGACATTACGGCCGCGATGGTGAAGGAACTCCGCACCCGCACGGGTGCGGGCATGATGGAATGCAAGAAGGCGCTGAAGGAGTCCGACGGCGACATGGAGGGGGCGATCGAGGCCATGCGCAAGGCGGGCCTCGCCAAGGCGGACAAGAAGTCCGGTCGCGTCGCCGCCGAGGGCATGATCGTCGCCCGCGTCTCGGCGGACGAACAGACCGGCGTGCTGGTCGAGATCAACAGCGAAACGGACTTCGTGGCCAAGAACGAGGAGTTCCAGCAGTTCGCGGCCCGCGTGGCGAATCGGGTGCTCGAGGATGATCCCGCCGACGTCGACGAGCTGGCCGGGCTCACGCTGGGCGACGGTGACGAGCGCGACATCGGAACGGCCACCAAGGAACTCGTCGCCAGGATCGGGGAGAAGATCGAGGTCCGCCGGTTCGAGCGCCGCGTCGCGGCCGCGGGTCGCCTGGCGACGTACCTCCACGGCAACCGGATCGGGGTGCTGGTCGATCACAGCGGGCCGGAGCAGGTGGGCAAGGATCTGGCGATGCACATCGCCGCGAGCAATCCCACGGCCACGCGCGCCGACGACATCCCGCAGGATGCGCTCGCGAAGGAGCGTCAGTTACTCGAGGAGCAGGCCCGCGAGAGCGGCAAGCCGGAAGAGATCGTGCAGAAGATGGTCGAGGGACGGCTGCGCAAGCACCTGTCCGAGATCACGCTGCTGGGCCAGCCGTTCGTGAAGGACCCGGACCAGACGGTTGAGGACATGCTCGAGGCGAATGCCGCCGACGTGTCCTTCTTCCGCCGCTTCGAGGTCGGCGAGGGCAAGGAGAAGAAGGAGGACAATTTCGCCGACGAGGTCAAGGCCCAGGCCAAGGGCGCCTGACCGGCCGCGATCGCGTCGCCCGGAGATCCGCCACGACGGCGGATGCGCCGCGCTCGCCGGCGTGCCGGTGACGGATGCCGTCGGCCCCCGGTGACCGTGGGCTACAATGGCGCCCCGCAGAAGGCGCGCGAGGCGGAGTTGGCGTACAGCGATGAGCGACCGCGAACCGGTATACAGGCGGGTGCTGTTGAAGCTCAGCGGCGAGGCACTGCTGGGCGATGAGCAGTACGGCGTCGACCCGCTTGTTCTCGGGCGCATCGCGCGCGAACTGCGGGACGTCAGCGCGCTGGGGGTCGAGGTTGCGGTCGTCATCGGCGGCGGCAACATCTTCCGCGGCGCCGGCCTCGCGCAGGCGGGGATGGATCGCGTCACCGGCGACCAGATCGGGATGCTGGCGACGGTGATCAATGCACTCGCGATGCAGGACGCGCTGGAGAAGCTGGGCGTGTTCTGCCGCGTGATGTCGGCGCTCGAGATCAACCAGGTGTGCGAGGACTACATCCGGCGTCGGGCGGTCCGCCACCTGGAGAAAGGTCGGGTCGTGGTGTTCGCCGCGGGCACCGGCAATCCCTTCTTCACCACCGACTCGGCGGCCAGCCTGCGCGCAATCGAGATCGGGGCGGACCTGATGATCAAGGGGACCAAGGTCGACGGGGTGTTCGACGCGGACCCCGTTTCGCATCCGGGCGCGCGGCGCTACGAGCGGGTCACGTACGACCAGGTGTTCTCGATGAACCTGGCCGTGATGGACGCGACGGCCATCGTCATGTGCCGGGACAACGACATCCCGCTCCAGGTCTTCAACCTGAACAACGAGGGCGACTTCATGCGCCTGGTCTGCGGTGACAGCGTCGGGACGATCGTCGAGCGAGGAGAGCCATGATCGAGGATCTCAAGAAGGACGCGCGCGAACGCATGAAGAAGAGCGTCGCCGCGCTTCAGCAGGAGTTCGCGGCGGTGCGCACGGGCCGGGCTCACTCGGGTCTGCTGGACCACGTGAACGTGGATTACTACGGCGCGGACGTGCCGATCAATCAGGCCGCCAACGTCTTCGTCGAGGATGCCCGTACGCTGGCCGTGCAGCCGTACGAGAAATCGATGGTTGCGAAGATCGAGAAAGCGATCATCAACTCGGGCCTCGGACTGAACCCGAACACGGCCGGCACCGTCATCCGCCTGCCGATGCCTCCGCTCACCGAGGAGCGCCGGCGCGACCTCGTCAAGGTCGTGCGCCAGGAAGCGGAGAATGCACGCATCGCGATCCGCAATATCCGCCGTGACGTCAACGGCGATCTCAAGTCGCTGCTCAAGGAAAAGGAGATCAGCGAGGACGAGGAGCATGCCGCGGAGCAGGCCGTGCAGAAGATCACCGACGACGCCATCGCCGAGGTCGACCGCATGCTCGAGCGCAAGGAACAGGACCTGATGGAGGTTTGATGCGTCTCGCCGGCGGCCGTCCCCCGCGGCCGCCGGTCGCGCTCGGCCACTGGGGCGCCCGCGCGGCGATGCCCCGGAGCAATCTATGAGCGATGGCAGCGAGCCCAGGCATATCGCGATCATCATGGACGGCAACGGCCGCTGGGCCCGCCGTCGATTCGCCCCGCGCACCGAGGGCCACAAGGCCGGGGTGCGCGCCGCGCAGGCCATCGTCGAGCGCTGCGCGCGTCGCGGTGTCGAGGCGCTGACGCTGTTCGCGTTCTCGAGCGAGAACTGGCGCCGGCCCGAGTCGGAGGTGCGGGTGCTCATGGAATTGTTCCTGCGCACGCTGCGCGACGAGGTGGGGCGGTTGCACGCCAACGGGGTCCGCGTGCAGTTCATCGGCGACCGCGACGGCCTCGGCCGCTCCCTCCGGCGCGAGATCGAGCGTGCCGAGGTCAAGACCGCGGACAACGACGCCCTGACCCTGACAATCGCCGTTAACTATGGCGGCCGCTGGGACATCGCCCGGGCCGCGCGCCGGGTGTCCGAGGAAGTGGCCGCCGGGCGCCTGCGCCCGGAAGAGATCGACGCCGGCGTGCTGGGCCGCTATGTCTCGCTGGCGGACATGCCCGAGCCCGACCTGTTCATCCGCACCGGCGGGGAGCACCGCATCAGCAACTACCTGCTGTGGCACCTGGCCTACACGGAGCTCTGGTTCACGGACACGCTCTGGCCCGACTTCGATGCCACAGCGCTGGACGAGGCGATCGACTATTTCCGGGGCCGGCAGCGGCGCTTCGGTCGCACGACCGAGCAGGCCGAGCACCTGCCCCATGCTTAGAGTCCGCGTCGTGACCGCGCTGCTCGCGGGGGCGCTGGTCCTGGCCGCGATCTTCCTGCTGCCACCCGATCCGCTCGCGGTGGCCGCGTTCGCCGTCACGGCAATCGGTGCATGGGAGTGGTCGCGCCTGGTCGGCTGCGCCGATCGGGCGCCGCGGCTCGCCTTCGCGCTCGCGGTCGGCCTCCTGGGGCTCACCGCCTGGTGGCTCGCGCCGGGGCTGGCGCGCTTCTGGCTGTCGGCGGCGCTGGTGTTCTGGTGCCTCGTGGCCGCGTGGCTGCTGGCCGGGGGCGGGCCACGAACCGGCCTGGCCCCGGGCGTGCGCTGGCGCTGGCTCGTGGCCGGCGTGCTGCTGCTGCCGTCGCTCGGTCTCGCGATCGGCGTGCTCGGCCAGCGCATCGACTGGGCCGCGCGCGCCCTGATGCTCTACGCGATCGGGGTGGTCTGGGTCGCCGACATCGGCGCCTATTTCGCCGGCCGTGCATGGGGCCGGCACAAGCTCGCCCCCCGCGTGAGCGCGGGCAAGACGCTCGAGGGGGTGGCCGGCGGCGTCACTGCGGTGGTGATCTACGCCGCCGCCGGTGCCTGGCTGTTCGGCGTGCCCGCCGCGGGGTGGCCGGCCTGGCTGGGCGTGGCCGTGGCGGCGGGCCTGCTGTCGGTGGCGGGCGACCTGTTCGAGAGCGTACTCAAGCGAGAGGCCGGCGTGAAGGACAGCGGTGCCATGCTCCCGGGCCACGGCGGGCTCCTCGACCGGATCGACAGCCTGATCGCCGCGACGCCGGTGATGGTGCTGGGCCTCGCGCTGATGAGCCGGGTGGCGCTGCCTTGAGCGCGAACGGCGCCCCGGAGCCGGCCGGCGTGGCGGTGCTCGGCTCGACCGGATCGATCGGGGCGAGCACCCTCGACGTCGTCGCGCGCCACCCGGGCCGGTTCCGCGTCGTCGCCTTGAGCGCCCACCGCCAGGTGGATGCGCTCTGGGCACAGGTCCGGTCGCTCGAGCCGCGGTTCGCCGCGCTGGCCGACACCGACGCGGCGGACGACCTCGCGGACCGCGTGCGTCGCGCGGGGCTCGCGACGCGGGTCCTCGCGGGCCCCGATGGCCTGGAGACGGTGGCCTCAGCCGACGGCGTCGACACCGTGATGGCCGCGATCGTCGGGGCCGCGGGACTGACGTCGACCGTCGCCGCGATCCGCGCGGGCAAGCGGGTGCTGCTCGCGAACAAGGAACCGCTCGTCATGGCCGGTGGCCTGGTCATGCGTACGGCGCTGGAGTCCGGCGCGACCCTCCTGCCGATCGACAGCGAGCACAACGCGGTTTTCCAGTGCCTGCCGCCGCGGCGCGACGCCGGGCTGCCCGGGGCCGGGGTCGAGCGGATCATGCTCACCGCCTCGGGCGGCCCGTTCCTGCGGCGGGGCCCGGAGACGCTGGCGGCCGTCACGCCCGAGCAGGCGTGTGCGCATCCCACGTGGGCAATGGGGCGCAAGATCTCGGTCGACTCGGCCACGATGATGAACAAGGGGCTCGAGGTGATCGAGGCCTGCTGGCTGTTCGATGCGGCGCCCGATCAGGTCGAGGTCGTCGTTCATCCGCAGAGCGTCGTCCACTCGCTCGTGCATTACGTCGACGGCTCCGTGCTGGCCGAGCTCGGCCATGCGGACATGCGCACCCCCATTGCGCACGCGCTGGCCTGGCCCGAGCGCGTCGCGGCCGGGGTCGATGCCCTCGACCTCACGGCGCTCGCGGCCCTGGAGTTCGAGCCCCCCGATACGGGCCGTTTCCCGGCCCTGCGCCTGGCGCTCGAGGCGGCCCGGGCCGGCGGCGCGGCCGGCGCCGCGATGAACGCGGCCAACGAAGTCGCTGTCGAACGTTTCCTCGAGGGCCGCCTCGCGTTCCCGGCGATCGCCGGCGTGATCGAGGCAACACTGGCCGCCGGCGTCGACGCCGGCGACGCCGAGTCGCTCGACGGCGTACTCGAGGCCGATTGCGCGGCGCGCAACGTGGCGCGGACCCACGCTGACCGCATGGCGGAGACGATCAAGCGATGATGCAGTTCCTGGTGAGTATCGGTGCATTCCTGGTCGCCGTCGGCATCATGGTGACGGTGCACGAGTTCGGCCACTACTGGGTCGCGCGGCGTTGCGGCGTCAAGGTGCTGCGATTCTGCGTGGGCTTCGGCCGCCCGTTGTGGCGCCGGCGCTTCGGGGCCGACGAGACCGAGTGGATGATCGCGGCGCTGCCGCTCGGCGGCTACGTCAAGATGCTCGACGAGCGCGAGGTCGAGGTCGACGCGAGCGAGCGCCATCGCGCCTTCAACCGCCAGACGGTCGGACGGCGGGCCGCCGTGGTGGCGGCCGGTCCGGCGGTCAATATCCTGCTCGCCGCGGTCATGTACAGCGCGATGTTCATGCTCGGCGTGCAGGGCCTCGTGCCGAAGGTGGGCGAGGTCGGGGACGACACGCCCGCGGCGGAGGCGGGCTTCCGGCCGGGCGAGCGGATCGTGTCGATCGACGGAGTGGCTACGCCGAGCTGGTCCGAGGCCCGGCTGGTGCTGCTCGATCGAGGACTCGCCGGCAGGGCGGAACCGGTACCGGTGACCGTGCGCGGCGAGGATGGCTACGAGGCGAGCCGCCGGCTCGACGTCTCCGGCATCTCCCTGGCCGAGCGCGGCGCGAATCCGGTCGCCCGGCTCGGGCTCCAGCCCTGGTTCCCCGAGCGCCCGGCGCGGATCACGCGCGTGGAAGCGGACTCGCCCGCGGCCGCCGCCGGCCTGCAGGCGGGCGATCGCGTGGTGCGCGCCGGTGGCGCGGCGATCGCCGACTGGCAGGACCTGGTGCGCTACGTGCGCGCGCGGCCGAGCGAGACCGTCGAGCTCGTCGTCGAGCGCGAGGGCACGCGCGAGCGCCTCGAGCTGACGCCGGCCCGGCGGGGCTCGGGAGACGCGGCGCGCGGCTACATCGGGGCTGCCGGTCCCGAAATGAGCGAGGCCGAGCGCGAGCAGCTGTTCACGACGGTCCGCCATGGCCCGCTCGCGGCGATCGGCGAGGGCATGACCAAGACCTGGGACATGACCACGCTCACCCTGCGCGTGCTCTGGGGGCTCGTCACGGGCACGGCGTCGCTGTCGAACATCAGCGGTCCCGTGTCGATCGCGCAGTTCGCCGGCCAGTCCGCACAGATCGGGCTCGCCACGTTCCTCGGCTTCATCGGCCTGATCAGTATCAGCATCGGCATCCTCAACCTCCTGCCGATCCCCGTTCTGGACGGCGGTCACCTGCTGTATTACGCCATCGAGGCGGTCACGGGCTCGCCGCTTTCGGAGCGCGCCCAGATGATGGGCCAGCAGATCGGGATCAGCCTCCTGTTCGCGCTGCTGGCGCTCGCGCTGTACAACGATTTCGTTCGCCTGGTGTACTGACCCAATGCGTTTGCCGACGCTCGGCGCGCTGCTCGCGCTCGCCCTGACTATTGCCTTCGCGGCGCCGGCGGTGGCCGAGCCGTTCGTCGTCGAGGACATCGAGATCCGCAGCGCCAAGCGCATCTCCGAGGGCACGATCCTCAATTACCTGCCGGTGCGCACGGGGGAGGAGCTCGACGCCGAGGACGCGGCGCGCGCCATCCGGGCGCTCTACGACACCGGCTTGTTCGAGGACGTCAACCTGGCGCGCAGCGGCAACACCCTCGTGGTAGAGGTTCAGGAACGCCCGGCGATCGGCGAGATCAACCTCGAGGGCGACTACAGCATGGAGGAGGAGAAGCTGCGCAGCTCGCTCGCCGATATCGGCCTCGCCCCGGGCCGGATCTTCCGCCGGGCCCAGCTCGAGCAGGTGGAGCAGGAGCTGCGACGGCTGATCTACAGCCAGGGCAAGTACGGCCTCGAGATCAGGACGGATGTCCGCGAGCTCGAGCGCAACCGCGTGGCGATCGACCTGACGCTCAACGAGGGCAAGGTCGCCAAGATCCGCCAGATCAAGCTGCTCGGCAACGAGGCGTTCAGCGACGAGACCCTCAAGGACGAGATGGAATCCGGGATCCCGCCCGCCTGGGCGTTCCTATCGTCGGCCGACGAGTATTCACGGGCGAAGCTCGAGGGCGACCTCGAGGCGATCCGCTCCTATTACCTCGATCGCGGCTACATCCGCTTCTCCATTACCTCGAGCCAGGTGACGATCACGCCGGACAAGAAGGACATCTACGTCACGATCAACATGGAGGAGGGGAAGCAATATCGAGTGGACGAGTTTTCGGTCGCGGGTGATCTGCCGGTGCCGGAACAGGAGTTGCTCGAGCAGGTCGAGTTCGAGCAGCGCGACCTGTTCTCGCGCCAGACCCTGACCGCGAGCCGCACGGCGATTTCCGACCGCCTTGCCGCCGCCGGCTACGCCTTCTCCAGCATCAATGCCGTGCCCGACGTCGACGACGAGAACCAGACGGTCGACATCCGCTTTTTCGTCGATCCGGGCAACCGCGTGTACGTGCGCCGCGTGACGTTCAGCGGTTTCACCCGCACGCAGGATCATGTCCTGCGCCGCGAGACGCGGCAGATGGAGGGGGGGCTGTATTCGCCGTCCGCGCTCGATCGATCGAAGGTGCGTCTGCAGCGACTCGACGGGGTCGAGCAGGTCCGCATGGAGACCGAGCGCGTGCCCGGCGAGGGCGACAAGGTGGACGTGAACTACGACATCACCGGGCGCGAGACCGGTTCGCTGCGCCTCGGCGCCGGCTTCTCGAGCGGAACCGGCCTCGGGCTCAACGTCGAGGTCAGCGAGAAGAATCTCCTCGGTACGGGCAAGGACCTCAAGATCGCGTTCGACACCACCGAGATCAACCGCCAGGTCGAGCTGCGTTACACCGATCCGTACTACACCGAGTGGGGTGTCAGCCGCAGCCTTCGATTCGTCTTCCGCGAGAGCGATCCGGACAACATCACGGACACGACCGACTTCTTTTCCGACGAGGGGACCGTCGGCTTCACTTTCGGCGTGCCGCTGTCGGAGTTCAACACGCTCACCTATGGCCTCGGAGTGGACTACACGAGCATCCGGACCACCAACTCGACGCCGACGCCGATCGTTGATTTCCTCGAGCAGCGCGGCGAGGATTTCCTCAGCCCCACGGCCTCCGTGAGCTTCACGCGCGATTCGCGCAACCGCCGCATATTCGCGGATACGGGCATGCGCCAGAGAATCGGCCTCGACGTGTCCCTGCCGAGCTCGGACCTGGAGTACTACAAGCTCAATTACAACATCGAGCATTTCCTGCCCCTCGGCGACCCCTTCGTGCTCTCGACCAGCGCTCGGGTCGGCGTCGGCGGCGGCTACGGCGACGACGAGGATCTGCCGTTCTTCCGCCGGTTCTTCGGCGGCGGCATCCGTTCGGTGCGCGGCTTCGAGCGCAGCAGCCTCGGGCCCCGCTACACCCGGGCCGAGGCCGGGGACCGCGATCCGAAGGGCGGGGACCTGATCACCACGGGCTCGGTCGAGCTCATCTTCCCGCCGCCGTTCGTCACCGAGTCGGGGCAGACGCGGTTGAGTACGTTCATCGATTTCGGTAACGTCTTCGAAGATCCGGCGGATTTCGACAGTTCGACCCTCCGGGCCTCGGCGGGGGTGGCCTTCAACTGGCGCTCGCCCGTTGGTCCGCTCTCGATCAGCCTCGCCGAGCCCATCAACGACGAACCGGGCGACGAGACCGAGCGGATCCAGTTCACGATCGGCACCCTCTTCTGAGGCGTGCGGCCAGACTCACGCAATCAATCCCGGAGTCGATACGTGCGTAAGATACTGTTCAGCATGGCATTCCTCCTTGCCCTGGCGCCGGCGTCCGCGATCGCGGCCGACGTCAAGGTGGGCTACGTCAACGTACCCTACCTGGTCGACAACTCGCCGCAGGCCAAGTCGGCCAGCAGCCAGCTCGAGGAGCGCTTCGGGCCGAAGAAACAGGAACTGCAGCAGAAGCAGCAGGAATACCAGCAGTTGCAGCAGAAGCTGCAGAAGGACGGCCTGACCACCATGTCGGAGGAGGAGCGCCAGCAGGCCCAGGACCGGCTTCGCAGCCTCAAGCGCGAGATTCAGCGGATGCAGAAGGCGTTCCGCGAGGATCTCAACATCGAGCGCAACGACGCGTTCAAGGAAGTTCGCGAGGCCGTCATGAAGGCCGTGGAGAAACTGGCCGAGGCCGAGGGCTACGACATCGTGGTCGGCCAGGGCGCGCTCTACGCGAGCGACGCGGTCAACCTCACCGAGCGGGTGCTGCAGCGGATGAAGGACAACCACGACGGCGGTGGCGGGGGCTCCGAGTAGGGGCGCGCCCGGCCGTGAACTGGACGGTCGCTAGGCTCACGGCGCAGCTCGGGCTGGCGTGTCGCGGCGACGCGGAGCGCGTGCTTACGCGCGCCGCATCGCTCGAAGCGGCGGATCCCGAGAGTCTCGCTTTCGCCGTGCCGGGCACCAACCCGGAACGGATCGGTGCCACGGCCGCGGCCGCGGTCATCGCCAGCGAGGGCGATGCGCCCGCCGTGCCCGCGGCGGTTCTGCTGAGCGAGCGGCCATACGTCGACTTCGCCCGGGCCTCCCAGTTGCTTCACCCGCTGCCGGCGGTGGAGCCGGGCGTCGCCGCGGGCGCCGTGGTGGATCCGGGCGCGAGCGTCGCGGCCGAGGCCCAGGTCGATGGCGCGGCGGTGGTCGAGGCGGGGGCCGTGATCGCATCCGGTGCCGTGATCGGCCCGGGGGCGGTGGTCGGCCGCCGGGCCCGGATCGGGGCACAGACCCGCCTCGGTGCGCGCGCGGTGGTCGCCGCGGGTTGCGAGCTGGGCGCGCGCTGCATCGTCCAGCCCGGGGCGGTCATCGGCAGCGACGGCTTCGGCTTCGCCCGCGATGGTGCCGGCTGGGTCCGCATCCCGCAGGTCGGACGGGTGGTGGTCGGTGACGACGTCGCGATCGGTGCGAACACCACCATCGATCGCGGCACCTCGGAGGACACCGTCATCGGCGACGGCGTCATCCTCGACAACCAGATCCAGATCGCCCACAACGTCGTCATCGGCCCGCACACGGCCATGGCCGGGTGCTGCGGCGTGGCGGGCAGCGCCCGGATCGGTGCGCGCTGCACGATCGGCGGAGCGGCCGTGGTGCTGGGCCATCTCGAGATCGCGGACGATGTGCACATCACCGCCATGTCGATGGTCAGCAAAACGATTAGACTGGCGGGCACGTACTCGTCGGGCGTTCCGCTCGAATCCAACGCCGACTGGCGCCGCAACGCGGCGCGCTTTCGCCAGCTCGACCGGCTGGCACGGCGCGTTTTCGCGCTGGAAAAGGATCCCAACGGGGACAAGCCCTGAGGAACCCGGCCGTGAGCGAAATGAACATTCACCAGGTGCTGAAGCACCTGCCGCACCGCTACCCGTTCCTGCTGATCGACCGGGTGACTCACTGCGAGCCGGGCGAGCGTCTCACGGCGGTCAAGAACGTCACGATGAACGAGCCGTTCTTCCCCGGGCATTTCCCGAATCACCCCGTGTTTCCCGGCGTCCTTATCCTCGAGGCGATGGCGCAGGCCACCGGTCTGCTGGCCTTCCGCACCCACGGCGTGCTGCCCGATGACGACACGCTCTACCTGTTCGTGGGCGTGGACAATGCCCGCTTCAAGCGCCAGGTGGAGCCGGGTGATCAACTCGAGGTCCGCGTCGAGCTCAAGCGCACTGCGCGCGGGGTGTGGAAGTTCTACTGCGAGGCGCACGTCGACGAACACGTGGCCTGTGTTGCCGACTTGACGGGAGCCGTGCGGGGCACCGGTTCGTGATCCATCCACAGGCCATCGTCGACGCGGATGCCCGGATCGCGGACGACGTCGAGATCGGCCCGTTCTGCGTGATCGGTCCCGGGGTGGAGATCGGCGCGGGCACGCGGGTCGGCTCCCACACCCTCATCCGCGGTCCCACGGCCATCGGCCGTGACAACCGGATCTTCTCGTTCTCCGCCGTGGGCGAGGCCCCGCAGGACATGAAATACGCGGGCGAGGCCACGCGCCTCGAGGTCGGCGATCGCAACACGATCCGGGAATACGTCACGCTCAACCGGGGCACCGCCGACGATCGCGGCGTGACCACGATCGGCGACGACAACCTGTTGATGGCGTATACGCACGTCGCCCACGACTGCGTGATCGGCAGCCGCACGATCTTCGCCAATTGCGCGCAGCTCGCCGGGCACGTCCATGTCGGGGACTGGGCGATCCTCGGTGGCTTCACGAGCGTGCACCAGTTCTGTCGCATCGGCGAGCATGGTTTCACCGGCCTCGGCACGGTCGTCACCCGGGACATCCCGCCATTCGTGACCGTCGCCGGCAACCATGCGCGGCCCTACGGGATCAACAAGAACGGCCTCAAGCGCCGCGGCTTCGAAGCGGACCGGGTCAAGGCGCTGCACCGCGTGTACATGACCCTGATCAAGTCGCGCAACCCCGATGACAAAGCGCGCGCCGAGGTCGATCGTCTCGCCGAACAGTATCCCGAGGTCGCGCGCCTGCGCGACTTCATCGCCGAGGGCAAGCGCGGGATCGTTCGTTAGTCGGGATCGTCGGGTGCTCGCGAAGACGCGCCCAGCGGAATTCTCGCAGAGTTGCCGAGAGCGCGGCGAGGTCGCGGCTGGGCCGGAGAGCGTTGCGGGCATTCGCCTGCGGCGAGAGCCCGCCTACACGGTACCGAGTATTGGCCCCGGACCGGGCACCGGAGGACCACCCGCCTCCGCCCCGTAGGCCGGTTTTGCCCGCAGCGATGCGAACGGCAATGCCGACGCAACGGCGCCGGATAACGGCCACCAACGCCTGTGCACGCATAACCGCCCGGGGTGCGGTCCCTGCGTGCTGCCGCCGGCGTTCGGCTTCGGTGAAGGCCGGCCCACGGCCTCTGTCGCCGCTTGTCTGCGTCCGCCGCGAGCCTGCAACGACCCGGCTTGGCCTTGGCGCGCCTTCGCGCTCTTCGCGCCCTGGCGAGCGCTTCAGTGCGCGCCGGAATCGTCCATCATTTCCTCGATCAATGCCGCCACGCGGCCGGGGCCGTCGCCTTCGCCCATGCGGTTGGCGACGGTGGCGAGATCCCCGATCATGCGCCGCCGGTAGTCGTCGTCCTCGAGGATCCGCCGCGTCTCGCGGGCGATCGCGTCGGGCCGCGCCGTGTCCTGGACGAACTCCTGCACGACCCGGCGCTGCGCCACGATGTTGACCAGCGCGATGTCGTCGATGGTGATGAGCCGATGCATGATCTGCCACGTCAGCCAGTTGACGCGGTAGATCACGGCCATGGGCACGCCCATGAGGGCGACCTCGAGCGTGGCGGTGCCGGAGGCGGTGATCACCGCGTCACACAGCGGCACGACGTCGTAGGCGCGTCCGCCCTCGATCAGGTGGACCTCGACATCCGCGGCCTCGAGCCGCGGACGCACGGGCGCCGCGTCGAGCGTCCCCGCGAGCGGCAAAACGAAGCGCAGGTCGGGGCGCCGGGCGCGGAGCCGTTCGGCCGCGTCGAGCATGATCGGCAGCAGGCGCTCGATCTCGCCGCGGCGCGAGCCCGGCATGAGGCCCACCACGGGCCCGGCTTCGTCGAGCCCGAACTCAGTGCGCGCGCGCTCGAGCGGCACGCTCGGGTGGATCTCGTCGACCAGCGGATGACCCACGTAGCGCACGGGCACGCCCGCCCGCTCGTAGAACTCCACCTCGAAGGGGAACAGCACGGCCATCATGTCGACCAGCCGGCCGATGCGCTTGACTCGGTGCTGGCGCCACGCCCAGACCTGCGGGCTGACGTAGAACAGCACGGGGATCCCGATCGCCTTGGCCGTCTGCGCCAGCTTGAGGTTGAACTCGGGATAGTCGACCAGCACCAGCAGGTCAGGGCGGTCCGAGCGCAGGCGAGCGCGCAGCTTTTCGAGCTCGCGCATGATCCGCCGGTAATGGATCAGGACCTCGACGATGCCGATGATCGCGAGGTCGCGGCAGTCGACCACGAGCTCCATGCCCGCGCGCTGCAGGTGGGGCCCGCCCATGCCGACGAGCTCCGGATCGGTGCCGCGGCGGCGCAGCGCCTCGACGAAGCGCGCCGCGTGGTGATCGCCGGACGCTTCGCCGGCGGCGATCATCAGGCGCGGGCGTTCAGCCGACGGCATCGCGGATCACGCCGCAGATGCGATCAATCGTTGCGTCGGCCAATTCGGGATGGATCGGCAGGGAGAGGCAGCGCCTGGCGACCGACTCGGTCACCGGGAGGCTGTCGGGCACGTCGGCGCCCTCGAAGGCCGGCTGGTGGTGCAGGGGCACGGGGTAGTAGACGGCGCTGGCGATACCGGCATCGGCGAGCGCCTGCATGATCGCCTTG
The DNA here is from genome assembly GCA_964626335.1 of uncultured Ectothiorhodospiraceae bacterium. Classification (GTDB taxonomy): domain Bacteria; phylum Pseudomonadota; class Gammaproteobacteria; order XJ16; family Halofilaceae; genus Halofilum. The sequence continues at coordinate 29,259 of CAZVFN010000009.1, forward strand.
CGCCCGTCGGCGAGCAGCGTGTACTGGTGGAACACGTGCGTGCCCGCGGTATCGCGGCGTGGGGTCGCGACGGGCGCATCCGCGAGACCGGCATCGTAGCGCGTGGCGACACGGCGGCGCTCGGCGTTGAAGCGCGCGACGTGCGGCAGCTTGTGGCGCAGGATCACGGCCTGGAGCTCGTCGAGGCGGCTGTTGTAGCCGATCCAGGGATGGTAGTAGCGGGCGGTCTGGCCGTGGTTGCGCAGCGCCCGGATCGTCTCGGCCGCCGCGTCGTCGTTCGTGGTGACCAGGCCGCCGTCGCCGAAGCCGCCGAGGTTCTTGCTGGGGAAGAAGCTGAATGCGCCCGCCGCGCCGAGCGAGCCCGTCATGCGCCCGCCGATGTCGGCACCGAACGACTGTGCGCAGTCCTCGATGGCGAGCAGCCCGCGATCGCACGCGAGCCGGTTGAGGCGCTCCATGTCCACCGGCTGCCCGAACAGGTGCACCGGCAGGACGGCCCGCGTACGCTCGCCGATGGCGCGCTCGACGGCGTCGAGGTCGATGTTGAACGTGCGCGGGTCGATATCGACGAATACCGGAGTCGCCCCGACGTAGCGGATCGCCTCGGCCGTGGCGATGAAGGTGAACGGGGTCGTGATGACCTCGTCGTCCGCACCGATGCCGAGGCCGGCGAGGGCGAGGTGCAGCGCATCGGTGCCGGAGGCGCAGCCGATCGCGTGACTCACGCCCAGGTAGTCGGCGCATTGTCGCTCGAACGCCTGCTCGTTCGGCCCGAGGATGTACTTCGCCTCGGCCATGGCGGCCGACATGGCGGGCTCGAGCTCCGCGCGCAGTGTCTCGTACTGCGCCCGCAGATCGACCATGGGCACCTGGATCTCGCTCATCGGGACATGCCTGTTCTCGGGAGGTCCGGTATTGTCCGGCATCGTCCGGCGGGTGTCATCCGCGCGGCGGTCGCATTTCCGCGGCGGGTGGTCGCATCCGGCAACGGGGAGACCGGGTCGTCGCCGGGGCGCGGAGAACGCCCAGGCGGGCCCGAAAGGGTCTGTTTCCCGCGCAGTCGCCGAGGGCGCAAAAGGGGCGCGGCGAGATGATGAAAGGGGCACGCCGACTCCGGCCGCCGCCGACCTCGAGACCGTAGGCCGATTCTGCCCGCAGCGAAGCGAAGGGGAATACCGGCGGAGCGGTGCGGAGGATCGGCCACCGCCGTCTCGGCCCGCATCACCGTCCCGGGCCGGTCCACCGCGTTCCCGCCGGCATTCGGCTTCGCCGCGAGCCGGCCTACGTCATCTCCCGCCGGTTCTCCGCGGCCGCTGCGACTCCGCGAGAGGTCGAACGTTGTCGGCGCGCCCTGGCGAGAGCCCTTCTTGACGCATGCCGCACCGCGAAGGCCGGATCCGAAGCACCGGGGGCGTGCGCTACGATCGGCCCTCCGGGGTGCCGTAACCACCGCCGCCCGGCGTGCGGATCTCGAAGACGTCGCCCGGGTTCATCTGCGTGCGGTCCCGGCTGTCGAGGGTCTCGACGGTGCCGCCGGCGCGCTCGACCGTGTTGGATCCGCATTCGCCGGGCTCGCCACCGCGCAGCCCGTAGGGCGGGACGCGCCGGTGACCCGACAGGATCGACGCGGTCATCGCCTCGAGGAAGCGCACGCGGCGCAGTGTGCCGTCGCCGCCGCGATGGCGGCCGTTGCCGCCGGAGCCTGCGCGGATGTGGAAGTCCTCCAGGCGCACCGGGAACCGCCACTCGAGCACCTCCGGATCGGTCAGGCGCGAGTTGGTCATGTGCGTGTGCACGGCGCTGGCGCCGTCGAAATCCGGCCCTGCCCCCGCGCCGCCACAGATCGTCTCGTAGTACTGGTGATTCGCGTTGCCCCAGGTGAAGTTGTTCATCGTCCCCTGTGCCGCGGCGACGACCTCGAGCGCACCCAACAGGGTGTCGACCACGCACTGCGAGGTCTCGACATTGCCGGCGACGACCGCCGCGGGCGGGCGGGGGTTGAGCATCGTGCCCTCGGGGATGACCACGTCGAGCGGTTTCATGCAGCCGCCGTTGAGCGGGATGACGTCGGCCACCATGCAGCGGAACACGTAGAGGACCGCGGCGCGCCCGACCGCCTCGGGGGCGTTGAAGTTGGTCGGGTGCTGATCGCTCGTGCCGGTGAAGTCGATGCGCGCGGAGCGGTCCGCGCGGTCGACGGTGACGGTGACGCGGATCACCGAGCCATCGTCCATCTCGTAGGCGAACGAGCCGTCGTCGAGGGCGTCGATCACGCGGCGGACCTGTTCCTCGGCGTTGTCCTGCACGTGCTGCATGTAGGCGGCGACCACGTCGAGACCGAACTGCCCGATCATGCGCTCGAGCTCCTGCACGCCCTTCTCGCAGGCGGCGATCTGGGCCTGCAGGTCGGCGAGGTTGTTGTCGACGTTGCGCGCGGGGTGCGTGGCGCCCTCGAACAGGGCGCGGATGTCCGCCTCCAGCAGCTCGCCATCGGCGACGATGCGCATGTTGTCGATCAGCACGCCCTCGTCGTCGAGCACGCGGCTGTCCGGCGGCATCGAGCCCGGCGTGATGCCGCCGATGTCGGCGTGGTGGCCGCGGCTCGCCGTGTAGAACAGGATGCGCTCGCCGGCGTCGTCGAACACGGGCTTGACGACCGTGATGTCGGGCAGGTGCGTGCCGCCGTTGTACGGGTCGTTGAGCATGTAGACATCGCCCGGGCGCATCCGCCCGGCGTTCGCCCGGTGGATCCGCTGCACGCTCGCCCCCATCGAGCCGAGGTGGATCGGCATGTGCGGGGCGTTCGCGATCAGGTCGCCATCGCCGTCGAACACCGCGCAGGAGAAGTCCAGGCGTTCCTTGATGTTGACCGAGTAGGCGGTCGTCTCCAGGACCGCCCCCATCTGCTCCGCGATGGACATGAACAGGTTGTTGAAGACCTCGAGCATGACCGGGTCGGCCTCGGTCGAGACGTCGCCCGCGGTCCCGCGGGCCGCGATCCGCTCGAGCTCGAGGTCGCCGCGTGCGCTGACGACGGCGCGCCAGCCGGGCTCGACCACCGTGGTGCCGTTCGGCTCGACGATCACGGCCGGCCCGTCGACCGGCTCCCCCGCGGCGAGGCCCGCGCGCTCGAGGAACGGCGTGTCGTGGCGCTCGCCGCGCATCACGGTCGCATGGCGGCCGTGGTCGCCCCCGGTCTCCGTGGCGAGACTCGGCACGGGCACCGTGTCCGGCGTGTCGCTGGTGCCGATCCCCTCCACCTGGCCCGTCTCGACGATCACGGTCTTGCCGGGCGAGACGAAGCCGTAGCGCTGGCCGTGCAGGGTCTCGAAGGTCTCCCGCAGCGTCGCCGCGTCGGCGGCGTCGATCAGCAGCGCGGTGTCCGAGCCCTGGTAGCGCACGTGCACGCGCCGCCGGGTACCGATCTGGTCGGCGTCGACGCCCTGCATCTCCAGGTCCTGCCGGGCGCGCGACTCCAGCTCGTCCAGCAACTCTGCGAGCGGGTTCTCGGCGGCCTGTTCCAGCGGGCGCTCGAACGCGCGCTCGTGCACGCAGCGGATGTCGGCGAGGCCGATGCCGAAGGCCGATAGCACGCCCGCGTACGGGTGCAGCAGCACCCGGTCGATGCCGAGCAGGTCCGCGACCCCGCAGGCGTGCTGGCCGCCCGCGCCGCCGAAGCAGGACAGCGTGTAGCCGGACACGTCGTAGCCGCGAGCGACCGAGATCTCCTTGATCGCGTTGGCCATGTTCTCGACGGCGATGCGCAGGAAGCCCTCGGCGACCGCCTCCGGGCTGCGGTCATCGCCCGTGGCCGCGCGGATATCGCGCGCCAGCGCGGCGAAGCGCTCGCGCACGACGTCGGCATCGAGCGCCGCGTCCGCGTTCGGCCCAAACACGCGCGGGAACAGCGCCGGGCGCAGCCGCCCGAGCATCACGTTGCAGTCGGTGACCGTCAGCGGGCCGCCCTTGCGATAGCAGGCGGGCCCGGGGTCCGCGCCGGCCGAATCCGGCCCCACCCGGTAGCGCGTGCCGTCGAAGTGCAGGATCGAGCCGCCGCCGGCGGCGACGGTATGGATGCGCATCATGGGCGCGCGCAGCCGGCAGCCCGCCACGGTGCTCTCGAAGGTGCGCTCGTATTCGCCCGCGTAGTGGCTGACGTCGGTCGACGTCCCGCCCATGTCGAAGCCGATCAGGTGGTCGTGGCCGGCCGCGATCCCGGTGCGCACCATGCCGACCACACCGCCGGCCGGCCCGGAGAGGATGGCGTCCTTGCCGCGGAACGCGTTGGCCTCGGCGAGGCCGCCATTGCTCTGCATGAACATCAGGCGCGTGTCGCCCAGGTCGGCCGCGACGCGATCGACGTAGCGGCGCAGCACGGGCGAGAGGTAGGCATCGACGACGGTGGTGTCGCCGCGCGCGACCAGCTTCATGGTCGGGCTGACCTCGTGGCTGACCGAGACCTGGGCAAAGCCGAGATCGCGCGCCATCGCGGCGATGCGGTGCTCGTGGTCGGTGTTGCGGTAGCCGTGGAGCAGGGCGATGGCGACGCTGTCGAAGCCCTGCGCGCGCAGGTCGCGCAGTGCGGCGCGGGCCTGCGGCTGATCCAGCGGACGCAGCACCGCGCCGTCGGCGGCCAGGCGCTCGTCGACCTCCACGGCGGTGGTGTAGAGCATGTCCGGCAGGCGCACGTCGAGCGCGAAGATGTCCGGGCGTGCCTGGTAGCCGATGCGCAACGCGTCGCGAAAGCCCCGCGTGGTCACCAGCGCCGTGGGCTCGCCCTTGTGCTCGAGCAGGGCGTTCGTGGCCACGGTGGTGCCCATCTTGACGCGCCCGATGCGCTCGGCCGGCATCGGGTCGCCGGGGGCGAGCCCGAGCAGGTGGCGCATCCCGGCCAGGGCGGCGTCGTCGTACTGCTCCGGGTTGTCGGACAGGAGCTTGTGGCTGACGAGCTCGCCGTCGGGCCGGCGCGCCACGACATCCGTGAAGGTACCGCCGCGATCGACCCAGAAATCCCACACGCCGGTGTCACTCATGTGCGTTCCCCGATGGCCGTGCCGAAACGTGCGCTGATGTCGATGGCCGCCGCCAGCGCCCGCCGTCCGTCCTCGCCGGACACCAGCGGTGGCTCGCCGGTCGCGATGCAATCGAGGAACGACTCGATCTCGTCGCGAATGGCGTCGGCGCTGTCGAAGGCGTGGTCCTCGGTGACCAGCTCGGGTATGCCCGGGTACATCTCCCGCTCGCCCTTGCGGTGCACGGTCAGGCGGCGCTCGCCGAAGTCGACCGCCAGGTAGCAGTCGTGCTGGAAGAACCGCATGCGCCGCTCCTTCTTCGCGGAGACGCGGCTGGCGGTGACGTTCGCGACGCAGCCATTCTCGAACACGAGGCGGGCATTGGCGATGTCGGTCGCGTCGGTGAGCACCGGCGTGCCGCTGGCGTCGGCGCGCTCCACCGGGCTGCGCGCGATGTCGAGGATGATGTCGATGTCGTGGATCATCAGGTCGAGCACGACGTCGACGTCCGTGCCGCGCGGGTTGAACGGCGCCAGGCGGTGCGACTCGATGAACCGCGGCGCCGCCAGGATGTCGTCGGCGGCACGCAGGGCCGGGTTGAAGCGCTCGAGGTGGCCGACCTGCAGGACCCGGCGGCGCTCGCGCGCCAGGTCCACGAGCTCGTCGGCCTGCGCGACCGTCACGGTGATCGGCTTCTCCACCAGCACGTGGGCCCCCGCATCGAGGAAATCGCGGGCGATCGCGTGATGCATCGACGTGGGCGCCGCGATGCTGACCGCGTCGACGCCACCGAGCAGCTCGCGGTAATCGGTGAGGGCGCGTGCGCCCGCGGACTCGGCGCTGCGCAGCGCCGCTGCGTGGTTCGGGTCGACCACGGCGATCAGGCGGCTGGCCTCCAGCGCGGCGTATTTCTGGGCGTGGAACCGGCCGAGATGGCCGGCACCGATGACGGCGGTCGAGAGCGTCATGGGCCTGCCTCGTGGAACGCCCCCGCGATCCGCAGCGGGGACGGACATGGTATCTTGTACACCCGTCGGTGCACCGGGGTCGACGATCGGCGAGCATCATACGACATGGGCAGACGCGCAGACAGCTTGACCGTGGCCGGGGTGGACGAGGCCGGCCGCGGCCCGCTCGCCGGTCCGGTGGTCGCGGCGGCCGTGCTGCTGGACCCGGCCCGGCCCATCGACGGACTGGGCGACTCGAAGGCGCTGAGCGCGCGGCCGCGCGAGGCGCTCGCCGAGCGCATCCGCGCCGACGCGCTGGCCTGGGCGGTCGCCCGGGCCGAGGCCGACGAGATCGACCGGATCAACATCCTCCAGGCGAGCCTGGCCGCGATGGTGCGCGCGGTGGCGGGGCTCGCGGTCGCACCCGCGGCGGTACGGGTCGACGGTGACCGCGCGCCCGCCTTCGATGTCCCGGCAGAGGCGGTGGTCGGCGGCGACGCCCGCGACCCGGCCATCGGCGCGGCCTCGATCCTGGCCAAGGTCGAGCGCGACCGCCTGCTGGTCGGGCTCGCCGAGGTCCATCCGGGCTACGGCTTCGCCGGCCACAAGGGCTACGCCACGCGCGCGCACCTCGAGGCGCTGCAGCGCCTGGGCCCGTGCGCGGCCCACCGGCGCTCGTTCGCCCCGGTCCGCGCCGCCGCCGACCAGCAACGCCTGGCCTTCGAGGCGTTCTGATGCCCGCGTTGTCGCGGCTTCTCGCAAAGGCGCCAAGAGCGCAAAGACGCGCCCAGGGGGATTCGGAAAATGCGCTCAGATGATCGCTGCCGGCGTTCCGCGCCATCACACGAAGAACCATGATGCTTCCGGGCGTTCCTTGGCGCTCTCCGTGCCTTTGCGAGAACCGGAACAACACGGAATACCGACGTCAACGTCAAACGGACTCGCACAGCCGCTCATGAACCCCCGCTTCGTCCATCTGCGCCTGCACACCGACTACTCGCTGGTCGACGGCACGGTCCGCATCCCCGAGCTGATGGACACGCTCCGGGAGCGCGGCATGCCCGCAGTGGCGCTCACCGACCAGAGCAACCTGTTCGCGATGGTCAAGTTCTACAGCGCGGCCATCGCCGCCGGCGTGAAGCCGATCATCGGCTGCGACGTGCTGCTGCGCGGCCGCGAGCGCGGCGAGCCGGCGACCCCGCTGACGCTGCTGGTACAGAACGACACCGGCTATGCCAACCTCATCCGCCTGGTCTCGCGCTCCTATACCGAGGGTCAGGACGGCGGCGAGCCCAAGCTCGAGCGCGCGTGGCTCGACGGCGCCACCGATGGCCTGATCGCGCTTTCCGGCGGGCGCGAGGGCGATGTCGCGCGTCACTGGCGCGCCGGCAAGCGCGAGCGCACGCTCGAGACCCTGGCGGACTGGATGGCGCGGTTCCCGGGCCGCTTCTATCTCGAGATCCAGCGCACCGGGCGCGACAACGAGGAGGCGTGGATCGACGGCGCGCTCGAGCTGGCCGCGACCATGGCATGCCCGGTGGTGGCCACCAACGACGTGCGCTACCTCGCCGCCGACGACTTCGATGCGCACGAGGCGCGGGTGTGCATCCACGACAGCCGCGTGCTGGCCGACCCGCGGCGCCCGCAACGCTACTCGGACCAGCAGTACCTGCGGACCGAGGCCGAGATGGGCGAGCTTTTCGCCGACATCCCGGAGGCGCTGGAGAACTCGGTCGAGATCGCCCGGCGCTGTAACCTGAAGATCACGCTCGGCGAGTCGTACCTGCCGGATTTCCCGGTACCCGCGGACCACGACGTCGATAGCTACCTGCGCCAGTGTGCCTACGACGGCCTGGACGAGCGCCTGCACCAGCTCTACGGCCCCGAGCGGGCGAACGATCCCGGCTTCCGCCAGCCCTACCTCGACCGCATCGAGCGCGAGCTCGGCGTGATCGCGTCGATGGGCTTCCCCGGCTACTTCCTCATCGTCGCCGACTTCATCGCCTGGGCGAAGAACAATGGCGTGCCCGTCGGCCCGGGCCGCGGCTCCGGGGCCGGCTCGCTGGTGGCCTATGCGCAGGGCATCACCGATCTCGACCCCCTGCGCTACGACCTGCTGTTCGAGCGCTTCCTCAACCCCGAACGCGTGTCGCTGCCCGACTTCGACGTCGACTTCTGCATGGAGGGCCGCGACCGCGTCATCGAGTACGTCGCCGACAAGTACGGCAGCGACAAGGTGTCGCAGATCATCACCTACGGCTCGATGGCCGCGCGCGCCGTGGTGCGCGACGTCGGGCGCGTGCTCGGCCACCCGTACGGCGTCGTCGACCGCATCGCCAAGCTGGTGCCGTTCGAGGTCGGCATGACCCTCGAGCGCGCCCTCAGGGAGTCGGAGGACCTGAAGCAGGTCTACGACGACGAAGAGGAGGTGCGCGCGCTGATCGACCTCGCGACCAAGCTCGAGGGCCTGGCGCGCAACGCGGGCAAGCACGCCGGCGGCGTCGTCATTGCCCCGTCCGCGCTGACGGACTTCGCGCCGCTGTACTGCGAGCCGGGCGGGCAGGGCCTGGTCACGCAGTTCGACAAGGACGACGTCGAGAAGATCGGGCTGGTGAAGTTCGACTTCCTGGGCCTGCGCACGCTGACGATCATCGATCGCGCCGTGCAGGCGATCAACGCGCGCCTGCGCGGCGAGGGGCGCGAGCCGATCGACATGGACGCGCTCGAGACCGACGACGCCGCCGCGTTCAAGCTGCTCAAGGCCTGCAGCACGACGGCCGTGTTCCAGCTCGAATCGCGCGGGATGAAGGAGCTGATCAAGCGCCTGCAACCGGACAACTTCGAGGAGATCGTCGCACTCGTGGCCCTGTTCCGCCCGGGGCCGCTGCAGTCGGGCATGGTCGACGACTTCATCGCGCGCAAGCACGGCAACGCCGAGGTGCGCTACCCGCACCCGTGGCTCGAGCCCATCCTCAAGCCCACCTACGGCGTGATCCTCTACCAGGAGCAGGTCATGCAGATCGCGCAGGTGCTGGCGAACTATTCGCTGGGTGCCGCCGACCTGCTGCGCCGCGCGATGGGCAAGAAGAAGGCCTCGGAGATGGCCAAGCAGCGCTCCGGCTTCCTCGAGGGCGCGCAGGCCAACGGCGTCGATGCGGCCACGGCCGAGTACATCTTCGACCTGATCGAGAAGTTCGCCGGCTACGGCTTCAACAAGTCGCACTCGGCGGCCTATGCGCTGCTGTCCTACCAGACGGCGTGGCTGAAGGCGCACTACCCGGCCGAGTTCATGGCCTCGGTCCTGTCCGCCGACATGGACAACACCGACAAGGTCGTCACGCTGATCGACGAGTGCGCCGCCATGGGCCTCGAGGTCATATCCCCCGACATCAACAACTCGGCCTTCGGCTTCAGCGCCGTGGACAGCGGGCGCGTGCGCTTCGGACTGGGCGCGATCAAGGGCGTCGGCGAGTCCGCCCTGCAGGCGATCCTGCGCGAGCGCGATCGCGGCGGCGCGTTCCGCGATCTCGACGACCTCTGCGTGCGCGTCGATTCGGGCCGGGTGAACCGGCGGGTGCTGGAGGCGCTCAACCGCGCCGGCACGCTCGGCGGGCTCGGGCCCAACCGGGCGACCATCGAGAAGCGCCTGCCCCACGCGGTGCGCGCCGCCGAGCAGCACCGCCTGAACACCGCCGCGGGACAGAACGACATGTTCGGCGGCGGCGACCGCCCGGCCGCCGGCAGCACGGACCTCCCGGCGGAGCCGGACTGGGGCGACGAGACGCGCCTGACCGCGGAGAAGGAGACGCTGGGCCTGTACCTGTCCGGCCACCCGATCGACCGCTATGCCGACGAGCTGGCGCGCTTCACCAGCGGGCGCCTGGCCGATCAGTGCGGGCGGCTGGAGAGCCTCGGCCGGCGCCGCAGCGAGGGCCAGAACGAGGTGTTCGCCGGGCTGGTGACGGCCTTTCGCACGAAGAACACCTCGAGCGGCAAGATGGGCTTCGCCACGCTCGACGACAAGAGCGGGCGCGTCGAGGCCAAGATCCGGCCCGAGCTGCTGCAGCGGCGCGGCAACTGCATCAAGCGCGACGGCGTCCTCGTGATCGAGGGCTCGCTCGAGGTCGACGACTTCAACGGCGGCTACCAGATCAACGCGCGCGAGCTCCACGGCATCGACGACGCGCGCGAGCGCTTCGCCCGCCAGCTGCGGCTGTCGATCAACGGCAGCGCCGCCGGCAACGGCTTCGTCGACCACCTGCGCGACACGCTGCGACCGTTCCGCGAGGGCCATACACCGGTCGCGGTCGACTACCGCGGTGCCGAGGCCACCGCCCGGCTGCGCCTGGGCGAGGAATGGCAGGTGCACCCGACCGACGAGCTCATCCAGCGCCTCCGGCAGCTCGCGGGCGACAGCGGGGTGGAGGTCGAATACCGGTAGGGACCCGGCTCGTTCCGGGTGGGTGGCTCCCGCAACGGCGCGAAGGACGAGCAGGTGCGCCAGGGCATTCTTGATCAAGCGGAGTCGCCGGGGCGCGCAGAAGCGGCGAGAGCGGACGCAGGCCGGCCTTCGGCGAAGCCGAATCCCGCCGGGAAGACGGCACGCCGGGCCCCGGAATCAATACCGCCCCGCACGGCCGTGGTGGGTATCCGCCGCCGCGCCGCCGGCATTGCCCTTCGCTTCGCTGCGGGCAAGACCGGCCTACGGCGTCGAGGCGGGCCGTTGCGCGGCGGCCGGCGGGCGCGGGCCCATGCCATCATCTCGTCGCGACCCTCTGCGCCCTGCGCGACTCCGTGAGAGGCCGAGCTGATCTCCGCGGACCCTGGTGCACTCCGCGCCGTGGCGCGAACCCCTCGACCGGCGCCGGATCGGCCCCGACGCCCTCACCGCGTCCCCAGGCGTGCATGACGCAATGACCTCCCTGTATCATCGCGTCCATTGCCGCGGACGCCGGGTACACCGCCGATTCCATGAACCCCAATTTCCTCGAATTCGAACAGCCGATCGCCGAGCTCGAGGCGAAGATCGACGAGCTGCGCCACGTCAGCGCGGACTCGCACCCGGAAATCAACATCAACGAGGAGATCCAGCGGCTGCAGCAGAAGAGCGAGTCGCTGACGCGCAGCGTCTTCGCCAAGCTGCGCCCGCAGCAGGTCGCCCAGCTCGCCCGGCATCCGCTGCGCCCCTATGCGCTCGACTATTTCAAGCGCGTGTTCGAGGAGTTCACGGAGCTGCACGGCGACCGCTGCTACGCCGACGACCCGGCGATCGTCGGCGGCACGGCGCGCCTCGAGGGGCGGGCGGTGATGGTGATCGGCCAGCAGAAGGGCCGCGACACCAAGGAGAAGCTGCGCCGCAACTTCGGCATGCCGCGCCCGGAGGGCTATCGCAAGGCGCTGCGCCTGATGCGCATGGCGGAGAAGTTCGCCCTGCCGATCCTGACGTTCATCGACACCCCCGGTGCCTACCCCGGTGTCGGCGCGGAGGAGCGGGGCCAGAGCGAGGCCATCGCGCGCAACCTGTTCGCCATGGCCGAGCTGCGCACGCCGATCCTCGCCACCGTCGTCGGCGAGGGCGGCTCCGGTGGCGCCCTGGCGATCGGCGTGGGCGACCGCTTGCTGATGCTGGAGTACACCACCTATTCCGTGATCTCGCCCGAGGGCTGCGCCTCCATCCTGTGGAAGTCGTCGGAGAAGTCCGCCGAGGCGGCCGAGGCGATGGGCATCACCTCGGCGCGGCTCAAGGAGCTCGGCCTCGTCGACCAGATCATCGACGAGCCCCTGGGCGGGGCCCACCGCGACTACGACCAGGTGGCCGGCAATGTCCGCGCGGCCCTGTCCGAGGCGCTCCGGCGCTACGACGACATGGAGCCGGATGACCTGGTCGAGCAGCGCTACCAGCGCCTGACGAGCTACGGCCAGTACCGCGAGACGGGCTGACCGCGCCGCTGCGACCTCCATGAACGCGCCTGCAGGGCCCGATCCCGCCGAGCGGTTGCTCGCGGCGCTCGATGCGCACGTGCCCGAACGCAGCGGTGTCCTGGTCGCCTTCAGCGGCGGCGCCGATTCCACCCTCCTGCTGCACGTCGCGGCGGAATGCCTGGCGCGCCGGCGGGTGCGCGCGATCCACGTCCACCACGGCTGGCACGAGCGGGCCGACGACTGGGCCGAGCACTGCCGCTCGGTGGCCCGCGCGGCGCGCACGACCTGCCGGGTGGTACCGGTCGACGCCCGCCCGCAAGGCGGCGAGGGTGCCGAGGCAGCGGCGCGAGCGGCGCGCTACGGGGCCCTGCGCGCGCACCTGCGCCCGGACGAGGTCCTGCTCACCGCCCATCATCGCGATGATCAGGCCGAGAGCCTGCTGCTGGCGCTGCTGCGCGGCGGCGGTGTCCACGGCTGGGCCGGTATGCCGCCGGAGCGCGCGTTCGGGCGCGGTCGCCACCTCCGCCCCTGGCTCGACGTCCCGCGGGCGGCGCTGCGCGCCGAGGTCGAGCGCCGGGGCCTGGCGTTCGTCGACGACCCCGCCAATGCCGATCCCGCGCACGACCGCGCCTGGCTGCGCGCGAGCGTGCTGCCGCGCCTGCGCGAGCGCTACCCGGCGGTGGACGCGACGCTCGCGCGCGCGAGCGGCCAGGCCGCGGCC
>CAZVFN010000010.1:0-40372 GCA_964626335.1 uncultured Ectothiorhodospiraceae bacterium
AGGCGCAGCCGCCCGGGACTTGCGGCCGTGAACCGCCGCTCGGCTTGCGCCTGCGCGCCGGCCGGGCCGCCCGCCGCGGCGACCGTGGTCCCGGATGGGGCCGCCGCCGGCGTGCGCGAAGCGGCATTGGCGCGCGCGCTCGTTTACAATATCTTGGGTGCATTCAACCGCCCGACCACTGCATATGGAGGCTCGCGGCGATCCCATGACCACTGCCGCCTACGACTCGTCCGCCATCGAGGTGCTGTCCGGCCTCGAGCCCGTGCGCAAGCGCCCGGGCATGTACACCGACACCAGCAGCCCCGACCACCTCGCCCAGGAGGTGATCGACAATGCCGTCGACGAGGCCCTGGCGGGTCACGCGAAACGGATCGACGTGACGCTCGGCGCGGACGGCTCGCTCCAGGTGATCGACGACGGCCGCGGCATGCCGGTGGACGAGCACAAGCAACTGCGGAAACCGGGTGTCGAGGTCATCCTCACCACCCTGCACTCCGGCGGCAAGTTCTCCGAGGGCCATTACCGCTTCTCGGGCGGTCTCCACGGCGTCGGCGTGTCCGTGGTCAACGGCCTGTCACGGCACCTGGAAGTGACCGTTCGCCGCAACGGCCGGGAATACGCGATGGCCTTCGCCGGCGGTCACAAGAAGAGCGAGCTCGAGGTCGTGGGCCGGGTGGGCAGGAAGAATACCGGCACCTGCCTGAAGTTCCTTCCGGATGCGAAGTACTTCGACAGCGTGCGCTTCAACAAGCCGCGTCTGACCCGGCTGCTGCGCGCCAAGGCCGTGCTCTGTCCGGGTCTGCTCGTGACCTGGCACGACGAGGCCGCGCAGGAGACGATCGAGTGGCAGTACAGCGACGGCATGGCGGACTACCTCGTCCAGGCCGTCGGCGGTTGCCCGCGTACCCCGGAGCAGCCGTTCGTCGGCCACATGACCGGTGACCACGAGGCCGCCGACTGGGCCGTCACCTGGCTCCACGAAGGCGGCGAGGCCTTCACCGGGAGCTACGTGAACCTGGTCCCCACGCCGGCCGGCGGGGCCCACGTGAACGGGCTGCGCAGCGGCCTCACGGAGGCGCTGCGCGAGTTCGCCGACCGCCGCGGGCTGTTGCCCAAGGGCGTGAAACTGACCGCCGACGATGTCACCGAGCACGCGAGCTGGGTCCTGTCGGTCAAGCTCAGGGATCCCCAGTTCGCGGGCCAGATGAAGGAGAAGCTGTCGTCGCGCTCTTGCCAGGCGTTCGTCTCGGGGGTGGTCAGCGATCACTTGGAGCAGTGGCTCAACCGCCACCCGCAGTCGGGCGACGCGCTCGCCCAGCTCGCGGTGAGCACGGCACAGCAGCGCCAGCAGAAGGCACGCAAGGTTCAGCGCAAGAAGGTCGCGAGTGGCCCGGCCCTGCCGGGCAAGCTCGCCGACTGCACCAGCCAAGATGTCAGCCGTACGGAGCTGTTCCTGGTCGAGGGGGATTCGGCCGGCGGGTCGGCCAAGCAGGCCCGCGACCGCGAGTTCCAGGCCGTCATGCCGCTGCGCGGCAAGATCATGAACACCTGGGACGTGAACCCCGACGAGGTGCTTTCGAGCCAGGAGGTGCACGACATCACGGTCGCGCTGGGCGTGGAGCCGGGCAACGCCGACCTCGACCGCCTGCGCTACAACAAGCTGTGCATCCTCGCCGACGCCGACTCGGACGGCGCGCACATCGCGACGCTGCTGTGCGCCCTGTTCGTGCGCCACTTCCGCCCGCTGGTCGCCGCGGGCCACGTCTACGTCGCGATGCCGCCGCTGTATCGCATCGATATCGGCAAGAACGTCTACTACGCGATCGACGACGAGGAAAAGGACGGCGTGCTCGAGCGCGTCCGGGCGGAGAAGCAAAAGGGCCAGCCCCACGTCACCCGGTTCAAGGGCCTGGGCGAGATGGACCCGCTGCAGCTGCGCGAGACCACCATGGCCCCCGAGACCCGCCGCCTCGTCCAGCTGACCGTCAACGACGGCGACGACACGAACAAGCTCCTCGACATGATGCTCGGCAAGAAACGCGTTGCCGACCGCCGCGCCTGGCTCGAGGAGCGCGGCAACCTCGCCGAGATCCTCGGGTGACTCGGAACCACAAAATGCACACAAAATGAACACAATATCGGGTAGTGGCAGGATGGGGCCGGTTGGGAGTAGCCGGGCAGCGGAGCCAGAACAGGGAGGTTCGAAATGGTTGCATCGGGACCGGGAAAGCATCTGCACGAGTCTCGCCGGATCGTCGGCTGTGCAATGGAAGTTCTCAATGTTCTTGGACATGGTCTTCTTGAGAAGCCCTACGAGCGGGCTCTCGTGGTCGAGCTGGATATCCGCGCCATCGCGTATAGACAGCAGCCAACGTATCCGGTTATTTACAAGACTCGGGAAGTGGGATATTTCGTCCCCGATCTAGTTGTCATGGACCGGATTGTTGTCGACACCAAGGTGGTGGATCGGATTGGCGATTCGGAACGCGGACAGATGCTGAACTATCTCGGTATAACCGGGCTGGAAGTCGGGCTGATGCTCAACTTCCGGCGTCCGAAGCTGGAATGGCGTCGCATATGCCGATAACCATTTTGCGTCCATTTGGTGTTCATTTTGTGGTTCTCGCTCGAGGCGTTGTTTCATGCCCGTAGACCTGAGCCAGTACCTCGTCGTCGGGATTTCCTCCCGTGCCCTGTTCGACCTGTCGGAAGAGGACCGCATCTTCCGCGAGCACGGGCTGGCGGCGTATCGCCAGTATCAGCTCGATCACGAGACCGAGGTGCTCGCGCCCGGCACCGGTTTCCCGCTGGTCAAGGCGCTGCTGCGCCTCAACGACCTCGAGCCGGAGCGCCGGCGCGTCGAGGTGGTGATCATGTCGCGCAACTCGTCCGAGACCAGCCTGCGCATCTTCAACTCGATCAGCCACTACGAGCTCGACATCACCCGCGCGGCGCTCACCGGCGGCAACCCGCTGGCCGCCTACCTGCACGCGTTCGACGTCGATCTGTTCCTGTCGCGCGACCCGGCCGACGTCGATCGCGGGCTGGCGAGCGGGATCGCCTCGGCACTGCTGTACGAGGTGCCGGCCGAGCCCGACGAGGACATCGAGGAAATCCGTATCGCCTTCGACGGCGACTCGGTGCTGTTCTCCGACGAGGCCGACCGCGTCTACCGCGAGCACGGCCTGGAGGCGTTCCAGGCGCACGAGATCGAGCACGCGCGCCGCCCCCTGCCCGAGGGGCCGTTCGCCAAGCTGGTGAAGTCGCTCGCCGACGTGCGCGCCAGCGCCGACCCGAACAGCCCGAGCATCCGCACGGCCCTGGTCACCGCGCGTAACAGCCCCGCGCACGAGCGCGTCATCCGCACGCTCATGGAGTGGGGCGTGTCCATCGACGAGACCTTCTTCCTCGGCGGCATGGCCAAGCGCAACGTGCTCAGAGCCTTTCGGCCCCACATGTACTTCGACGACCAGCCCCGCCACTGCGACGAGGCCGCCGGGGGCGTGCCCACCGGGCGCGTGCCCAACATCGACGACCCCGAGGGCCAGGGCATCGATGGTGGGTATGAGTAGGGCCGACTGCGAAAGAAGAGAACCACGAATGAACACGAATGGACGCGAATGGAGATACGGTTCCGAGGAACGGTGCAGGGAGGCAGCGCGATGGAGGCGAGAAGAGATCAGGACCCCTTGGGGGACGAGACGCGTCGTGTGGTTGGATGCGCGATGCGTGTTTTGCATCATCTCGGCAATGGATTACTGGAGAAACTTTAAGAGAATGCGCTTGTTGTTGAATTCGAGTATCAGGGGATTCCCTTCGTACAGCGACCGCGGTTCGAGGTGTCCCATCGGGACCGCCGGGTCGAAGAGTTTCGGCCGGATTCGATGGCCTTTGGCGGGCTGATTGTCGAGACGACAGTGGTCGGCCCGCTTCACGATGCGGAGTACGGTCAAATTTTGAATGACTTCAGCATTTCTCGCCTCAAAGCGGGTCTGGTACTGCACTTCTCCAGGCCCCGCCCGGAATGGAAACGGGTTGTTTTATGAAAGATTCGTATTCATTCGTATCCATCCGTGGTTCGACCGATTCAACCAGATCGCCGGGAATGGCTGACCAATGACGGACGACGCCACCGAAAACCTCTTCGACGCCCGCTCCGAGAGCCAGCCGCTGTCGCAGTTCGCCGAGAAGGCGTACCTCGACTACTCGATGTACGTCATCCTCGACCGCGCGCTGCCGCACATCGCCGACGGTCTCAAGCCGGTGCAGCGGCGCATCGTCTACGCCATGTCCGAGCTCGGACTGTCGTCGCAGTCCAAGCCCAAGAAGGCCGCGCGCACGGTCGGCGATGTCCTCGGCAAGTTCCATCCCCACGGCGATGCGGCCTGCTACGAGGCCATGGTGCTCATGGCCCAGCCGTTCACCTACCGCTACCCCCTGGTGGACGGGCAGGGCAACTGGGGTTCGCCGGACGATCCCAAGTCGTTCGCCGCGATGCGCTACACGGAGGCGCGCCTGTCGCGGTTCTCGGCCGTGCTGCTCGACGAGCTCGGCCAGGGCACGGTCGAGTGGCAGCCGAACTTCGACGGCTCGCTCGACGAACCCGTGCTGCTGCCGGCGCAGGTGCCGCACGTGCTGTTGAACGGGACCACGGGCATCGCCGTCGGCATGGCCACGGACGTGCCGCCGCACAACCTGCAGGAGGTCGTGAACGCGGCCGTCATGCTGCTGGAGAAACCGGGCACGCCCGTCGAGCAGCTGGTCGAGGCCGTGCCGGGACCGGACTACCCGACCGCCGCCGAGGTCATCACCCCGCGCGACGAGCTGCAGAGGATCTACGCGACGGGCGCGGGCCAGCTGCGCGCCCGCGCACGCTGGGAGCGCGACAACGGCGACATCGTGGTCACCGCGCTGCCCTACCACGTCTCGGGCAGCAAGGTGCTCGCGCAGATCGCCGAGCAGATGCAGGCGAAGAAGCTGCCGATGGTCGAGGACCTGCGCGACGAGTCCGACCACGAGAATCCCGTGCGCCTGGTGATCAGCCCGCGCTCGAACCGCGTCGATGCCGGGCCGCTCATGGACCACCTGTTCGCGACCACCGAGCTCGAGCGCAGTTACCGCGTCAACATGAATCTGATCGGGACGGACGGCCGCCCGGGCGTGCGCAACCTGCGCGATCTGCTCAAGGAATGGCTCGAGTGGCGCACCGAGACCACGCGCCGGCGCCTGCAGTGGCGCCTCGACAAGGTCACCGACCGCCTGCACGTCCTCGAGGGCCTGCTCACCGCGTACCTCAACATCGACGAGGTCATCCGCATCATCCGCGAGGAGGACATGCCCAAGCTCGCGCTGATGAAGCGGTTCCAGCTCTCCGAGCGCCAGGCCGAGGCCATCCTCGAGTTGCGCCTGCGCCACCTCGCCAGGCTCGAGGAGATGAAGATCCGCGGCGAGCAGGACGACCTCGAGAAGGAGAAGGCGGACATCGACAAGACCCTGGGCTCGGCCAATCGCCTGAAGACGCTGGTCAAGAAGGAACTGAAGTCAGCGGCGGACAAGCACGGTGACGAGCGCCGCTCGCCCATCACCGAGCGCGGCCCGGCGAAGGCGCTGCAGGAGACCGACCTCGTGCCGAGCGAGCCCGTCACCGTCGTGCTGTCGAAGCAGGGCTGGGTGCGCGCGGCCAAGGGCCACGACGTCGATCCCGACAAGCTCCACTACAAGGCCGGCGACGGCTTCCAGGACGCCGCCTGGGGCAAGACCAACCAGAGCGTCATGTTCCTCGACAGCACCGGCCGCGTGTACACGCTGCCGGCGCACAAGCTGCCGAGCGCGCGCAGCCACGGCGAACCGCTCTCCGGCAAGCTCAAGCCGCCGGACGGCGCCACCTTCGTCGCCGCCCTCATGGGCCGCGACGAGCAGCCCTACCTCTTCGCCAGCGACTCCGGCAACGGCTTCATCACCACGCTGGGGGAGATTCAGGCGAAGACCCGAACCGGCAAGGCCGTGCTGTCATGTCCCAAGGGGAGTCAGCCGCTGATTCCGTCCCCGATCTACAATGCGGACACGGACTGGATCTGCGCGATCCACTCCAACGGGAACCTGCTGGTGTTCGGGGTGGACGAGATTCCGGTCATGGCAAGAGGGAAGGGCTCACGGATACTCGGGATTCCGGCGAAGAAGTTCTCCAGCGGGGAGGAAAAGATGATCGCGCTGGCCTCCGTGCCGGAGAAGGGGAAATTGACGGTTTACGCCGGCAAGCGGCATACGACGCTGCGGCGGCAGGAACTGGAGGCGTACTGGGGCGAGCGCGGCAAGCGCGGGAGCCGCCTGCCGCGCGGCTTCCAGAGGGTCGACGACGTGGAGGTCGACGTCTGACCCTGGCCAGCGGCAATTCTGCGTGAGACGCAGGCTGGGATGTGGTGAAGCGCACTCCCGGCAAAGCATCCCGGACGGAGCCGAGGGCAGGATGCGGCAACTGCACCGGCTCGACAAAAGACCAGACCGCTCTGGCCTGGCGAATTGGCGCGCGCTCGGACCCGGTTTGATGTTGAACTAGGTGCGGTCAGATCGGGGGTCTTTCGGTGTCCGCGGCTCTGGACTCGCTCGGGAGTCGTAGGACTCGGATCTGACTCCGGCTATTGCGGCGCTCCCGCCAACCTGCTTCCGGGTTGATCGCGTGCACCCGGCGCGGCAGTATTCCGCCGCACGGAGTTGGAGTTCCCATCCGTTACTCGGACCGACCCTGCTCGCAAGGCGCTGCGGCCACCGGCGAAAAACTCGGGAAGGACACGGACATGATCGCCCGGACACTGTTGCTTGCCACCGCCGTGTTCATCGCGACGGCGGCCCTGGCCACCGATCCGCTCACACGCGACCAGGTTGGGCGCTACGTTTCGGCGCTGGAGCAGATGGTCGAGCGCTCGCAGCGCTACGACGGCGTGCCCGAGGCCGAGCAGCAGGCCCGCGCGTCGGCCATGGCGCAGGAGTACCGCGGCATCGTCGAGGAGCACGGATTCACCCTGGAATCATGGCGTCGTGTTGGCGAGCGCGTGTTCCGGGCACTTGGCGGCCTCGCGATGGAGGGCACCGACATGGACAGCAAGATGGCCGAGGCCAGGGCCGAGATCCGCAACAACGAGAACATGTCCGAGGCGCGCAAGAAGCAGATGCTCAAGGCACTCGAGCAGCAGAAGCAGGCCATGAGCGACTACACGCAATCGCCTGACAAGGCCGCGGTCGCGCCCTACCGCGACCGGCTCATGCAGATCACCGAGGACGAATAGGCGCGCGCGTACGCGGCCGCGCGGCAAGCGTGGCCGTTGCGATCCGAGGCGGACGGATCAGGCCGGCTGCCGCACGCTCGGCGACCGGTCAGGGAACGCGTCCGTTGCCGATATCTCCACCCGGCGGCATAAGTCGGGTCGGATCAGACGCCCTTTCGGTGACTGCGCGGGCCTCGGTCGTTGGCTGCAGATCCGGATCCGGCTCTTGGTGATACGAATGATTGCGTGGGTTTTCGAACCGTGACGCAGGGGCGTGCAGGATGAGCCCAGCTCACCGCCGGACAGGGATCGGGAGATCACGCGGTGCGCTGGTTGCGCTCGCGTTGGTCGTCGTGGCCGTGCCCTCCGCGTGGGCCCTCGAGTTCGAACCCCAGGTCGCGATCGTCACGCGGGTCGTCGACGGCGACAGCCTGGTGCTGCGCTTCCCCGATGCGTCGGGCGATGCCCGGATCGAGCACCGCGCCAACCTGATCGGTGTCGATGCCCCGGGTGAAGGCGAGGCCGAGTGCGCGGCCGGCATGGTTACGGCGATCGCCCGCCGGCTGCTGCAGGACGAGCGGGTCTGGGTCGAATGGGACAGCCGCGACCGGGAGACGTCCGACAACCGGCTGCTGGTCTACGTGCATCACCTTGACGACCGCGACGCCGACCTCAACGCCACCTACATCGAGCAGGGCTGGGGATGGGTGCCGCGCGCCTACCCGGCCGACCGCAAGCAGAACTACCTGGAGCTGGAGCGCGAGGCGCGCGCCGCGAAGCGCGGCCTCTGGGGCATGCCGTGTGCACCGGAGCGGTGAGGCTCGTGCACGCACGCTCGGGGTCAGCGCGTGTCCGGGGTCAGGGAAGAAACCGGCATTGGGCCGAGTGACGATGGCGGGTCGTGACCCTGGCCCGGGAACCTCGAGGGCACGCGGGCGAGGGCTCCAATGCCGAGGGCCGTGCAAGGAGCACGGATGGCGCGCCGGTACCCGCTCCGGTCCTGTCGGGCGTGGCACTGGTTCACGGGTTCCCGGGAGAGCGCCTGATGCGGTGGGTTCCGCGCCGCCCCGAGGCGCGTGGGGGCCGATCACGCGGGCTGCGCGAACCAGGGGACTCCTCCGCGCCGGGCTGCGAGTCACCCACCTCGAGGCGTCGCTCGACCTCTTCGGCGACAGGATCGGGCGGGTCGAGATCGGCCGCAGCGAGGCGCGGGAAGGCGACAACATGCTGATCTGCCGGGCGGCTCCCGAGGAGGCCGAGCCCGCGAAGGACAACGATGCACCGGTGCTGCAACCGGCCTGGCACCGGGATGGGCGGGTGGATGGCGCCCGGGTCGAACCGCGTCGCGCACGGTCGTGGCCGGACCTTGCAATCGATGCCTGCAGTCGCCGCTTGCGAAGAAAGGGCGGACGGGGGCGCCCGGGTCAGGCTCGGGCGCTGGGCCGGGCGAATTCGACGGTCACGAAGGCCGTGATGTCGGCCACCGAGAAGGTATCGCCGGCCACGCAGGCGCTGGCGCCGAGGCGCTCGTTCAGGTCCTCGAGGGACCCGCGGTAGCGCTGCGCACCGCGCTCGCCCGGGGCCTCGACCTGCGCGACCTTGTGTCGGCCGGGCACGGCGCGGTCCCTGAATCCCGCTGTGCGTTTGCGGAAGCCCTTCGCCACGGCCGGGGAGCCGCCGAGCTCCATGCGGCGATTCCACATGCTCACCAGGGCCCGGGACTTCGCATCCGGGCCCATCAGCGGCGGATCGGGATACAGGGCCTCGAAGTACGTGCAGATGGCATCGCTTTCGCTGATGCAGGTGCCGTCGTCGAGCTCCAGCGTGGGGACCGTCGCGTCGGGATTCTTGCGGCGAAACGCCTGCGAGCAATGTTCACCGGAACGCAGGTCGATTGCCTGCATCGGCACCTCGATGCCTTCTCGGCGATGAACATCCGCGCCCGGTGCCGGCTGGGCGCGGTCTCGCAGGTGTACAGCCCCATGATTCGTGTTCCGCCTGATCCGTTCTCGACCCTCGCCGCGGTTCAGTCCGGGCCGCCGGCCGGGCTCCGCAGATCGGCGGACTCCGCCTCCAGCGTCCCGCCGACGGTCTCGAGCCGCTTCTGTGCGGTCGGCAGGCGTACCTCGAACTCGACCCCGGTGATATCGAGCGGGGTGAATTCGAGCCGGTTGGCGTTGCGCTTCGGGCGATAGCGGATCCGCCAGTGCGGGCGCTCCGGGTGCGCCGGGTCGTGGAAGTCCTGCGTCCCGCGTGCCGCGAACTCGCCGAGCGTGACCGGGCCGCTGCCGTCGCCCGCATCGACCGCCACCTGCGTCACCGGCGAGCGCGTCGTCCATTCCCGGCTGCGGGCCGTGTCCCCTTCGGCCGTTCGGCAGCGCGGTCGTCCGTCCTCGACCATCGTCTCGACCGTCTCGACCTGTTCCCCGCCGTCCAGCAGCCTCAGCCGCAGTTCGCAGCGCATGGCCGGATTGTCGATGTTGTGCACCGCGACGCGGCCCTCGTAGCCCTTGACGATCTCGTTGACGAAATAGAGCCCCAGCCCGCGCCCGTGATGCGCGCGTGTGCGACGCGTGCTGTAGCCGAGCTGGAACAGGTGCGGGCGGTCCTCGTCGCGGATGGGCGGGCCGCGGTTGTAGACCCGCAGGCAGGCGTCGCCGTCGTCCTCGGCGAGCGTCAGCCCGATCTGCGCGAAGGGCGAGCTGTAGCCGCGCTTGGCGGCGTAGAACTGGGCGTTGCGCAGCAGGTTCTCCAGCAGCAGGACGAGGTGGTTCTCGCGGCCCAGCAGTTCGCCGGTGGGCGCGAGACGGGCATGGATCCGGCCGTCGTCCAGGCGATAGAGCGCATCCGGGGCGAGCGCGGGCAGCGGTTCCTCGCGCACCATCGCCAGCGCGCGCCAGGCGGCGCGCCGCGGCGGGTAGGCGGGCTCGTCCGGCGGGGCGTCGCCGCTTTCGAGCAGGCGCTGGCAGTACTGCTCCTCGCATTCGCACATCAGGTTGCCGATGTGCAGCGTGAGATTCTCCGCGGTGGAGAGATCCAGCAGATCCCACAGGTAGTGCAGGGCGTCGAGTGCAGAGCGGTAGTCGTCGCACTCGGTGTTGTCGGTGGCCGGGGCCTCGCCGGTCGTCGCGAGCGCGCGCTGTAGCGCCGTCTGCACCTTGTCGAAACTGATGACGCCGTTGTGCCGCACCTCGGCCGCGATGCCCTTGAAGTGCAGGAACTTCTCGTCGTATTCGATGTACTCGAGCAGCTTGTCGCTGATGAACAGCTTGAGCTTGTCGGCGTTTTCGGAGTACGTGTGGGCCTTGAGCTGCAGCTGCTTGTTGCGCTGCCAGAGTTCGTCGACCTGCCCCTGCAGGCCCTCGAGCGCGTCGCGCTGGCGCGCATGGCGCCGGCGTACGCGGCGGAC
The DNA here is from genome assembly GCA_964626335.1 of uncultured Ectothiorhodospiraceae bacterium. Taxonomy (GTDB): domain Bacteria; phylum Pseudomonadota; class Gammaproteobacteria; order XJ16; family Halofilaceae; genus Halofilum. The sequence goes on from CAZVFN010000010.1 coordinate 10,672, forward strand.
GTCGAGCCACGCCAGCAGCAGCACCAGGGCCACGGTGGCATACCGCACCGCCTCGCCCTGCAGGAACGCGGGCACCGGGTAGAACGACGCCAGCCGTGGATCCGTCGTGACCAGCAGGAACGCCATGCCCGCGATCGCGAGCAGCAGGCTCGGCCAGGGCAAGGCCACGCGGTCGGGCGGGCGATCGCCGGCCCGGCTCACGCGTCCTCCCGCACCGCTTTCCAGCAGTAGGCCATCGCGTCGCCGAAGGCGACGATGCCCTGGTCCTGCTTGCACAACGCCGTGAAGCGGCCCTCGCCGGGCATCGCGCGATCGAATGCGCGGCGCAGGATGCGCACGTGCTGGCGGTAGCTGCCCCAGGTAAAGCGGTCCGGGTCGGTGTCGAGCCGTTCCGCCATGCGCTCCGCGGAGACAGGGCGCGGCGAGGCCTCGACGAGGTAGCGCAGGATCTTGCGCGGTGTCGGCGCCAGCGGCCGGCGCGGGTCGGCCGGATTCATCAGCTTCTGCTCGCGCCAGTAGATCGTCCAGCTCGCCGTGTCGATGGCGAGCGCGCCGCTGGTGATCACGTCACCGGCCTGGCCCTGCCCCGGGCGACCCATGCGGGCCTGGCGCAGCGTGGCCCGGATGCGCCAGCAGAGCACGGACTCCACGTTGCGCTGGTGCTTGGCGATGAAGTCCTGCGCCCAGGCGGACTCGAGCGCCTCCTGCTCGACGTCGGTGCCGCTGTACTCGGACAGGTAGAGGATCGGCACGTCCGGCCACTTGCGTTGCAGCGCGCGCGAAACCGAGAAGCCCGCACCGGTGTCGCCCTTCATGTTGGCGTCCAGCAGCGCCAGGTCGGGGCGGTTGGCCGCGTCGGTCGTGCGCACGTACTGGCACGCCGCCTCGGCGAAGCGAAAGACCTGCAGGCGTGTCGGCTGCTCGTCGAGTCCCGCGGCCTCGAGCGCCGGGCGGAAGCGCTCGATCCAGTGGGACTGGTCTTCGACCCACATGATCGTGGCCATGGCGCGCCCCGAATCGCCTCGCGAACCGCTTCGAGTCTACCACGCCGGCCGCTCACTCGATTTTCACCGGCGTCCCCGACAATCCAGGGCGTGCGGCGGATGGCGCCGCGAGCGGATCAACAACGGGAGACCGGAAATGGCGGAGATCCTCTACATCTGGAGTGCGTCCCCGGCGCTGTCGGTGGCGATCTGGCTGGTGATCGCGATGGTGGTGCTGTACTGCGGCCGCCCCCATGCCCACCAGCTGCTGCAGGCCACGGGCCGGGCGCTCGATCATGCCCCGCGCCTGGCGGCGGCCAGCGTGCGCCAGCTCGAACAGCGGGTCTCGGCCCGCAACCGCCACATGCTCGTCGCGCAGGGCAGGGCGGCGAGTGAGCAGGCCATCGAGCGCGAGTTCGCGCGGGTCAAGGCGATCGTCGATCGCGAGCTCGGGCATTACCCGGCCTTGCACCGCAAGATCGAGGAGACGATCGAGAAGCTCGAGGCGGATTATCAGTCCTCGACCCGGAACGCCCCGCTGCCGCCCGAGTGGTCGGAAGTGGCGCAGACGATCTCATCGCTGCCGAACTCGAGTGACCCGACCGTCAAGCGGATCCTCAACGACATCAAGGGCTCGGTGGAGGCCGCGCGGAAGGACGCGCTGAAGGCGTACCAGAAGGACGCGCAGGAGCGCCACAAGATCCTCGGCGGCATGGCGCCCGACTGGCGCGGCCTGAGGGAGGACATGCACAAGGTGCAGAAGGGCATCGCGAGCCTGGACGGCCGGGCGGAGACCATCGACCGGCACATGAGCCACTACGAGGGCATGCGCAACAACGACGACAAGGCGGTGCACCTGTTGACCGCCTCATCGCTGACCCAGTTCTTCATCGCCGGACTGATCCTGGCCGTGTCGGCGTTCGGCGGCCTGATCAACTTCCACCTGATCGCACTGCCGATGTCCGAGATGGTCAGTGGCGGCGCGTACTTCGCCGGGATGCCGATGCCCGACATCGCGGCACTGGTGATCATCATGGTCGAGATCTCGATGGGCATCTTCCTGCTCGAGGCCCTGGGCATCACGAGCCTGTTCCCGGTGATCGGGCGCATGGACGACCGCATGCGCAAGGGCATGGGCATCGCCGCGCTGGTGATCCTGGTGCTGTTCGCCGGCATCGAGGCCTCGCTGGCCTACCTGCGTGATCTGCTCATCCTGGATCAGCAGGCGCTGACACAGTCGCTCGCCGGCGCCCAGATCGCGGACGCCCGGTTCCGCTGGATCCCGTCCGTTGCCCAGATGATGCTTGGCTTCATCCTGCCGTTCGCCCTGGCCTTCGTCGGCATCCCGCTGGAGGCGTTCATCCACTCGCTGCGCACCGTGCTGGGCCTGATTGCCCTCGGCGCGCTGCGCACGATGCGCGTGCTCCTGCGCATCGTCGGCGGCACCGCGCGCCACCTGAGCCGGATGCTGATCAGCCTGTACGACCTGTTCGTCATGGTCCCGCTGGCCATCGAGCGCCTGGTGGCCCGGGGCGGCGCCTCGGTGGGCGGGGCCGCGGCCAAACGCAGGCCGGGCAGGGGCGATGACGGCAAAGGTGCGCAAGCGTCCGCGCAGGCGAGCGAGTCGGAGGAGGGCGGCAAGCAGCGCGGCCGCAGGCGCCGCGGCGGCGGTGACCGTCAGGCGCGGGACCTCGCGGCCGAACCCACTCCGGCGGAGGGCTGAACCATGGCCGTCACGAATCCATTCCACTGCCGCCGGCGCGCCGCGCGCGCGCCGTCCCGCCGCCGTCGCGCGGCCGTGGCCGGCCTACTTGCACTGGCGACGCTGCTGCTGGCCGGCTGCGGCGGCGGACCGCAGAACAAGGCGGCGGTCGTGCTCATCGACATCTCCGGCGAATATGCCGGCGAGCTCGACAAGGCACGGCGCGTGACCAGCCTGCTGCTCGGGCGGCTCGAGCCGGGCGACGCCATCGCGGTGGCGTTCATCGACAACACGAGCTACAGCGACCGCAATTTCATCGCCCGGGCCGATTTCGACCACCGCCCCAGCGTGGCCAACGACCAGAAGCGGATGGTGCGCCACGAGCTCGAGGCATTCCTCGAACGCTTCAGCGTGCCGAGCGCACACAGCGACCTCACCGGCGGGATCCTGCTCGCGCGGGACTTCCTCGAGCGGACCCGCGCGGCGGAGAAGCAGATCATCCTCCTGTCCGACCTGGACGAGGACCTGAAGCCGGAGCTCGCCCGCAGCGGCCCGCTGCAGCTGGACGGCATCGAGCTGGTGGCGGTCAACGTCATCCGGCGCCAGCGCGACAACCTCGACCCGCAGCGTTACCGCGAGCGGGTCAGCCAGTGGAAGGAACGCGTCGAGCGGGACGGCGGTCAGTGGAACCTGGTCAACGCGATCGACCGCCTCGAGCGCCTGGTCGCACGGCGCTAGGAGCCTGTCCGAGGAAATTGGCGCCGTCGCGAGCGCGTGGTACAGCGTGCAGATTTTGGCGATTGTGAAACGAGCATGGTGGTTGCCATGGGAGTTGAGCAATCGCCAAAAGATGCCGCTGTGGGACGCGCGCAGTAGGCGACGAGTTTCTTGGACAGGCTCCTAGTCCGGATTTGTCCCCCATTGTCGCGAAGGCATGCGATCGGGCGCCTGATGGGCGGTCAACCGGCGTGAGCCCGTTTTTTCGCACGCACGCCCCCTTTCCCCCGTTGTTTGTCATCGTGCCGGGGCAGCACTCGGATCGGGTCATCCGGGGCGCAGTCGGTTGATGGCCAGCGCCAGCAGCTCGCGGTGCGGATCGTGGCTGGACAGCTCCAGGCGCACGCGGCGGGTGTTGCGCCACACGATGGCGCCGATCTTGAGCAGCTGCAGACGGATGGTGGCGGCGGTCGCACGGGCGATCTGGGTGCCGGCGAGCCGATCGTGCGCATCGCCTGGATCAGCGTGTAGGCGAGTGCCGCGAACAGCACCCGCATCTGGTTGGCCCACCATGGGTGGCGCTGGTGCGGTCGGCATACAGATCGCGTTGCTGCTCCTTGATGCGGTTCTCCATGTCACCGCGGGCGCAGTAGACCTCGTCATAGGGTTCCTGCGGATCACCGCCGAGGCTCGTGATCACGAACCGCGCGTTGCGGCCGACGCCGTTGTGCTCGGCCTTGATCCGCAGTCGGCTGGCGCGCTTCCACGAGCGCGCCCGGTGGCTTTGCGCGTGGATGTCGTGCACCGGCCGGCGCCAGGTGCGCCCTTCGGCCTCGGCTCGATCGAGCAGCGCGGCGCTGATGCGCTTGAGCCGATCGTTGGTGGCAAGGCCCAGGATGTAGTCGATGCCGAGACGCTGGCAGGCGTGGAGGATGCGCGGGGTGCAGAAGCGGGCATCGGCCCGCAGCACGATCCGCACACCCGGGGAGCGCTCGCGCAGCGCATGCACCAGACGGCGCACGATCGCCGCCGCGAAGTGGGCCCCATGGCGATACGACGGGCGCAGGTCGCTCACCAGCAGGTGGCCGCCACAGCACACATACAGCAGCAAAAAGCAGTGCCCAGCGTAGAAGCGGTGGAAGTGGCGCCCGACCTGCTCGCCGTGCACCTGATGCTCCGCTCCACGGTTTCGTTGGACACCCATTTGGGGGCTCGGTCGCCGTTGCATGATGGCGGTGTCCATGAGTACGAACCAGTCCAAGCCCGACACGGGCCGATTCTCGTCCAAGGGCAAGACGCAGGCGGCGCTGCGACTGTGGTGCGGTGAGGATCTGGAAACGCTGTCTCGAGAGCTCGGCGTGGCCGCGGCCCGCTTGAGCGAATGGGGCGATGCTTTTCTCGCCGACGGCGAGGCCGGGCTCAAGAGTCGCCAGCCGGATGCCGGCGATGAGGAGATCGCCCGACTCAAGGAGACAGTCGGTGAGCTCACAATGGATCTGGAGGTCTCGCGCGAGGCGGTCAATCGCCTACAGGAGCGCAGGTCGGGCCCGTTGGAGCGGCGCAAGTCGAAGTCGTGAGCCGCGCCGAATCGACTTCCGCGGGCCGGTGCTACGGCGTGGTGCGCGTCGCCCTGCGCCCGGACCCCGGACGGCGCAACGGGGCAGGCGTGCCTCGCGGCGTCTGTAACCGGAACCGCGAGGCCGGTCGGCGGACAGGGATGTCCAGCGCGAACGGGCACCGCCCGGGCGTATCGGCTGCGCCGCCCGACGCAGCCGGTCCTGTTTCAAGAGGAGCGGGCTATTCGGGGTCCGAGTACAACCCCCGAAAATGGACCCAGGAGGCGACAAGGGCGTCGGGTCTCAGCCACCGAAGGGCCGGGGTGGTCACGCCGGCCCCTTCGCGGTTGATCGCGGCCGCTCGCCGCGGCGATACTGCGGCCGACGTGGCCGGACGCCGAGGTCCGCGGTTGGGGTTGGCCGCGCCGTGCGACCCCATGGGCGGGTGTCCGGCGCCTTCCGCGCGCTCGAGGCGGGCCGCGAGAGCCGACCCTGGAGCAAGTGGCCGATGCAGAGAGGCCCGTCGCGCCTGCCCCGGGCGATCGTCACCGGGCCCAAGAAACGCGCGAGCGCGAGGATGCCGTGCGGCGACAGCATCATCCCTCGCGCCATCCGCACCGGCGATCCGGCGCTGTCGTCCGGGAGCGCGTATGCGATCAGGGCCGCTGCGTCGGTACCGATGTCGACGGCGACACGCCGGTGCTCGCCGCGCACGGTCCGCCCCCGGTCAGGCGCGACCGCGAATGACCGGAGCGCGATACGCAGGCACTGGATACCGGTGAACGCCGATTCGACAACGTGGGGCTCGCCTGCGGTATCCGCAACGTGGACGAGCCGGATCGCGCTCGGCCGGCGAGTACGGCGGGCTGAAGCCCCGTGGACGCCTCGACGTCCGCGCGTCCGGGTAGCCGCCTGGGTTGCCGGCGCCGTTCCACCTCGCTTGCAACCGGTTGGTGTTCGCGTTGATCGGCGGCCACCGGGACGCCTGCCGCGACCTGCCGCGCACGTTGCCCGCCTTGCCAGGCGGCGAGGCGTTCGTCGAGATGCCTCGTGCCGGCGGCGACTACGGGTCGCTCGAGATCCGTCCGGCGGTCCCCGGCGTCGGTTACAGCGGCGTTGCGACACCGAGGGGCTGATGCGTCGCCCGGTCATCACTCGTCGGCGCGGGAGGGCCGGCAGCGCGCGCCGAGCGAGACGATGAATGACCGCCTGATCCAGGGACTCCAGTCCGCGGACGCCTATCCGCACCCGGTCGAGTCGATCGAGTGCATCGAGACCCACATCTCGTGGGTGTTGTTGGCCGGCGACTTCGTCTACAAGATCAAGAAGCCGCTGGATCTCGGCTTTCTCGACTTCAGCGACCTGGAGCGCCGCCGCCACTTCTGCGACGAGGAAGTCCGGCTGAACCGTCGGACCGCGCCGGAGCTCTACCTCGGCGTCACGCCAGTGACGGGGTCGCGCGAACGCCCGCGCATCGACGCCACCGGCCCCGCGATCGAATACGCCGTGCGCATGCGCCGCTTCGATACTGCCCGGCGCTTCGATCAACTGCTGGAGCATGGCGCCCTGACGCGTGCCCACGTCATCGATCTGGCCGGCCAGCTTGCGTACCTGCATGGCGTCGCCGAGGTCGCCGAGGCGGACGGACCCTACGGTACGCTCGACCAGGTGGCCGGTCCGATGCGCGACAACTTCGAGGCGCTCGGGGCGCACGGCGAACGCCGAGGCGACGATCGGCTCGGGCGACTGCGGCAATGGACCGAAGGCCGGCTGCGCACCCTCGAAGGGCTCATCGCGCGACGGCGCGCGGGGGGCTTCGTGCGCGAGTGCCACGGCGATGCCCACCTCGCCAATGTCGTCCTCCTCGATGGTAAGGCGACCCTGTTCGACTGTATCGAGTTCAACGCCGGGCTTCGGTGGATCGACAGCGTCAACGAAATCGCGTTCACCCTCATGGACCTTCGCGATCGCGGTGCACCGGCACTGAGCTGGACGGTGCTGGACGAGTATCTCGCCTGCACGGGTGACTTCGAAGGGCTTCGCCTGCTGCCGCTGTACATGGTCTACCGGGCCCTGGTTCGGGCCAAGGTTCAGTCGTTCGCGCGCCAGCAGGCCGACGATGACGAGCGGCGCAGTCGGCTGGAGCGCGAGATCGATGGCTACGTCGAGCTGGCCGAGGCGATCGCGGCCGACCGTCGCCCGGGCATCATCGTGACCCGCGGCCTTTCGGGCAGCGGCAAATCATGGCTCGCCCGGCACCTGATCGAGCGGGTCGGAATGGTGCGGTTGCGCTCCGATGTCGAGCGCAAGCGCCTGTACGGCCTTGCCGCCGACGCGACCAGCGGCTCGGCACTCGACGCGGACCTGTATGCACCGGAGGCCACCGAGAAGACCTACGAGCGCCTGGCCGATGCAGCCGCCCGCATCGTCGATGCCGGCCTGCCCGCGCTGATCGACGCCACGTGTCTGCGGGCCTGGCAGCGCGAGCGTCTGCGCGCGCGGGCGCTCGCACTGGATGTCCCGTTCGGCATCGTCGACTGCCGCGCACCGACGGACACGCTCGAGGCGCGGATCCGGGAGCGTCGCTCGCGCGCAGGCGAGGCGTCGGAAGCCGGTGTCGACGTGTTGCACGCACAGATGCAGTCGGCCGAGCCGCTGGCGCCGAGCGAGCGCGCTCGCGCGGTCGCGGTGGACACCCGCTCGGGCGCCCGGGTCGAAGCCGCGATCGCCACGGTCCGCGCATGGCTGGGCGCCGGGCAGCCTGCCGGGCAGGGGGATTGATTCACACCCGACCGGGCCCAGCCGCGGCCCGGAACCCGTCGCCCATCCCTCATGACCGGGACCCGGGGGCGTGAGCAGGACCGCCGCCGCAGCCGGACTGCGCTCGCCGCCCGGGACGCCGGCGCCTCGGGGTTTGCGTTGATCCACGTCAACGCCGCAGCCCGGCGGTGGCGCTATCGTCACCGCATGAGGGAGCCGGCGCCGACCGTCGGCAACGTCCGTCGCCATCTGCCGGGGAGTGCATCCATGTCCGCCAATGAGGTCGAGGGGTTCCTGTCGCGGCTGGATTTCTTCGCGGGCCTTGATCCGGAGTCGATCGCCTTCCTGGCGACGACGGCCCGCGCCGTCCGTCTCGAGGCCGGGACCGTGCTGTTCCGCCATGGCGAGGAAGCCGTGAGCTTCTACCTGATCGTCAGCGGCCGGGTGATCGTCGATATCCCGGCGATCGAGGGCCCGAACATCGAGATCCAGCATCTCGGCGACGGCGAGCTCCTCGGCTGGTCCTGGCTCATATCCCCCTACAAGTGGAGCTTCCAGGCGCGCGCGCTCGAGCAGACCGAGGTGCTCGAGTTCGACGGCCAGCGCGTGCGCGAGCAGTGCGAGGCCGATCCGGCCTTCGGCTATGATATGTGCAAGCGCTTCTCGGCGCTCATGGCCGCGCGCCTCGAGGCGGCGCGGCGCGTTCTGATGGATCAGTGGAGCCCCCCGGGTTTCGCGTGAGCACGGCTCCAACGCACGGGGTCCGCCGGCCGGGTGATCAGCCCCCGCCGGGTCCCCCTCGCCCGACCAGGCGCACGCGGATCGCGTCTTCCTGGTCGATTTCCTCGAGCGCGTCCTGCATCTGCCGCTCCTCGGCTTGCAGCTCGGGCAGGACCACCTTCTCGAGCGCACGCACCCGGCGCTGCGTGTGCTGGAATTCCCGCATCAGGCGGACCAGGTTGCCCAGCTCGGCGGCCAGGGGCAGCGCTGCCTCGACCACGCCGGCGTAGGCGGCCCGGGCCGAGCTCGAGGGGTCGGACACGGGCGGGTCGGCCGCGGTGGCCTCACCGGCCTCGCCCGCCTGCGGCACGAGCGCGCTGGCCTCGGCCAGGCGGATGCCGAGGAAGGGGCGGGTCCGCTGCTGGAGCGCGCCGCCGGGCGGCGTCGCGGGCGGGCTCAGTTGCACGCCCTCGAGGCCATCGCTGGCCACGGCCTCGGCCAGCGCGGCCGCCGCACGCTGCTCGCGCTCGCGCAGCGCCTCCAGGCGCTCGCCGAAGCCGCCCAGGCGCTCGAGCACCTCGTGCGCGAGCAGGGCGCGCTTCTCGTCGAGGAAGCGGTGGCCATCGGCCACCACCTGCCGTTCCTCGCGCAGCTCCAGGAGCGCGGCGCGCGAGGGGGACCTACTGCCCGCCATCGCCCTCTCCCTGACCGATGTAGCGCTCGATCTGCGCATCGCTCAGCCGGGTCAGCTCGGTCTCCGGGAAGCCCTGCAGCAGTGCCCATCCGGCCGACAGGCTCTCGCTCAGCGTGCGCGCGTCCGTCTGGTGCACGAACCGCCGCTCGAAGGCGTCGCCGAAGGTGAGGTAGCGCTGGTCGGATTCGGGCAGCCCCTCTTCACCCACGATGCTCGCCAGCGTGCGGACCTGCGTGGCGCGGGCATAGTGGGCATAGAGCTGGCTTGCGAGCGCGGGATGGTCCGCGTGCGTGTAGGCCTTGCCGATGCCCTGGTCGATGAGTCGCGACAGGCTCGGCAGCACGGCGACGGGCGGATAGATGTCGCGCCGGTCGAGGTTGCGGTCGAGCACGATCTGGCCCTCGGTGATGTAGCCGGTGAGATCCGGGATGGGGTGGCTGATATCGTCCCCCGGCATGGTCAGGATCGGCAGCTGCGTCAGCGTGCCGGGGGAGCCCGCGATCCGACCGGCGCGTTCGTACAGCGTCGCCAGGTCCGAGTACATGTGCCCCGGGTAGCCCTTGCGGCTGGGGATCTCGCCGTGACTGGCGGAGACCTCGCGCAACGCCTCGCAGTAGTTGGTCATGTCGGTCATGATCACCAGGACGTGGCGACCTTCGACGAACGCGAGGTATTCCGCAGCGGTGAGGGCGTAGCGTGGCGTCAGCAGCCGCTGCAGGCTGGAATCGCTGGCGAGGTTGAGGAACAGCGCCGTGCGCTCGAGCGCACCGCTGTCGGCCATGGCCTTGCGGAAACGCTCCGCCGTCGCGTAGGCGACCCCGATGCCGACGAAGACGATGGCGAAGTCTTCTTCCCCGCCCTGCAGCAGGCGGGCGTGCTCGGCGATGTCGATCGCGATGCGGGCGTGGGGCAGGCCACCGCCCGAGAAGATCGGCAGCTTCTGGCCTCGGATCAAGCTGTTGAGCAGGTCGATCGTGGCGATGCCGGTCTCGATGAAGTCCTTCGGCAGATCCCGGGCGGTCGGGTTGATGGGCCGCCCGCCAATGGGCATCTCCTGCTCGATGGCGACGGGTGGACCTGCGTCGATGGGTCGCCCGATGCCGTCGAAGACACGGCCGAGAAGCCCGGGACCGACCCCGAACGTGAGCGGCGTCCCGAAGAAGCGCGCCCAGGTGCCGGCGAGCGGGAGGTCGCGCGTCGGGTCGAGCACCTCGACGATGATCCGTTCCTCGTCGAGCGCGGCGATACGCCCGAGTCGGGCCTCGCCACCGGGCGTGACCACCTCGACCGTTTCGTTGAGGCCCACCGACAGCGATCGCTCGAGATAAAGCAGTGGTCCCTCGATGGCGCGCGCACTGCCCGCCAGTGTCAGCTCACCCTGCATCTTCGCCGCGCTCCCCTCGCTCGCTCGCCTGCCCGTCGCTCGCGCCTGCCGAGCCGTCATCGCTGCCCTCGTTGCGCGCGTCGTCGCCCGTTTCGGCGCTCGCCTCCTGTCCGCTCGCGCGGTCGCTGCCGTAGAGCGCCGCGACCGCCGCGTCGACCTCGGTGTGCAGGTCCTCGAAGCGTTCGACGGCGTCGTCGCCGATCTCCTCGCCCATGCGCCGCAGCCGGCGCAGGATCGGCATCGCCTCGATCGCCGCGACGTCCACGCCGTCGTCGAGCGCCTGCCGGCAGCGATCGATGAAGTGGCCGAGCAGGCGCATCATCGCCGCCTGGCGCTCCGGCGATGCAAAGCAGTCGATGTCGGAGAACGCGGACTGGCGCAGGAACGACTCATTGACCAGCCCGGCACACAGCAGTGTCAGTTGTTGCCCCTGGGGTAGCGCCTCCTTGCCGACGATCCGGGCCATGCGCTCCAGCCCGACCTGCTCCTCGAGCAGTGCGAGGAAACGCTGGCGTTCGCTCTCCTGCTCGGCATAGCCGTGCTCGCGCCACCAGGGGGCAAGGTCGGCGGCATCCTCGGAGTAGGCCATGAGCGGGTTGATGGCCGGGTAGAAGCGCGCCCGCGCGCGGTCACGGTCGAGGGGCCAGAAGCAGCGCACGTTGCGCTGGGTGTGCAGCGTCACCGGCTCGGAGAAATCCCCGCCGGGCGGGCTGACCGCGCCGATCAGCGTCACCGAGCCCTCGTCGCCGGAGCGCGTGGTCACCCGTGCCGCACGCTCGTAGAACTCCGCCTTGCGCGTACCGAGATAGGCGGGATAGCCGCCCTCGGTCGGCATGTCGCCCAGGCGACCGCCGATCTCGCGCAGTGCTTCGGCCCAGCGGCTGGTCGAGTCCGCCATGAGGGCGACGTGCAATCCCTGGTCGCGGAAGTACTCGGCCACCGTGACACCGGTGTAGATGCTGGCCTCGCGCGCGGCGACGGGCATGTTCGAGGTGTTGGCGATGATCACGGAGCGCTCGATCAGCGTGCGGCCCGTTCGCGGATCCTCGAGATTCGGGAAGTCGTGGAGGACCTCGGTCATCTCGTTGCCGCGCTCGCCGCAACCGACGTAGACGATGATATCCGCGTCGCACCACTTGGCGATGCTCTGCTGCAGGATCGTCTTGCCGGTGCCGAATCCGCCCGGCATCGCGGCCTTGCCGCCGCGCGCGACCGGGAAGAGGGCATCGATGATGCGCTGCCCGGTGAGCAGGGGCGCGTGCACGGGCAGGCGCTCGGGTGTCGGCCGGGGCTCGCGCACGGGCCACTCGTGGCCCAGCGTGAGCTCGAGGGCGTCGCCGCCGTCGTCGGGCGCGACGCGGCAGACGACGGCGTCATCGGCGCAGGATCCGGCGGCCTCGATGGCGGCGACGCGTCCCGCGACGCGCGGCGGGACCAGGCACGCCTGGCGCGGCGAGCCGTCACCGCCGACGTGGCCCAGGACCTCGCTGCCGGCGAGCGTGTCGCCCACGGCGAGGGCGGGTTCGAACGCCCAGGTCGCCGGCTCGTGCGAGGGCATCCCGGCGCTGATGTGGACCGAGCCCGTGCCCGAGAGCGGCCGCAGGAGGCCGTCGAATATCCCGCCGAGCAGCCCGGGGCCCAGGCGCACCGCCAGTGCCTGGCCCGCGCCGACGATGGCATCGCCCGGCCGCAGGCCCGTTGTATCCTCGTACACCTGGATCGTGATGTAGCGGCCGTCGATGCGCAGCACCTCGCCGAGCACGCGCGTGCGGCCGACGTAGACCGCCTCGCTGATGCGGAACGGATCGTCTCCCACGCCGGTCACCACCGGCCCGGCCAGCGACGCGATGCGCGCCCGCGCGGGCGCTCGGGCCTCGGTGGACGCCGCGGTCATGATTGTTCCTCCCCCGTTTCCGGGGGCGCGACGAGCAGGCCGGTATCGGCGGGCAGCGCGCCGAGCAGCAGGCCCTCGACATAGGGGCGGCGCGCCAGGACGGCGGCCGGCGTGGTGTCCAGCGTCGCCTGGGAGACCCGGACCCGCAGACCGGCGGCGACCTCATCGCTCGCCACCGGTTCGATATCGACGTCGGGGCGCCGCTCACGCACCTCGCCGAAGGCCGTCTCGACCTCCCCGGGCTCGGTCTCCGGGGGGTGCTCGACGCGCCACGTGCCCGGCGGCAAGTGGTCCGCGGCCAGCACCAGCGTCGCGCGCAGCCAGGCGCGCCGGGCATCGGGGTCCGACCAGCGCTGGTCGACGCAGCGCTCGAGGCGGGACCAGGCGTCGTCGAGGCGCTCGCGCAGGAGCCTGTGGCGGCGCTGGCGGATCCGGCTCCCCTTGTCGGCCTCCGCCGCGCGCAGGCGCGTGTCGCGTTCGCGGCGCTCGCGGGCGATGGCCTCGCGCACACGCGTGCGCGCGCCAGTGATCGCCTCGCGCACGATCTCCCGGGCCTGGCGCCGGGCTTCGGCGAGGATCTCCTCGCGGCGGCGCTCGCGCTCGGTGGCGATGTAATCGAGCAGCTCCGCCAGGGCGCGTTCGTTGTCGGGGTCGGTGGTGACGGTCATCGCGGGCTCCGGCGGTCAGGCAATGATGCCGCTTCGGATCCGGGCGGCGAGATCGGCCACTGGGACCCGTCCAGTGGCGTCGGCGACCGGCAGCACCGGCGGCTCCAGTCGCGCAAGGATGTCGAACAGCTCGGTCTCCGGGAGGGCGCTGGCGATCTCCATCGACAGCAGAACGAGCGGCGGTTCTTCCGCGAGCAGCGCGTACACTGCCGCGCGCTCCTGGCCCGGCGCCGGCGTGCGCGCCTCCAGCCCGGCAAGGCGATAGCCGGCTGCGGTGACCTCGTTGCCGATGAACACGGGGCGCACGGCGTTATCCCAGCCGATTCAGGATGAGGATCGAGACGATCAGCCCGTAGATCGCGATCCCCTCCGCGAGGCCGACGAGCACCAGCACGCGCCCGAGCAACTCCGGGCGCTCGGCGAGTGCGCCCATGCCGGCGCTGCCGACCGCGGCGACGGCGTAGCCGGCGGCCAGCGCCGAGAGCCCGGTCGCCAGCGCCGCCGCGGCGAGCCCCCATTTCACCACCTCCGGACTGATCTCCCGCGCTGCCGCCTCATTCGCCGCCTCGGCGGCCGGCAGCCACAGCAGCACGCTCGCGAGGGCCGCCGTGGCGACGCTCACGGCCACCAGCCAGACGGCATGGCGCATTGTCGGAATCGTACTCATGGGCATGGCTCCTCTGCCGCCGGCACCGGCTCAGTCGGGCAGCGGCGGCTTGAGTGGTCGGAACGGCCTTCCTTCGGCACGGAAGAAGCGGATGAAGAACTCGAACAGGATCAGCCGGGTGGTCTGCACCGACACCACCAGCCCTTCCAGGAGCAGGATGCCGAGATTGCCGACGACGACCACCGCGACCTGGCCGAGCAACCACGGTGTCGCTTGGGCCAGGGCGACAACCGCCACGGACAGGCCGGCGTGCGCCAGGGCGAACGCGCCCACGCGCAGGAAGGACAGCGTGTTCACGGCCAGCTGCAGCAGGCGCTCGAGGAGTTCTGCCATGTGGCCGGCGACCGCGGCCGCGCCCTCGCGCCAGTCCCAGGCGCAGCCGACCAGATACCAGAGCACGCCGATGGCGGCGACCCCGAGGCCGGCCTCGAGGCGGAACGCCGCGCTCAGGGCACCCGCGTAGGTGACGATCAGCCCCGCGTCGGTGCGCAGCCACTCCGCGAGCCGCCCGCGCCGGGCCGCGGCCACGGCGTTGAGCAGCAGCCCGAGGACGATCAGCCCGGCGCCGGCGAACAGCGGCACGATCAGTACCGGCAGGGGATCCTCGATCGGGTGCAGCCACAGCGGCCCCAACAGCCCCTCGAAGGCGAAAACGCTGCCGAACAGCACGCCGAACACCATCGCCATGGCACCGCCGGGCACGAGCATGCCGAGCGCCGGCCAGTGTCGCTTCAACACGAAGCCCGCGAGCACGAGCACCGCCCCCTGGCCGATGTCGCCGAACATGTAGCCGAACAGCACCGGTGCGACGAACGCGAGCAGGCGGCTCGGATCGGTCTCGTGACCGGCCGGCGTACCCATCAGGCGCATGAACAGCTCGAAGGGCCGGGCCCATGCCGGATTGCGCGTCAGACGCGGCGGTTCGGCCTCGGCCGGCGGCTCGGGAAAACCGATCACGGCCGGTATGTCGGCGGCCTCCAGCGGACGCGTCAGCTCCGCGGGGGCGTCGACGTCCGTCCAGCCCGTTATTCGCGCGAGGTATTCGCTCACCCCGACCGTCGGCAGGTGCTCGACCATCCAGTCCAGGCGCCGGATCTGGCCGAGGGCCGGGGCCACGCCGTGGTGCTCGCTGGTGCGTTCGAGCGTGGCCCGGATCTCTGTGGCCGCCGCCTCGAGCTCGCCGATGCGGCGCTCGACGCTGCCCAGCGCCTCGCCCGCCGTGCCCTCCAGCCACTCGGGTAGCCGCAGGGCCCTCGCGCCCGCCCCGCGCAGCGCGTCGGCGGCACCCGCGAGGTCCTGCCCGGGGCCCACCAGGAGCAGATACGCCCGCTCCGCGGTATCCACCCGCAGGCGCAGCAGGCGTCGCGTGCTGCGCGGCGTCGGGGCCTCGGGGTCGATCACGAACAGCGACGCCTCCGCCGAGGTGCTCGCGGGCCCCCGCGCCTGCGCCAGGGTGGCGAAGTCCAGTTGCTGATCGTCCTCCAGGGCGCCCAGGAAGTCGCGCAGCTCCGCCAGTGACCCCTGGTCGCGGGCGTTCTCCTCGAGGCGCCGGATCTGCGGCCCGGCTTCCTCTTCCCAGTCGCGCAGGCGCGCGACGGCATCCTCGAGCGCGCGCTCGATGGGCCGGTCGGCGCCCGTCGCCGGCGTGCGCGGCTCGGGCCAGTAGGGTGCGTATGTCCGGCGCAAGCGCTCGTACGCCTCGAGGGCGGGACCCGCGCGCGACAGATCGGGCACGCTGGCGGCCGCGTCACCGCTCGCGTCACCGGTCTCGAGCTCCACCGCGCCGGTCGCCGCCAGGCGCTCCACGGCGCGCGCGAGACAGACGCGCGGGACCAGGATCTCGAACCAGCGGGCACAGCGGGCGCGGGTGCGCATCGTTGCTGGCCTCAGCCGGCTGGCCGGAACAGTCGCCGGCGCGCAAGCGCGCCGCGCAGGCGGGTGAACTGGATGTAGAGCAGCGCGAGGTAGGCGAGGGCGCCGGCGGGCTCGCGCGCGTGGCGGCGGAACACCCGGCGCAGCGACGGCTCGACGGGGCTCCGCTCGCGTTCCCCGCCAGCGGCCACGCCGAGCAGCCGTCGGGCCTGGCGGTGCACCCGCTCGACCCCCGCGTGATGAGCGGGCTGGATCGGCGGGCAGCGCGCGCGCCAGGTGTCGAGCCAGTGCTCGACCAGGGGGCGGCCATCGTCGGGGGCGCCGGCCAGCGCGGCGAACGCGGCGACATCGGCGGAACGCTCGTCGTCGCGGCCGGTCAGCGCGGCCGCGACGGGATCGTCGGCCATCCATCCGTAGGTCGCCCGGCCCCGGCGGACGTGCGCCGCCGCCGACAGGTCCGGCAGCCACGCCGCCCATGCGCAGGCCGAACGCCACGAGGCGGGGACCCAGCGGGCCACCTCCCGGACTTCCAGGCGATAGCGCCAGCGCAGAGCCGCTTCGATGCGGTGCGCCCCCGCGTCGTCCGTGAGGTCGGCGACCCAGGGCGCCAGCGCGGTGCCCCGGACCGTCTGCAGCAGATGCGCGCAATCGCCGATCCGCGAGAACTGGCGCCAGGTGGCGTCCGTGGGGCGTGCCCCGTAACGCGCCTGCATCCGGGCCGCCGCGAAGGCGAAGGCGGTGGCGTCAGTCATCCCCGTCCTCCGCCTCGGGCCCGCCGGTCAGGCGCCGCGCGATCGCCGCGGCCGCGGCCTCCAGGGCGTCGGCGTCGTAGGAGGCATGCTCGAGTCCCTCGAGCACGCGCCGCTCGTCCGCCTCGCGCTCCGCCAAAAGCCGCTCCGTCTCGGCCCGGGCGGTCCGGGAGACGCGCGCGATGCGATCGCCGGCCCGGCGCTCGACCGCACGCGCGCGTGCCCGCGCATCGGCGAGGATCTCGCGTGCCTGCGCGTCGGCGGCCTCGATTTCGTGCCGGGCATCGTGCTCGGCCTCGAGGGCGCGCTGCAGGGCCGTGACTGGCCTTTGCTCGCTGCCCATTTCGATTCGTCGTCCGCGCTCGCCATTCGATGGGAATTTTCATCATGGCGCGCCGCAACGACAGCTACGTTGATATGCATCAAAATCGCGAGCGACGGCGGTATTGTGCGGAATGCGTCGCCCGGTGACGGACGCATGGCCCGGCCCTTGGGGCTCGTACCGACGCGCTCTCCGGGTGCCATCCGGTTGCGCCTCATCGCGGGTTCCGAGGGGGCCGCCGCAGGGTCGTCACGAGCCGGACCCTGCGGGCCCAGCGGTGATCCGCCACCGCCTCTTGCCCCTTGTCGGCACACGACCTTCGCGCCCCGCGATCCGCACCGCGCGGTGCACGAAGCCTGATTGGCCGGTGCGGCGTTGCCGCCGCATGCGCGTCGCCCGAGCGCCCGGCATTCGATGACGAACGGCCCGGGCCTTCCGGGCACGCCGGGGTCACCGGATGCGACACGCGCGCCGGTCCAGGGCCCGATCGGGCCCGGGTTCCGCATGCCCGTCGCCAGTGACGGACCGGCGCGACGCCGGGGCAGGACCGCTTCGCACCATGGCTCGCAGCAACAACGCTCGCTCCTGCATGGTTTCGGCTGCCGCGGGCCCGAGACCTGTCCGCGTCCCTGGGGTCGCCATCTGTGCCCGCGCAGTGATCGCAGAAAGGCGGCGCTGTGGCCCGCGCGCGGTCGGTCGATGGTTGCGCGGCCGGGGCCCCGGGGGCTCCGGGCAGCGGCGTTCACCCGCAGCGCCGGCGTGCTACGATCGGTGGTGCAACCCATGGTGTGGCGTCCGCCTTGTCTGAGCGCGCGATCCGGACCATCGATGTCGCGATCGGCACCGCGATGCTGTTGCTCGCGACGCCCGTGATGCTCGCCGTCGCCGTCGCGGTCGTCGTCGACAGCCGTGGCGCGCCGATCCACAGGGAACAACGACTCGGGCGTGCGGGGCGGGTGCTGACGGTGCTCAAGTTCCGCACGCTCAGGCGGCATGCCGGCGCGGGGCCGCGGATCGCCCCCGTGGGCGATCCGCGCGTGACCCGCCTTGGCGCGATCCTGCGCCGGAGCCACCTCGATGAGCTGCCCCAGCTCGTGCAGGTGCTCGCGGGCGCGATGAGCCTGGTGGGTCCGCGCCCCGCGCGCGCCGAGCTCTGGGCGGCCGTGCCTGCCGACCTGCGCCGGCGCGCGCTGGCCCACCGCCCGGGCATGACCAGTCCCGCGAGCCTGCGCTTCATCTGCGAGGACGACGTCCTCGCTGCGGCCGATGATCCCGAGTCGCTCTACCGCGAGGTCATCCTGCCGGCCAAGGTCGCCGACGATGTCCGTTACCTCGACCGGCGCAGCCCGGCCGGCGATCTCCGGGTCCTGCTCGCGACGGTGACCACGCTGCCGTCGCGTCGGGCCCGGGCCACGTGCCGCCGGCGCCTGGCGCAGCTGGGTGCGGGGCCGGGCACCGCCGCACCCCGAGCGCCGCGATCCGCGACGGGCGCCGATGACTGCGCCGCCTGAGCCCGCGCAACGCCGGGAGCTCTGGTCCGGCATCAGCCGCCTGGCCGATCCCAAGATCAGCCTGACCTCGCTGGCGTCGATCTATCTCGGGATCGCGGTCGCCGCCGAGGAGGTCTTCGATCCGGTCTGGCTGGTGGTGACCCTACTGGCGTATTTCGCCGTCGAGGTCGCGAAGAACGCCTGGGGCGACCTCTTCGATTATGACTCCGGCGACGACCTCGCCGTGGCCGAGGTCGACCGAACCCCCTTCTCCGGGGGCAAGCGCGTGCTCGTCGACGGGCTGCTGACTCGTCGCCAGGTCGTGATCATCGCGGTCGCGTTCGCCCTGGCCGGGCTGGCGCTCGGGGCGCTGATCGTGTTTCTGCGCGAGCCCGCGGCGCTGTGGATCGGTGTTGTTGGGTTCGCCCTCGGCTGGTCGTACCACGGCCCGCCGCTGCGCCTGACCTATCGCGGCCTCGGCGAGCTCGATGTCGTGCTGTGCTACGGCCCGCTGATCGCCATGAGCGCGTACCTGATCCAGACTCACCGGCTGTCGTGGGAAGTGCTCTGGTTGTCGCTGCCGCTGGGGCTGATCATCGCGGCCTTCCTGTGGGTCAACGAATTCCCGGACTTCGCTGCCGACCGCCAGGCCGGCAAGTCCAATCTCGTCGCCCGCCTGGGCCGCCCCGCCGCCAGCCGCGTGCTGCCGGCGATCTACGCGGTGGCTTTCGCCGGTCTGGCGCTGCTGCCGCTGTCCGGGCTGCCGCAAGCCGTGTGGCTCGGCGCACTCGCGCTGCCCCCGGCGGCCTACGCCTGCTTCCACGTCTGGCGCTCACCCGAGCGCTTCTACCGCGAGCGCCCGGTGCAGCCGGCGGCGTTGCTGGCGTTCCTATTGTATTCCGCCGGCGCCGGCACCGGGGTCATCCTCGGGTGACCCGGGCGCCGGGGCGTCCCGACCGATC
Organism: uncultured Ectothiorhodospiraceae bacterium; assembly: GCA_964626335.1. GTDB lineage: Bacteria > Pseudomonadota > Gammaproteobacteria > XJ16 > Halofilaceae > Halofilum. Next base: position 29,812 of record CAZVFN010000010.1, read on the forward strand.
GCTGACGGAGGCTGCATGGCCGCGATCCGCATCGAGCGCATACTGCCCTATCCCCGACCGGACGTGTTCGACCTGGTCGCCGACGTCGAGCGCTATCCCGAGTTCGTCCCGGGCTGCCGCGATGCCCGGATCACCCACCGCGAGGGCGACCATCTGACCGTCGAGCAGGAGCTGGGCGTACGCGGCTGGACCTGGCGCTTCGCCACCGAGGCGCGCTTCGAGCGCCCAAAGCGCATTCACATCACGAGCCGGCAGGCCCCGTTTCGCTACCTCGATCAGGAATGGCGATTCGATGCCCTCGGCGAGCGCGAGACATCGATCGTCCTGGCCGTGGATTACGCGCTGCGGAACCCGATCGTCGCGCGCCTCGCCAGCACCATGTTCGACGAGGCCTTCCGGCGCACGCTGGCGGCTTTCGAACAGCGCGCGCGCCAGTGCATCGGCTGACGCCCCGATATTGCGTGCCACTGAAGGCGGGCGCATTCCGCTTCGGCATCAGCGAGTGTCATGGCTGGCGTGGCGCTGGATCATGGGTTTCCGGGGACGGCAATGATGCGGTAGCTTCTGTTCGCCGTTGAGCCTCACTCACAGAGGACGCGCTATGCGCGTTCGGCGCGTTTTCTGCTGAAGCGCCACGTCCGCTCAGAGGGGCACCGGACCTCCCGCATGGCCCACAAGCCGATCAAGTTGGTGCACGCGACGATGGAACTCCTCCGAGCCAGGCTGCGAATCACGAACATCGAGGCGTCGCTCGACTTCTTCCGCAACAAGATCGGCCTGGTCGAGATCGGCCGCAGCGAGTCCGGGGACGGGCGCAGCATGCTGATCTACCTGGCGGCCCCGGAGGAGGTCGAGCCTGCCCGCGAGAACGACGCGCCCCTGCTGGAACTGGCCTGGCACCGGGATGCGCTGGCTGGCGACGGCGGCGTCGAGCGGGGGCACGTCACCTACCAGGTGGAGGATCTCTACTGGCTCTGTCATTACCTCCTGCACAGGGGGATCACCTTCCGCCGGCCGCCGCGTGACGGCCGCATGGCGCGCGTGCAATCGCCGGACGGGCACATCATCGAGCTGCGCCAGCAGGGCAATCCGCGCGAACCGTCCGAGCCCTGGATCTGCATGGAGGACACCGACCCGGACGGGATGGGTTGGCCGCAAGGGGGGCAGCAGCAACCGTTTGCCTTCCCCGTGAGCTCGGCATGATGCATTGGCCGTGTGAGTCGTCGCCGCTGCGCATGCGCGACGGCTCCCCAGCGCGGTCGGGCTCGAGCGCTCGCGGGGGCGGAGCGCGCACCGTGGGATCGGGAAGCCGCTGGCACTGACCGGTTGCGCACCCGGCACCGGGACGGCGTGTTCGGGCCACGATACGGGATCTACCCTGTTGCGCTGGTCCGCGTCGACGCGTTGGACCAGGAGCGTGCTCTGCCACCCCGGTGTCGCGCCGGTGTCGAAAGCCTCCCCATCACCTCCGCCACCCTGTCCGTGTGCGCAACCCCGCGGCTCGAGCCGTGATTGCGACACGGCGAAGCCGCCCGCCACGACGACCACATCGCCTTCGCCGATATCCGCGCGCCCGGCGCGGCCCGCAGTCGTGGGATGCCGCGCGGATGCCGTTTCCGCCCGGCGGCGGGATCGGGGACCGCGGGCGCGGGCCACACCGCGGCCGCTGGGCGGCCGCTGGCGAAGGACCTTGATCTGGCGCAATACGGGGCACACCGATGCGCGGTATCTTCGCGGTCGTTCGTGTCTGTCCCGTTATCTCGTCGCGACCGCGGAGACGCTGAGGAATGCAGGAAACGGCCGGCGCCGACGGCGCAATGCAGCGCACCATGGAGCGCCTGCTCGGCAACCCGTTGCCGGGCATCCTCGCGCTGGTCGCGCTCCTCGTCGGGTTCGCGGCGCTGGCGCTCACCCCGCGCGAGGAAGAGCCACAAATCGCCGTGCCGATGGCCGACATCGTGGTCCGGGCGCCCGGTCTCGGCGCGCGCCAGGTCGAGCGACAGGTGGCGACGCCGCTGGAGAAGCTGCTCCACCAGATCGACGGCGTGGAGTACGTCTACTCGAGCTCGCAGGCAGGGCGCGCCGTGGTCACGGCGCGCTTCTACGTGGGCGAGGATCGCGAGGCCTCCATCCTCAAGCTGCGCGACAAGGTGCAGTCGAACATCGATCGCGTGCCGGATGCCGTCACGTCTTGGGTCGTCAAGCCGGTCGACGTCGACGATGTACCGATTCTGCTCGCCGTGCTCTGGAGCGAGGACCGCGCCCGTGTCGGCGACCACGAGCTGCGGCGTCTTGCCGAGGAGACGGAGCAGCGCCTGCAGGCGGTCGAAAACACGAACCGCGTCGAGGTCACGGGCGGTCGGCCGCGGCAGCTGCGGGTCGAGTTGGATCCGGACGCCCTGGCGGCCAGGGACACGGTCCCGCTGGATGTCGCCCGCTCGATCGGCTTGTCCAACGACTCGCTCGAGGCCGGCAGGCTGATCGAGCTGGATCGGGTGGCCATGGCCGAGGCCGGCACCTTCATTCGCGATGTCGGCGAGCTCCGCCGGCTCGTGGTCAACGTCGTCGACGGGGTCCCGGTGCACCTCGAGGACGTGGCCCGCGTGATCGACGGCCCGGCCGAGCCCGACTCGTATTCCTGGATCGGCTTCGGTCCGGCCTCGGAGCGCGGCAACGGGCATGGCGTCCACCCTGCGGTGACGCTGTCCGTTGCGAAGAAGCAGGGCACGAATGCGGTCTGGGTGTCGCGCGACATCCGGCAGCGGCTCGAGCAGTTCGAGCGCAATCTTTTCCCGGAGGGCGTGCACTACCGGGTGATCCGCGACTACGGGGAGACGGCGAACGACAAGGTCAACAGCCTCGTCTCCAGTCTCGCCGTGGCTGTACTCACGGTGGTGGTCTTCCTGGCCGTCTTCGTCGGCTGGCGCGCCGCCGTCGTGGTGGGACTCGCGGTGCCCGTGTGCTACGGCGTCACGCTGTTTCTGGACTACCTTACCGGTTACACGATCAACCGCGTCACGCTGTTCGCGCTGATCCTCGCGCTCGGTCTGCTGGTCGACGACCCCATCACGGGCGTGGACAACATCGACCGCTACTTCCGCATGGGCGTGCACGGGGCACGGCGCGCGGTGGCCGCCGCCATGATGGAGATCCGCGGCGCGCTGATCATGTCGACCGTGGCGATCGTCGTCGCCTTCCTGCCGATGCTGTTCATCACCGGGATGATGGGTCCCTACATGGCGCCGATGGCGTTCAACGTGCCCGTTACCGTCGCCGTCAGCACGGCGGTCGCGTTCATCGTCACGCCATGGCTCGCGTATCGGGTTCTGCGCCACGATCCCGAGCCGGGCGGCTACGACGTGCGCCGCACACTGCCTTATCGTCTGTACGCGCCCCTGGTTCGGGCCCTGACGGCCAACCGGCGCCGGGCATGGGTCTTCCTCGGTGCCGTCGGCCTGGTGTTCGTGGTGGCGGTGTCGCTGCCGGCCTTCCGCCTGGTTCCGCTCAAGCTTCTGCCCTACGACAACAAGGACGAGTTCCAGGTCGTCGTCGACATGCCCGAGGGGACGACGCTGGAACGCACCCAGGTCGTGACGCGGGCGCTGGCCGAGCACCTGCGCACGATCCCCGAGGTGCGCGACTTCACGGCCTACGTCGGCACGGCCTCACCGATGGATTTCAACGGCATGGTCCGGCGCTACTACCTGCGTGACGCGCCGCACCAGGCGGACATTCGTGTGACGCTCGCGCCGAGGCATCGCCGCGCGGACCAGTCGCATGCGCTGCTGCTGCGCATCCGCCGCGGGCTGAAGGCCGTCGCTGAACGCCACGACGCGCCCATCAAGCTGGTGGAGGTGCCGCCGGGACCGCCGGTGGTGGCCACGGTGACTGCCGAGATCCACGCGACCCCGGCGACGCCCTACGTGCGGCTGCGCGAAGGCGCGCAGCGGCTTGCCGAGCGCATGCGTGCCGAGCCGGGGCTGGTCGACGTCGATACCTCGGTCGAGGCCGCTCAACCCAAGCTCCGGTTCGTCACGGACAAGGAAAAGGCGGCCCTCTCCGGGGTGGCGACCGAGGACATCGCGCGCACGATGCGCCTGGCGGTCGGCGGCCTGACTGCCGGTCATCTCCAGGTCCCGAGCGAGGCCAACCCGCTGCCGATCCGGCTGCGCCTGCCGCTGCGCAACCGCAATGACGCGGCCGATCTCGCCGGGCTGTACGTCAAGGGCCGTGCCGGGGTCTCGCAGGTCGAGGAGCGCGGCGGGCTGCGCGAAGCACCCCGCCCTCTGGTGCAGCTCGGCGAGGTCGGGCGGTTCGAGGAGACGAGCCGGGACCGCGCCATCCACCACAAGGACCTCGGTCGCGTCGCCTATGTCTACGCCGAGGTCGCCGGCCGGACGCCGGCGGAGGTGATCCAGGATCTGGTCGCCGACCAGGGCGGCGAGGGCGGTGAATCGCGCCCGGTCTCGGCGCGCACGTTCCTCGACCCCGGTGGCGGACCGGGCTGGGATCTGCCGCAGGGCACGAGCGCCGAATGGGCCGGCGAGGGCGAGTGGTTCATCACGCTGCGCGTCTTTCGCGATCTCGGCATCGCCTTCGGTGTGGCCGTGATCGGCATCTTCGCCGTGCTCTACATCCAGACGGGGCTCGCCTCCCTCGCCGGGATCATCCTGCTGGCGATCCCGCTGTCGATGATCGGCATCATGCCCGGCTTCTGGCTGCTCAACGCGACCCTCGGGCGCACGATCGATGGCTTTGCCGACCCGATCTTCTTCACGGCCACTGCCATGATCGGGATGATCGCGCTCGCCGGCATCGTCGTGCGCAATTCGCTGGTGCTGGTGGAGTTCATTCGGCTGTCCCTGCGCGCGGGCTGGGAACTGCGCGAGGCGCTCGCCCGCGCTGGCGCGGTGCGCATGCGCCCGGTGCTGCTGACGGCGGTGACCACACTGCTGGGCAACCTCGTGATCACGCTCGACCCGATCTTCAGCGGACTGGCGTGGGCGATCATCTTCGGCATCGTCGCCTCGACGATCTTCACGCTGATCGTGGTGCCGGCCGTGTATTTCCTCGTCTACGGCCAGCGGGAGGGCACCGACCACGCGCAGGGGACCATGCAATGATCCGACGCGAACTGATCCTCCGGATTACCGGGGCCATTGCCGGGTTGGCCCTGCTGGCGGCGGTCATGCTGTACCTCGCCGGCACCTTCAGCCCGACCATCGAGCCGGAGCCGCTCGCCGTCGCACCGGCGGCCGTCGAGGGGCAAGTCACAACCGTCGAGGCCGTGAACGTGCCGGTGTCCGAGCGCGCTCCCGGCAGCGTGCGCGCCAAGCGCGAGGCGGTGTTATCGCCGCGCATCACGGCCAGTATCGTGGCGGTCAACGTCCGTGCCGGCGACCGCGTCGAGCGCGGCGAGGCACTCATCGAGCTCGATCGACGCGACCTGGAGTCACGCCTGCAGCAGCGAAGGGAACGGGTCAGCGGGGCGAAGGCCCGCGTCGACGAGGCCCGCCGCCGGTTCGAACGGATCAAGACACTGTTCGAGCGCGGCGTGGTGCCGCGCGCCGAGCTCGACCAGGCCGAGGCCGAGCTGCGCGCGACCGAGGCGGAACTGGCGCGGGCACGCGAGGCCGTCGACGAGGCATCGACCGCGCTGAGCTATGCGACGATCCGTGCGCCCATGGATGGCCAGGTCATCGATCGCCTCGCCGAGCCCGGTGACACCGCAAGACCGGGCATGGCGCTGGTGCGACTCTACGACCCGGCCACACTGCGCCTCGACAGCAACGTCCGCGAGTCACTCGCGACGCGTCTCGAGCGCGGGGACAGCCTGCAGGCACGCATCGATGCACTGGAGCTCGAGGTCGAGGTCACCGTTGACGAGATCGTGCCGAGTGCGGAAGCCGGGTCGCGCACCGTCCTGGTGCGCGCGTCGCTGCCCCTGCGCGAGGACCTGTTTCCCGGCATGTTCGGGCGCCTGATCATCCCGACCGGCACGGAGCGTCGGGTGTACATCCCCGAGAGGGCGGTCGAGCGGGTGGGCCAGCTGGAGTTCGTGACGGTCGTCACCGAGCAAGGGCCGCAGCGTCGATACGTGCGCACCGGCGGGTCCTCGCAGGAGCACGGCGTCGAGGTGTTGAGCGGGCTCGAGCCGGGAGAGCGCCTCGTCGTGGGTGGCTGACCGGTGATGCGCCTGCGGCATGGGGCGACGGCAGCGCGCCCGCCGGGCCCGAGTGCCCGTGGTGGAGCGGAAGCGGGCCATGTCCGTCCATTGGCGTCGGGCCCTGCGGGTGGCTGGAGGCGGGACACCATGCCTCGCTCGCCGTATGCCGCAGCCCCGGGGAAAGGCGAGTCTTGCAATGGGGGGGCAAGCGAGGTGAGTGCAATCAAGATGTTCGCGATGCTCCCGCGTCACCCGGACATATCGGCGCGGGCTTTCCATGATCACTGGCGGCATCCGCACGGGACGTTCGGCCGCAGGATCTCCACGGTGCGGCGCTACGTCCAGAGTCACCGCCAGCCGACGCGACTGCTCGGCCCCTGCCAGTCGGCCTACGACGGAGTCGTCGAGGTCTGGTTCGACAACGCGAGCGACGCCGCGGCCCTGCCCGAACACCCGGCTTATCGCGATTACCTGGTACCCGATGAGCCGCGTTTCATCGACATGGACGGTCTGCGCACCGTGTTCACACGCGAGCGGATCATGGCCTCGGGGCATGACCCGCGAGCGACCGAGCGCGAGGCGGACCTGGAGTGGGATCCGGAGGCACGGCCGACGGCGATCAAGCTGATCCAGCTCGTGGCGCCGCAGGCGTGGCCGCAAGCCGTGGACGAGCTCGGGGCACTGCGCTCGCGCCTGGGCGCATTGCGCCACGCGTATTGCGAGCCGGCCGAAGAGATGTACCCGGACGGCGCGGACTTCGCCGCTGTGCAAGAGTTCTGGTGGCCGACGCTGACCGCGCTCGAGGTGGCCGCGGGCGGGGACCCCGATGCCTGGCAGCGCCTCGTCGAGCAGCCGGCTGTCACGAGCCTCGTCGTGCAGGCCGAGCGCTTCCTCTAGGAGCCTGTCCAAGAAACTCGTCGCCTACTGCGCGCGTCCCACAGCGGCATCTTTTGGCGAGCGCTCAACTCACATGGGAACCACCATGCTCGCTTCACGATCGCCAAGACCTGGTCGCTGTCCCACGCGCTCGCTACGGCACAGATTCCCCGGACAGGCTCCTCGGAGCCCGTCCGAGGCATCCCGAGCCTGCCGCGCCCGCATCCCGCCGGGCATCCGTCGGCGAGCGCTCGGCTCGCGCGGGAACCGCGCCGGCCGTCGCCATCGCGGGACACGATCCCTCGGAGCGATCCCGCATGCCCGCACCGCGGGAAATCGGTGTCAGGGTCGAGACCTGAAAAGGGTGGCGGCGGTGCTGCGCCCGTCGTCCTGACGCCGAACACGTCGTTGCCGGAATCAGGCACCTTGCCGGGCCTCGCGCCGGTTCTCACCACATCAGGTCGTCCGGGATCGGGAAGTCCGCATACGCGTCGTCGTCGGTGTCATTGCCCGGGGGATTGAGGACCTGTACCGCCGTCGCGTCGATCTCCCGGATCCGTTCCCCCGTCGTCCTCGGGACGAGCTCGTAGCCCTCGCCGGAGGTCACGAGCGCGATGTCGCCGGCGGCCAGGCGCCGGTGCTGATCGGGGCCGACCCAGACTTCCTTGATCTTGGTGCCATGGGTGAAGCGATAGACCCGCTCGCCCTCGCCACGCGCGATGCGGTGCGTGGCGACGATCTGGCGGATTCGGGTGGCCTCCTCCTTCGCCCGACGCTGCGCCTCGCGCTTCGCGTTGGCCTCGCGGTCGCGCTCGGCCTTTTCCGCCCGCTCGCGCCGCGCTGCCTCGGTCTCCGGGTCGGGTGCGGCCGGCTGGCGGCGCGAGGGCCTGCCACCCTTGTTTTCCTTCTTCTTGTCCTGCCGGGCCTTGCGCGCCTGTTTCTCGTCGGCCAGGCCCGTTTGCCTGAGTTGGTCCTGGAGGGACTTGGCCATGGCTGCACAGTCGGCGGTCGGAACAGGGACGCACAGGATAGACGACATTTTCGCCCGGGCCCATCCCGCGCACGCGGGGTACCCGGCTGGATATTGTCGCTGCGGGGCAGAACAACCGGTGGCGCACCCGGTGACACCCCGGCGCTGCCGCGCTGACATCGGATGCCCGCGCGTGTCCCGACCCTGTCGGACGGTCATCGAGACCCCTTGATGCCTCCGGCCGGCTTTTTCTCGAGCCGATGCCTGGCGGGCCCGGGTCGCTCGTCGGGACCCCGACGAGCGCGCATGCGGCCAGCATCGGCACCCGGGTGAAGGGCGGGGCACTGGCGACCGCGGCACTTCGCGGGGCCCGGGCCGGCGCCAGCGCCAGGCCGGTGGCGCCCTCGATGAGCCTCCGCAGGATGCGCTTCGGCTCGAGGCCCCGCTTGACCGCCTCTTCCCCGGCGCCGCCGCCGAAGGTGGACAGGCCGCTTGCGGTCACCCGGGGCCGGCACGACCGGCACGGCGACCAGGAGCTCGCGCACGCCGACGCCGCGGCACAGGTGCGCGATGGACATGCCGACTGCAGCCCCAGGCCAAGGCGGTCTCGGGGACGCAGAGGTCGCTCAGTAGAGCATCTGGTCGCGCAGCTCGTGCAGGGCGTGGCGACGCATCGCCGCCCGGCTGCAGTGGTGCAGACGGGCACCGTGACGGGCGCCGCGGCTGACGATGGAGACCCTTGCAAAACACCGGTGACCGGGGTCGGGCGGGGTGTCGGCCAGCGAGAATACCGGCTCCCTGTAGACCCCGCCCTCGACCGCGTAGGTGATCTCGCGGCCATTGAAGCCGCGTGTGTACAGCACCACCCGCATCTCCTCGTGGCCCAGCTCGACGTCGTAGCCCTCGCCCACGAGTTGATCGCGCACGTCGCCCAGGGCCGGCAGCACGCACGCGCGCATGACCGCCTCCAGACGCGCCTGCGGATCGGTGCCGGCCGCGGCGATCAGTTCGCGGTTGCCACGGCCCGGCAGGTGGCGGTCGAGGCCGTCGCGTACCGCGTTGACGATCTCGAGCAACGGCCACGGTGCCAGCGCCCAGGGGCTGCCGTGCGTGAGCCCCTGGTCCCCGGACGGCGGGCGGATCGGGCGATGGCCGATGCCGTCGTAGAGGGAATCACGCGGTGCGCGCAGGGCGCCTTCGTCGTGCCGAATCCTCTGCTTGCGTGCCTGCGTCGCCATTTCGCCCCCCAGTGATAGGCTCTTCATCGCCCCAGTGGCCGTATTCCCGCAAGCTATTGGCGGAAGGGGGCGGGCGAAACCCGCACTCAAGAAAAGGGGCTTTCACGCAATGCGAAAGGCCGACGGATGGAACTGATCGACGAGCTGCGGGTGTTCGCCCGTCTGGCGCAGGCGGGCAGCATGTCGCGCGTGGCGCGCGAGCTCGACCTGTCGGTGGCAAGCGTCAGCAAGCGCCTGGACCGACTGGAGGCGCGGCTGGGCGTGCGCCTGTTCCACCGCTCCACCCAGGGCCTGACCGTCACCGACGAAGGCAGCGTCGCACGCGCACGCGCTCAGCGGCTGATCGACGACAGCGACGCCCTGATCGCGCTGTTCGATGCCCACGGCACCAGTGACTCGGGCACGCTGCGCGTCGCCGCCCCGACGCGCTTCGGCGAGCGCTACGTAGCGCCGGCCTTGGCGGCATTCGTGCGCCGATACCCGCGGGTGCGGGTCGAGCTCCACCTCACCGACCGCCACCAGGACCTGGTGGGCGAGGGACTGGACCTGGCGATCCGCATCGGCCCGTTGCCCGACTCGCGCAATATCGCCAAGCCGCTGTTCGAGAGCCGGCGCGTCGTCGTCGCCTCGCCCGCCTACCTCGAGCGCCGCGGTATACCGGCTACGCCCGGTGCGCTCGCCGACCACGACTGCCTGGTGCTCGAGGACAACGACGCCTGGCGCTTCCGCATGGGCGTTGGGGAGCAGGTGGTGCGGCTCCCGGTACGCGTTCGCTGCCGCCGTGGCGACGCGGTCAGCGCCCTGTGCCTCGCCGGTGCGGGGATCGCCCTGAAATCCGTCTGGGACATCATCGACGAGTTGCAGAGCGCGCGCCTCGTGCAGGTCCTGGGCGACTACCCGGTACTCGGCCCGGCCGACATTTCGGTACTGCTGCCCGATCGCCGCTACGTGCCGCCGCGCGTGCGCCGCTTCATCGAGACCCTGCGCGAGCACATCGGCGAGCCGCCGCCATGGGCTTCGACGGCGTGTGCGAGCGCGTGACCTGCGCGGGGCGAACCGTATTCCCCCGGGATCGTGCAGGCCGGTGGAGCATGCCGCATGGTCCACTGGGAGCCTGTCCGGGCAATCCGTGCTGTCGCGAGCGCGTGGGACAGCGAGCAGGTTTCGGCGATCGTGAAACGAGCATGGTGGTTGCCCTGTGAGTTGAGCGCTCGCCAAACGATGCCGCTGTGGCACGTGCGCAGTCGGTACATGGTTTCCCGGACAGGCGCCTAGCGGAGCCGTATCCTGCCCGTACGTTTGCCCGGGCCG
>CAZVFN010000011.1:0-3096 GCA_964626335.1 uncultured Ectothiorhodospiraceae bacterium
TGCGCGGGTCGAGCCACGCGTGCGGGTCGATGGCATGCGCCGCGTGGCCGTGCCCGGCATCGGCCTTGTCCTGGCCGTTGGCCCCGCCCCAGCGACCCCCGCCGCGCGCCGCGAGGGTCCGAACGTCGGCGAGCTCCAGCAGCACGAGGTGGCGGGCCGCGCCCGCGAGCGAGGCAAGCGGGCGCTCGAGGAAGCGGTCGGTGGCACCGCCGGACGTCACGACGAGCTGCGCCCGGGAGAGGGCGCGCGCGTCCGAGGGCGCGAGCGAGAAGGTGTGCGGCGAACGCCCCGGCGTCACCAGCAGGTGCGGGCGCGTGACGCCTTCGGTGACCGCCGCGACCACCGAGTGGATCGGTGCGATCGATGCCACGACGCGCGGTTCGTCCCCGGCGGCAGCCGGCGACGCACCGGTGGCGGCGACGAGCAACAGCAGGGCGGCGCGGTGGAGCCGGCGGGCCATGATCGGCACTCGTGTGGCGGGCAGGGGCGGTGGATGTTATGTTATAGCATCAATTCTCGCAAGGCGCTCCGATGGCCGACACGCAAGCCCCGCGTTCCACCGCGCGCGCGCTCGAGCTGGCCGAGCGCGTCTGTCGCCAGCGCGGTGCCCGCCTGACGCCGCGGCGGCGCCGGATCTACGAACTGATCGTGCATGCCGGCGAACCGGTGACCGCCTACGAGCTGTTGCATCGCCTCGCCGCGGACGGCGGCAACCCGGCGCCGCCGACGGTGTACCGGGCGCTCGATTTCCTGCTGGCGCACGGCCTGGTCCACCGCCTCGCCAGCCAGAGCCGCTTCGTTGCCTGCGATCACCCCGAGAGTGCCGCCCACGGCGGTGTTTTCCTCGTCTGTGGCGCCTGCGGGCGCGCGCTCGAGTGGCAGGACGAGGGCGTGGCACGCGCGGTCGCCCGCGCCGCGCGCGACGCGGGCTTCCGCGTCGGCGAGCCCGTGCTGCCCGAGGTCGAGGGGGTCTGCGGGCAGTGCCGCGATGACTGAGGTGGAGGCCCTTGTCCGCGCCCGCGATGTGGCGGTGCGTTTCGGCGACCGCACGATCCTGCACGACGTCGACTGTGCCATCGAGGCCGGCGAGATCGTGACGCTGATCGGCCCGAATGGCGCCGGCAAGACGACGCTCGTGCGCGTTCTGCTGGGGCTCCTGCGCCCTGCGCGCGGGCGCGTCCAGCGCCGCCGCGGGCTGCACATCGGCTACGTGCCGCAGCGCATGCACATCGAGCCGACCCTGCCGCTGTCGGTGGCCGGCTTCCTCGCCCTCGGGCGGCGCTCCACGCGCGATGAATACCGCGCGACACTGGATGAGGTGGGCGTGGCCCACCTGCTCGACCTGCCGGTCCAGCGCGTCTCCGGCGGCGAGTTCCAGCGCGTGGTGCTCGCCCGGGCCCTGCTGCGCGCGCCCGACCTGCTGGTGCTCGACGAGCCTGCCCAGGGGGTCGACCTCGGTGGCCAGCGCGAGCTCTACCGCCTGATCGCGGGCCTGCGCGAGCGCCGCGGCTGCGCGGTGGTGCTGGTATCGCACGACCTCCACCTGGTGATGGCGGCGACCGACCGCGTCCTGTGCATCAACGGCCACGTCTGCTGCAGCGGCGAGCCCGAGGCCGTGTCCGGCGACCCGGAGTATCGCCGCCTGTTCGGTCCCGCCGAAGCGGGCATGGCGGTCTACCGCCACGAGCACGACCACGCGCACGACGTCCACGGCGACGTGGTGCCCCCGGATCGCACGGAGTGAGCCTCTTCGACGACCCGTTCCTCTGGCGGGCGCTGGTCGCCGGCGTCGGCGTGGCCGTCGTCGCCGCGCCCCTCGGTTGCTTCGTGGTCTGGCGCCGCATGGCCTATTTCGGCGACACGCTCTCGCACGCGGCCCTGCTCGGCGTTGCCCTCGGCGTGGTCACCGGGGTCGAGCCGATGCTCGGGGTGCTGCTCGCCGCGCTGATCACGGGGGCCGTCCTGGTGACCCTGCAGCGCTTCAGCGAGTTCGCGGTCGACACCGTGCTCGGGATCCTGGCGCACTCGACGCTCGCGCTCGGCGTCGTCGTGCTCAGCTTCGTCGAGGACGTGCGTGTCGACCTGTTCTCCTACCTGTTCGGCGACATCCTCGCCGTGATGACCACGGACATCGCCTGGATCCTCGGTGGCGGCGCGCTGGTCCTGGGGCTGCTGGTCGTGCTCTGGCGCCCCCTCATGTCGCTCACCGTCCACGCCGACCTGGCACGCGTCGAGGGCGTGCCGGTGACCCTGGTCCGCCTCGCGTTCGTGCTGCTGCTGGCGATCGTGGTCGCCGTGGCCATGCGCCTGGTGGGCATCCTGCTGATCACCTCGCTGCTGGTGATCCCGCCCGCGACCGCCCGGCGCTTCGCGCGCACCCCGGTGCAGATGGCGAGCCTGGCCGCCGTCGCGGCCGCGCTCGCCGTCGCCGCCGGACTGCTGGCCTCGCTCGGCTGGGACACGCCCGCCGGTCCCTCGATGGTGGTGGCGAGCGCGGCGCTGTTCGTGGTCGCGGTCGGGGTGGCGCAGGTTCGGGCGTGATCGGTCGGGACGCACCGAACGGGATGTCCGGGATGCTCGTGTGCGTGCGTTCCTGCCGGTCGTGCGGTGGTGATTCGCGGATGCCGCGCGGGTCCGTGGGAACGGGGTCGGGTTCGGCCCGCCTGTCAGCGGGCGCGTGCATTTCCTTGCCGTGCGGCAAGGCAGGCAGCCGAGGAAAATGCGCCCGGGCCGGCTCGGCCTGCAGGGCGCGCGGGGTGGAGGCCACGTTCAGCCCCGCGTGATCGGCTCGCCGTCCCGGTCGCCGTGCGTGTCTTGATGCCCCGGGGCAGGCGCCCCCGTGCCTCCCCGTGCAGGCGGAGTCGAGGCCGCATCGCGCCGTGCGGTCCCGTCGGGCGTGGGTCCCGCCGGCGTTGCCCGGCGCGCGGATCGGGGTGCGCAATCAATACCGCGGAGCGCGCCGGGCAAGGCCGACCCACGGAGGATCCAGGGCCGGCGCAGGCCGGTGATCGATCGCAGGCACCAGGGCGGGACGCGGCACGCGACGCGGCAGGAGATTGCCGGCGGAGCGCGGCATCGGTGGCCCCGTCGCGGCCA
>CAZVFN010000011.1:3196-39989 GCA_964626335.1 uncultured Ectothiorhodospiraceae bacterium
GCGGCCATGCGCTCGTCGGCAAGCGGATGTCCCGCGAGCTAACCCGCCGAACGGGACCGCGCGCAGGGGGCCCGGCGAACCCGCCATGGCCCAACCGATTGACCGCTGTGCGCGCTGCATGCGGCCGCGGCAGTGGGTCGCCCGGCTTGCGAGCGGAGGGAGCCAGCCGGCATCGAGGGGCGGCGTCGCCCGACCGCGTCCCCACCAGGCCCGCGACGCAGACAACCCGCCGACGCGCACGCCGTCCGCCCCGCTCGACGCCCAGAACGCGGTCGACGGGGCCGGTGCAGCGCCGCGGTGCCCCCGGCGGGACCCGCGGCCGCGCGTCAGGCCGAAGCCGACTCCGCCCGCTCCTCGCTTCCCCCGGCCGTCGCATCCGTCAGGGCCGCCAGCTGCTCGCGGATCGCCGTCTCCGCGTCACGCGCGATCGAGCGGCGGTCGCGCTCCGCCGTCGCGATGGGCGGCAGCAGCCAGACGTCGACGCTGATCCGCGGCTCGCCGAGGAGGCCCCACAGGTGCGACATGAACGTCTCGTCATCGACGAACGGCGCCGCGTCGTTGTCGTAGCGCACGGCCACGGGCTGGATGGGCGCGCCGGTCACGCGTGCGGCCTCGAACAGGCGCGGGTGGAACCGGCGCATCGTGCCGTTGGTGGTCGTGCCCTCGGGGAAGAGGGCGACGCGGTCGCCCTGCCCGAGGCGCTCCGCCATCTCGCGGGTGGCATTCGCGGCCGCGCCGGCACCGCCGCGCTCGATGAACACCGTGCCGCCGCGCGCGATCAGGAACCCCAGTACCGGCCAGTGGCGCAGTTCGCTCTTGCCGATGAAACCGGCGTCGATGACCGTGTTGAGGGCGCCGATGTCGAGCCAGGAAATATGGTTCGAGACGAACACCGCCGCCCCCTGCACGGGCTCGCCGTGCAGGCGCACCTCGACGCCGACGATACGCAGGGCCTTGGCGAACCAGCGCCGCACCGTGTGCCACTCCTGCTCGCCGCGCGGCGGTCGCCCGGCCGGCAGGAGGGTGGCCGAGTCCCACACGCCCTTGGCGACATGCGGGATCAGGCGGCAGAGGCGGAACAGGCGTCGGAAGAGGCGCATCTCGGCTCGCGGCGGCCCCGGGACGCGCCGATTGTAGCGGATGCGCGCCTCGCGCGTGCACGCCCGGGCGCCCTGGACGTGGGCATCGCTCGCGCTGCACGACCACGAGGGAGCGCGCCCGGGGCTCGCCGGTGTCCGTACCGCTCGATCCGGAGACGTCCGCCGCCCTGCGGACCGCCATCCGGGTGACTCATGGTCGCTTGCATCCGCGCGGCGTTGCGCCGCGTGCTCGCCGGCCGCGAGGTCATGCTCGGTGGTGCCCCGCCGACCGACCGCGAGCGCGCATGCCGGCTGCGGGCGCTCGAGGGCAGGACCACCGAGGAGACCGCACTGGACCTCGGCGTCGCCGCGCGCATGGCGCTCTTCCACGAGCGGAATGCAGCCCGCAAGCCCAATCCCGGCCCACCGCTCGCAGGCGGTAGCGCGTGCCGTCGCGCAGGGTTGGGTCCGCCCGCATTGCGACCGATCCGGCCGCCGTCACCGCCCGGCCGACCCGCGGCGAGGCACGCCCGCCCTGCAGGCACTGACAGTGATCCGTCGCGCCGCTGAATAATTGACTGCCCGGGTAGTGACCGCAGAGCAGCCATGAGCGCAATCGGGATGGCACAGACCTCGTGACCGAGGCCTCGATCAGGCCGCGCTGGACGGGCGGTTCGCCCTGCGCCACGCAATCCTGCGCGAGCGCCCGCTTGGGCCGTCGACAGCGACAAGGGCCGCGCAGGCGCCCGCTGCGATGCGCCCGACCCCGGCTCGCCGATTGGGCAGCGGGGTGCCCCTGGCCGGGTCGTGGGCCGCGGCCGCATGCGGCCGACCACCGGTCGCTGCATGCGGGACGACACGTCCGCCGGGCTGCCGGCCGGCCAGCCCGGCCGCGTACGCGCCGATGTCCGGGAACCGGGGCGGTTCGCGCTGGCGGCGGCGCACCCCGGAACCGGCGCCGGGCCCGTTCCGGGGCCGTTGCCTTGCGCAGGCTGCAGGCGCGGCCAGCGGCGGTGGCTCGGGGGCGAGGCCTGCGCGGCGCTTGCTTGGCACGAGGTTTGCAAAAGCCCGGGGGTGCCTGTCCACGCCGCCGGTCCGGCCGGCTTCGACCAGGACCCGCGAATGGGGCCACGGGGTCAAGACGCATGAGCCGCTTCCGCCCGAGCCTGCAATCCGTGGTGGCCCTCGCCCTGCTGGGCATGGGGGCGATCGGGGTCGCGCTCGTGCTCTTCAGTGCCGGGATCTACCGTTCGGTGGCCCACGAGAGCCGCGCCACCGCCGTGCGCGACCTCGTGCGCCAGGAGGTCGCAAGCGAGAGGGCGCAGATGGCGGCGGACCAGCGCATCGCCGCGCTCGACCTCGCCCGCCGACCTGCCTTCCGGCGCGCCTGGCCGGACGACGCGCCCGCGCTGCGGGCGGTCCTGGAACAGGCAATGGACTCGCCGGCGGACGCTTCCGTGGTCGGCCTGCGCGTGCTCGACGCGTCGCTGGAACCGGTCGCCGAGGCGGGCCGGGCCGGGGCCGGCTGCCCCGAGGCGCGGGCCTCGGCCGGCGCTGGTGGCGACAGCGACCGGCGCTGCCTGCGCGACGGTCGACCGGCACAATCCGCCGTTTTTGGTCTCGAGGGTGTCAGTCCCGGCGCCTACATCGAGGTCGTCGGCGATCCCGTCACCGCGCTCGCGCGGATCGGCGCGGAGAGCGCCCTGGAGCTGCGCATCGAGCGCCCGGGCGGCGGCGTGCTGTACGAATCGGGCGGCTGGCCCGGCGACGGCACACCCGAAGACCGCGTGGAGGCGCGCTACCTGACGCCGGCCGGCAAGGACGAGCCCGTGTTCGCGCTGCGGGCCGCTGCATCGGTCGGTCTGCTCAACCAGCAGTTGGTGAACGCCCGCGATTTCGTGCTCATCGCCGCCGGTGTCGTCGTCGGCCTCACGCTGCTCGCCGCGCTGGTGGGGCTGCGGCGCATGATGCGCCCCCTGCATGCGTTGCAGCACGCCGCCGAGGCGGTCTCGCGCGAGCGCGGCATCGACGAGTGTCCGCGCGTGCCCGAGGGCGGGCCGCCCGAGATCGCGACGCCGATCCGTTCGTTCAACGCGATGGTCGAGCGTGTGCGCGGCCTCATCGGCGAGCTCGAGACCGAGGTCGGCCAGCGAAGCGAAGCGGAGACCGCCGCCAATCGCGCGCGCGAGATGGCGGAGGAACAGGCCAGCAACGCCTCGCAGGCGCGGGAGTTTTCCCAGGCGACCCTGGAGGCCGTCGTGGATGCTGTCATCGCCACCGATGTCGAGGCCCGGATCGAGTACATGAACCCGGTCGCGGAGACGTTGCTCGGCGTCCGCGAGGGCGAGGCCGTCGGGCGGGCCATCGACGAGGTCGTGCCGCTGTTCAGCCGCGACGGCTCCGAGCCCCGCACCGACCGCGTCCAGCAGTGCCTGCGCCGTCCCGATACGGCCGGGGTACGCCGCATCGGCCGCCTCGGCCAAGCCGAGGCCGACCCGCTCGAGAGCAGTGCCGCGCGTTACGTCGACTACGCCGTCGTGGCGATGCGCGATCGTGACGCGCGGACCGTGGGCACGGTCCTGATCTTCCACGACGTCACGGAAGCCCAGCGCCTGACCGAGCGCCTGCATCACCAGGCGACGCACGACGCCCTGACCGGCCTGATCAACCGCTATGAGTTCGAGAACCGGCTCCAGCGCGTGCTCGCGGCGGCGCATTCGGGCGACGGCGACGCTGTGCTGTGCTATCTCGATCTCGACCAGTTCAAGCTGGTCAACGATACCTGCGGACATGTCGCCGGGGACGAGCTGCTGCGCCAGCTGTCGACGCTGCTGGGCGAGCGGCTGGCCGAGCGCGGCACCCTCGGGCGACTGGGCGGCGACGAGTTCGGACTCCTCATCCACCCATGCGCGCTCGCCGACGCGCAGGCGGTAGCCGAGGAGCTGCGCAATGCCATCCAGCAGTTCCGCTTCGCCTGGAACGAGCGCATCTTCGGCATCGGCGTGAGCATCGGTGTCGTCGCGATCGACCGCGACAGCGCCGGCACCGAGGATCTGCTGAGCGCCGCCGACACCGCCTGCTACATGGCAAAGGACAGCGGGCGCAACCGGGTGCAGGTCTACCAGCCCGACGACAGCGCCTTGCAGGAGCGCCGGGCGGAGATGCACTGGGTCTCCGAGATCAAGCGGGCGCTCGAGGAGGACCGCCTGGAACTGTACTGCCAGGATATCGTGGGTACACGCGCACCCGAGCCCGTGCGCCACTACGAGATCCTGGTGCGGATGCGCGACGACACCGGGCGGCTGTGGCAGCCCGGCAGCTTCCTGCCCGCGGCCGAGCGCTACAACCTCGCCCCGGAGCTGGACCGCTGGGTCGTGCGGGGTGCGCTGGCGTGGATCGCCGCGGCCGGGGTCCCGGCCGATGTGCTGTACTCGATCAACCTGTCGGGGCGGTCGCTGGCATCGGACGGCTTCCTCGACACGGTCGTCGAGGCGCTCGAGGAATACGGTGTCTCGCCGCGCAACGTCTGCTTCGAGGTCACGGAGACCGCCGCGATCGCCAATCTCGCCTACGCCCGCGGTTTCATGGACCACCTGCGGGCGCGCGGCTGCCGGTTCTCCCTCGATGACTTCGGCAGCGGCCTGTCGTCGTTCAACTACCTGCGCAACCTGCCCGTCGACTTCCTCAAGATCGACGGGGTATTCGTGCGCGACATCGTGGACAACCCGGTCCACCAGGCGATCGTCGGCTCGATCAACGAGGTCGGCCACGCGATGGCAATGCACACCATCGCCGAGTATGCCGAGACGTCGGAGGTCATCGAGTGCCTGCGCGGCATCGGCGTCGACTTCGTCCAGGGGTACGGCTACGGCCGGCCCCGGCCGCTCGTGCCGACGGCGGCCAGCGCCGCCCGCGACTGACCCGGCCGCGATCCCGTACACTACGCGGCCATGCTCGCGTATCCCCGCATCGACCCGGTGGCGATCCAGATCGGCCCGGTGGCGATCCACTGGTACGGCCTCATGTACCTGGTGGGCTTCGCCGCAGCCTGGTGGCTGCTGCGAACGCGCATCGCTCGGGGCGTGGCGCCGGCCTGGAGCCGCGCGCAGCTCGATGATCTCCTGTTCTGGGGGGCGGTCGGCACGCTGGCCGGCGGGCGCATCGGCTACATGCTGTTCTATGACTGGTCCCGGCTGGTCGCCGAGCCGCTGTCGCTGTTCTATGTCTGGGAGGGCGGCATGGCGTTCCACGGTGGCCTGGTCGGGGTAATCGCCGCGATGGGATGGGTCGCTCACCGTCAGCAGCGCCACCTGATCGACGTGACCGACTTCATCGCGCCCGTCGTCCCCGTCGGGCTGGGCGCCGGTCGCCTGGGTAATTTCATCAACGGTGAGCTCTGGGGCCGGCCGACGGAGCTGCCCTGGGCGATGGTGTTCCCCGGCGCGGGCCCGCAGCCACGCCACCCGTCGCAGCTCTACGAGCTGGCGCTCGAGGGGGTCCTGCTGTTCATCGTCCTGTGGTGGTTCTCCGCGCGGCCGCGGCCGCGCTACGCGGTCTCGGCGCTGTTCCTGCTCGGCTACGGCACGTCCCGCTTCCTCGTGGAATTCGTGCGCGCACCCGACCCGCACCTGGGCACGGTGGCCTTCGGCTGGATGACAATGGGACAATTGCTGTGCGTGCCGATGCTGCTCGGGGCCGTGATCCTGTTCGTCCTCGCCCACCGGCACGTGCGTGCGGAGGCCGGCTGACATGCGTCCCTATCTCGACCTGCTGGGCGAGGTGCGCCACGGCGGCACCCCCAAGTCGGACCGCACCGGCACCGGCACCCGTTCCGTCTTCGGCCGCCAGCTGCGCTTCGATCTCGCGGCGGGCTTCCCGCTGGTCACCACCAAGCGGGTGCACCTGAAGTCGGTCATTCACGAGCTGCTGTGGTTCCTTGCCGGCGACACGAACGTCGGCTACCTGCGCGAGCACGGCGTGCGCATCTGGGACGAATGGGCCGACGCGCGCGGCGATCTCGGCCCGATCTACGGCCGGCAATGGCGCTCGTGGCCCGCGCCCGACGGGCGCGCGATCGATCAGCTGGCCGAGATCGTCGCGCGCATCCGCCGCGAGCCCGATTCGCGGCGGCTGGTGGTCTCGACGTGGAATGTCGGCGAGCTCGACGCCATGGCGCTGGCGCCGTGCCACGCGCTGTTCCAGTTCTACGTCGCCGATGGGCGCCTGTCCTGCCAGCTGTACCAGCGCAGCGCGGACCTGTTCCTCGGCGTGCCGTTCAACATCGCCTCGTACGCCCTGCTCACACACATGGTCGCGCAGGTCACGGGCCACGCCCCCGGCGAGTTCGTGCATACCTTCGGCGACGCGCACGTCTACAGCAACCACTTCGAGCAGGTCGATCGCCAGCTCGAGCGCACCCCGCAGCCGCTGCCGCGCCTGCACCTCGAGCCGGCGGTGACCGACCTGTTCGCATTCGGTTTCGACGATATCCGTGTCGCGGGCTATGATCCGCACCCCGCCATCCCGGCACCGGTCGCCGTATGAATCACGAGATCAGTCTCGTCGTCGCCATGGACCGCAATCGGGTGATCGGCCACCAGGGGGCGCTGCCGTGGTACCTGCCGGATGACCTCAAGTGGTTCAAGCGCTGCACCGTGGGCAAGCCGATCATCATGGGCCGGCGCACCTGGGAAGCGATCGGCCGGGCACTGCGCGATCGGCCCAACATCGTGATCTCCTCGAACCCCGAATACGAGGCGCGCGGCGCAACCGTCGTGCCCAGCCTGGAGCTGGCGCTGGACGCCGCGCGCGACTATCCCGAGGTCATGATCATCGGCGGCGGCGTCCTCTTTGCCGCCACCCTGCCGTTCGCCGACCGCCTCTACCTGACCGTGATCCACGACGAGTTTCCCGGCGACACCTGGTTCCCCATGTTCGAGACGGACGAGTGGCGCGAGTCGCACCGCGAGGATCATCCCGCCGACGCTGACCACGCATGCGCGTTCAGCTTTCTCGTCTGGGAGCACATCGGGGCGTAGGGGCGCCGGCGGTCGCGCGACGGTCCCGGCGTCGCGGTGCCCGGCGGGCCGGGCGATGCGTCGATGCGAAGTGTTGGTTGGGTTGCCAACCGGTGGGGTGGTTGTCTCGTGGCGACGTGGGTGGGTTTCGTTCCTCGGTGGCGAGTGGAACCCGACCACGTCGCCGAAAACCCCGAAGGATGCATTGCCCGGGAGGGATGAAAGGCAGGACACGGGATCGATCAGGCCCGCGCGGCATCGGTGCGAACCCGCCACATGGTCGGGCGAATGTCCGCCTCGGCGTCTGCCGCGGCACGATCGGGCACCCGGCGTCAGCCCGGCGTCATCGCCCCCTCGCATTCGACCTGCACCACCCGCGGCTCGGGCTCCAGGGCCAGCGCGGTGAGATGCCCCCCCCAGAGGCAGCCGGAGTCGAGGCAGTACGCGCCGTGGCGGGCGCGGTAGCCGAGGGTCGACCAGTGGCCGAACACGACGCGCAGGTCGGCGTTGGCGCGCCCCGGCAGGTCGAACCACGGCAGCAGCCCCTGCCGCTGGGTGCCGGGCGGCCCCGATGGGCCCAGAACGAGGCTGCCGTCCGGGCGGCAGTAGCGCATGCGCGTGAGGATGTTGATGGCACAGCGCACCCGGGCCTCGCCCGTCAGCCCGGGGGACCATTGCTCGGGCTCGTTGCCGTACATGTAGTCGAACAGACGCTCGTAATCGTCGCGTCGCAGGAGCCCCTCGACCTCGCCGGCGACCGAGCGGGCCGTTGCGAGGTCCCAGTCCCTGTGCAGGCCGGCGTGGACCAGCGTGTAGCCGAGGCGGTCGTCGTGGTGCAGCAGCGGGCGATGCCGCAGCCAGTCGAGCAGATCGGCCCGGTCGGCGGCCTCGAGCACGGAGTCGAACCGGTCCTTGCCGCGCGGGGTGCGGGCGCCGGCGGCTCGCGCGAGCAGGTGCAGGTCGTGGTTGCCCAGCACGCACACGGCGCGCGCGCCCAGATCGCGCGCGGCGCGCAGGCAGGCCAGCGAGGCCGGGCCGCGATTGACCAGGTCGCCGACGAACCAGATCCGGTCGCGCGCGGGGTCGAACCCGAGGCGCTCGAGCAGGCGCTCGTAATCGCCGCTGCAGCCGTGCAGGTCGCCGATGGCCCAGGTGGTCATCCGCCGTCCCTCCCGCCGTCAGTGGAGCACGCGCGGCACGGTCAGCAGGAACTCGGGGATCGCGGCATCGAAGGGGTCGCCGTTGGCGTCGATCAGGCCGTAGTGGCCGGTCATCGTGCCGTGCGGTGTTTCCAGCTGGGCGCCGCTGGTGTAGCGAAAGCCCGTGCCCGGCTGCAGGCGGGGCTGTTCGCCGACCACGCCGTCGCCGCGGACCTCGCGCACGCGCCCGTGGGCGTCGGTGATGCGCCAGTAGCGCGACACCAGGCGCGCGGCCAATGGCCCGTCGTTGTGGATCGTGATGGTGTAGGCGAACACGAAGTGGTCGTCCTCGGGAGCGGATTCCGCTTCGAGGTAATCGGTCTCGACGTCGATGCGGATGTGGCGGTCTGCGCTCATGGACGGCTCCCGCAGCGTGCCCCGCATCATACCGCATCGGCCCCGTCGCGGTCCGCGCTTGCCCGGGCCAGCGCGGCGAAGTCGGCCACCGACAGGCGCTCCGGCCGGGTGCCGGGGTCGACGCCGGCGGCGGCGATGGTGGTCGCGTCGACGTGGCCGCGCAGGCCGTTGCGCAGCGTCTTGCGGCGCGCCGAGAACGACCGGCGCACGATCGCGGCGAACACCGGCGCGGCCGGGCCCGTGACCGCGGGCGTCGCGTGCGGCACCAGGCGCACGACTGCCGACTCGACCCGGGGCGGCGGGCGGAAGGCGCCGGCTGCCACGCGGAACAGCGGCTGCACGCGGCAGTGGGCCTGCACCATGACCGAAAGCCGGCCGTAATCGGGCGTGGCGGGCGCTGCCGCCATGCGCGCGACGACCTCCCGCTGGAGCATGAAGTGCATGTCGGCGATCACGCCACGCTGCTCGAGCAGGTGGAACAGCAGCGGCGTGGAGACGTTGTACGGCAGGTTGCCGACGAGCCGGATGCGCCCGCCGGATGGCGCGAGCGCGGCGAAGTCGAAGCCGAGCGCATCCGCTGCGTGGACGCGCAACCCCGCGAGCGCGTCCGGGCGCTGCCCCAGTGCCCGCGCCAGGTCGCGATCGACCTCGACCGCGTGCAGGCGGCCGGCGGCGGCGAGCAGGGGGCCGGTGAGCACGCCCTCGCCGGGGCCGACCTCGACCAGGGTGTCGTCGCTCGCGGGCGCCACGGCGTCGACGATGCGTCGCACAGTGGCCGGATCGTGCAGGAAGTGCTGACCGAAGCGCTTGCGCGGGGCGTGGCCCACGGCTCAGGCCCGCCGGGCCATGTCCGCGGCGAGCGCCAGCGCCGCGGCCAGGCTGTGTGCCTCGGCGTGCCCGCTGCCGGCGAGGTCGATCGCGGTGCCGTGATCGACGGAAGTGCGCACGAAGGGCAAGCCGAGCGTGACGTTGACCGCCCCGCCGAAGCCGGCGTGCTTGAGCACCGGCAGCCCCTGGTCGTGATACATCGCCAGGACCGCATCGCCGCTCGCGAGCGCGCGCGGCGTGAAGGCCGTGTCGGCCGGCAGCGGGCCCGCGGCGTCGATGCCCTCGGCGCGCAGGCGCTCGAGGACCGGGGCAATGATGTCGCGCTCCTCGGTGCCGAGGTGGCCGGCCTCGCCCGCATGCGGATTGAGGCCGAGCACCAGCAGCCGCGGGCACTGCAGACCGAAGCGCCTGCCGAGTTCCGCGTGCAGCGTGCGCGCCACGCGCTCGACACGCGCGGCGGTGATCGCGGCGGGCACGGCCCGCAGCGGCAGGTGCGTGGTGACCAGCGCCACCCGCAGGGCACCCGCAACCAGCAGCATCACCGGGTCGCCGCCACTGCGCTCGCCGAGGAACTCCGTGTGCCCGCTGAAGCGCACCCCGCCATCGTTGATGACGCCCTTGTGCACGGGCGCGGTGACCATGCCGTCGAAGGTCGCATCGAGGCAGCCGTCGACCGCGCGCGCGAGGGTCTCGAGCACGTGGCGGGCGTTGGCCGGCTCGAGTCGGCCCGGCTCGACCGGCGCCGCGCTGGGCACGTGCGCGACCGCGATCTCGCCGACCGCCTGTGGTCGCGGCGGTGCCCCGGGATCGAACGGGTACGGCGCCCAGGCGTGGCCGAGTCCGGCGGCGCGTCGGGCCAGGACCTCGGCATCGCCGATGACGACGCGCTCGGCCGTGCTCGCCGTGGCCGCCAGTGCGGTGACGATGTCGGGTCCGATCCCGGCGGGCTCGCCGGGTGTCAGCGCGAGTCGGAGCGGCGTCGTGGTCACGCGTGCCTCACGCGCCGGTACGGATCTCGACGTAGGCCTCGTCGCGCAGCTTCTGGCGCCAGCGCTGTACCGCCTGTTCCAGCCGGCGCTGGTAGAGCGCGCGGCGCGCCCGCGCCCGGCGATACTGCTCGGCGTCGTTGCGCTGGCGGCTGTCGCGCACCTCGACCAGGTGCCAGCCCATCGGGGTGCGGAACGGTTCGCTGAGCGTGCCGGGTTCGAGGCCGCGCGCGACCTGCATGAAGGCACGCGGCATCTCGCCCGGCCCGATCCAGCCCAGGTCACCGCCGTTGCGCGCGCTCGACTGGTCGTCCGAGTGGGCGCGGGCGAGCTCGGCGAAGTCCGCGCCGCCGCTGCGAAGGCGCTGGCGCAGCTCCTCGAGGCGCTCGCGCGGGCCGGTACCGTTGCCGCTCGAGTCGGACAGCAAGATTTGGCGTACGCGCAGGTCGGTGACCGTGCGCTCGACGCCGCCACGGCGGTCGTTGAGCTTGAGGATGTGGAAGCCGTTCGGGCTGCGCAGCGGCTCGGAGATCGACCCCGGCGACGCGTCGCGGACGGCTTCCAGGAACAGCTCGGGCAGCGACGTGCCCGAGCGCCAGCCCAGGTCGCCGCCGGACAGTGCCTCCGGGCCGTCGGAGACGCGGGTGGCGAGCGGTCCGAAGGCCGCCTCGCCGGTGCGCAGGCGCTCGACCAGCGATCGGGCCCGCTCGCGCGTCGAGGCGACCTCTTCGCTGCTCGCCTCGGAGGGGACGCCGAGGAGGATGTGCTGCAGCTTGTACTCGCTGCGCTGATCGGCCGCGCGATCCATGCGGTCGATCGCTTCCCCGACTTCGCGCTCGGAGATCTGGACCTGGCTGGCGATCTCGCGCTCGCGCAGGCGCGATACGATCAGCTGGTGCCGGATGTCGCGCCGCATTCGCTGGAAATCGATGCCCTCGGCCGTGACCTGCTGGCGCAGGCCGGCGACCGTCGTGCCATTGCGCTCGGCCATGTTCTGCAGCGCATTGTTGACGGCCTGGTCGTCGATGCTGATGCCCGCCTGCTTTGCGCGCTGCAACTGGATGCGCTCGAGCACGAGGCGGTCGAGCACACGCTCGCGCAGCACATCCGCGGTCGGCACCGACTGGTCGTTGCGCTGCAGCCGTTCGCGCACGAACTTCATCTGCGCCTCGAGCTCGCTCTCCAGGATCACGCCGTCGTTGACGACGGCGACGATGCGGTCGATCGGCTCGGCCGCCCCGGTGGGTGCGGCGACGCCGAGCGCGAGCAGCACGAGCACGGCCAGGGCCGTGAAGCGGCGGCGGAATCCGGGCATCGGAGGCATCACTCGATCGGTCGAAGGCACGGCGCACGGGGTTGGCGCTCAGCGTGAGTAACCGAGAATAGCACGGTCGAGAAGACTGGCGGCATCGTCGCCCAGGCTGCCCAGGCCCTTGAGCACGAGCTCGATCGAGAACCCCGTCTCGGGCCCGTCGGTGCTCGCGAACTCCCGCGCCACGGCCCGTACCTGCCAGCAACAGCTCTCGTACTGGGCGCCGACGAGGGTCTCGAAGTTGCGGTCGTCGAACAGCGAGTAGCGCGTGCTGCCGACCGCGACCCAGCGTTCGCCCAACGGCCAGGCGAATGACAGATCGACCGCCTCGCGGGTGGCGCGCGTGTAGCGATAGCCGGCATTGAACACGCGGTTCTCGCCGCCGTCGTAGCGCAGGTCGAGCGAGCCGTCCTCGGCACGGTCCGCGCGCGGGTTCCAGCGCAGGAAGCCGCGCGCCTGCCAGCGCTCGTTCGGGTTGGCGGCCAGCTCGAAGGCGACGTCGGAGTCGGAGCGCGTCTCCACGGGTCGCCCCGGCAGCTGGACCTCGCGGTCGTCGAAGTGGTGGATCACGCCGGCGCTCGCCCGCAGCAGCTCGCGGCCCTGGTCGCGGTCGAGCAGGCGGGTCGTGAGTGCCAGGGTCAGGCGGTTGGCGTCGGCCAGCCGATCGGGGCCGGTGAAGCGCCGTGCGCGGAAGAGCTGGGCCGGCGAGAACTCGAACTCGCCCGTGTCGAACACCGGCAGGTCGCCCTGGGCTTCGTCGGGCACGTAGACGTAGAAGGCGCGCGGCTCGAGCGTCTGGCGGAGGTCCTCGCCGAAGCGCTCGAACACGAGCCCGGTATCGAGGGACACCAGCGGCAACGAGCGCCCGGGCGTTGCCGCGGTGTTGGTCGCCACGCGGTCGAGGTCGTAGGCGGTGTAGTCCCAGCCCAGCGTCGGGCGCAGGAACCAGCCGGGGCGCTCCAGGGCCCACGTGAGCTGCGGGCGCAGGTTGAGCCGCCAGCCGGTCGGGCCGGTATCGCGCTCGAAGTTGACCAGTTCGCTGTCGTAGTCGAGTTCGAAGCGCCCGTACTGCTGCCGCCCGGAGAAGCTGAGTTGCGGCAACTGATCGTAGGGCTCGCCGCCCGACAGGCTCTGGAAGGCCTCGTAGCGCGCGCGGAAGCTGCCCGGCGCACCCGACCAGCGCAGGTCCGCCCGGCGACGCAGATTGGTCTGGCTCGACAGCGACAGACTCGACGACAGGTCCTCGAAGTACGCGTCGTCGGACGCGAACGCGGCGGTGATGTCGGTGCTCCACGCGCCGAAATCGCCGCGCTGCTCCAGGCGCGTCAGCGTACGGTCCTCGCCTGTGACATCGTCGTCCGGCAGGTATTCGTTGTTCAGCCGCCAGTGGCCGAGGTCCCCCAGCCAGCGCCATTCCGTCCGCAGCTGGCCGCCGCGCCGGGACAGGTAGCGCGGCTCGATGGTCGCGTCGAAGTCGGGGGCGGCATTCCAGTAGTAGGGCACGCCGATGGCGGTGCCCGAGTTGCCGGAGCTGGCGAAGCTCGGCACCAGGAAACCACTCATGCGGGCATCGCCGAGCGGGAAGCGGAACCAGGGGGCATAGACAAGCGGCACGCCCTGGAACCGCAGCAGCGCGCCCGTCGCCGTCCCCTGACGTGCGCCGGGGTCGAGCTCGAGCGTCTCCGCGGTCAGGCGCCAGGCCTCGTCGCCCGGCGGGCAGGTGGAATAGGATGCCGCTTCGAGCCGGCTCACGCCCTCGGTGTCGCGCGCCACGCGTTCGGCCTCGCCCTGGGCGTGGGCGCCGCTCGCGGTGTAGCGCGCGTCGTCGAGCGTGAACGCGCCGCTGTCGAGGTCGACCTCGCCGCGCGCGCCCTGGATGAACAGCCCGCGCTGCTCGAGGAAGACGTTGCCCACGGCCGCGGCACGACCCTGCTCGCGCTCGAGGCGGATGCGGTCGGCGCGCAGCGTGCGCTGCTGGCGGCGGATGGTCGCGTCGCCGCGCAGCACCGTCGTGGGGCCGCGCGACTCGACCGTCTCCGCCGCCGCCCGCGTCACACCCGGCTCGTCGGGCGCGGCCACGCCCACCGCCGGCGCCGAGGGCATGGCCGGGCAGAGGCTCCAGTCGGCGGCGCCGGCGGCCGCCGGCACGGCACTCAGGGCAATGGCGAGGAGGCAGGGGGCTGGGCGCAAGGCAGCGGCCGGCGGCGGAAGCGGGCTCGCAGGATAACCGCCCTGGGCCGCTACCTGCACGGTGGCGCGGGGGCAGCGGGCGGCACGCGGGCGGCACGCGGCGGCTGTGCGCCGGGCCGGCAGAGCGGTATAATCGAGCGTTTTTGTCAGTCACCGCGCGGGAGCAAGACGACATGGATCTGAACAAGATCGACATCGGCAAGAGCTGTCCGGACGAGATCAACGCGCTCATCGAGGTGCCGACCTACGGCGCCGCGGTCAAGTACGAGCTCGACAAGGACAGCGGCGCGCTCAAGGTGGACCGTTTCCTCGGGACCGCGATGCACTACCCGTGCAACTATGGTTTCATTCCGCATACGTTGGGCGAGGACGGCGATCCCCTGGATATCCTCGTGGTCAGCGATTCGCCGCTGATGTCCGGCGTCATCATTCCGTGTCGGCCGGTCGGCATGCTCAACATGGAGGACGAGTCCGGCGGCGACGCCAAGCTGCTGGCCGTGCCGACCAGCAAGCTGACCCCGCTGTACGACAACGTCGCCGAGCACACCGACATTCCCCGGTCGCTGCTGGACTCGATCGCGCACTTCTTCGAGCAGTACAAGGCGCTCGAGCCCGGCAAGTGGGCGCGTGTCGACCACTGGGACGGCGCCGAGGCGGCGAAGGCGGAGATCCGCGCGAGCGTCGAGCGCTACAATCGCACGGGCTGACGGGTCCCGCGTCCGTGCACCGTGCTGGCTCGCGCCAGGAGCATGAATGGCCGGATCCGACCGGCTCCGCGACTACGAACAGGAAGTGGCCCTCTTCAGGCGGCGCGCGCTCGTTGCCGCCGCGGGGGCCGTCCTGGTCGTCGCCGTGCTGGGCGCGCGCCTGTTCCACCTGCAGTACCTCAGCCACGACCACTACACCACCCTGTCGAACGACAACCGGGTGCGGATCGAGGCGGTGGCGCCCACGCGCGGCCTCATCCGCGACCGCGACGGGCGCATCCTGGCCGAAAACCTGCCGAGCTTCACGCTGACGCTCGTCCCGGAGCGTGTCGACGACCTCGACGCGACGCTCGAGCGCCTGCGCGGGCTGGTCGATTTCACGCCGGCCGACGTCCAGCGCCTGCGCGCGGTGTGGCGGCGGGCGCGCCCGTTCGAGGGCGTGCCCCTGCGCTTCCAGCTGCAGTCGGACGAGGTTTCGCGGCTGTCCGTCAACCGCCACCGCTTCCCCGGCGTCGAGATCGAGGCCGGTCTCACGCGCCACTATCCGTGGGGGCGGACCGCGGTCCACGCGCTCGGCTACGTCGGTCGCATCGACGAACGCGACCTGCAACGCCTGGACGAAGGCGAGTACCGCGCCACCCAGCACGTCGGCAAGAACGGAATCGAGTATGCCTACGAGCCGACGTTGCACGGCGAGCCCGGGTTGCGCCGGGTCGAGGTCAACGTCCAGGGCCGCGTGCTGCGCGTGCTCGATGAGCAGGCCCCGGTGCCCGGCAGGGACATCCGCCTGAGCCTGGACCTGGGCCTGCAGCGCGCGGCCGAACGCCTGCTCGGGCCCGAGGACGGCGCCGTGGTCGCGCTGGATCCACGCAACGGCGCGGTGCTTGCGCTGGCGAGCTCGCCGCAGTTCGACCCGAACCAGTTCGTCAACGGCATCGGCCAGCAGGCCTACGCCGCCCTGCGCGACTCGCCCCACCGGCCGCTTTTCAACCGCGCCACCCGCGGCCAGTACCCGCCGGGCTCGACGATCAAGCCCTTCATCGCCCTCAACGGCCTGGAAGCCGACGCGCGCCGGCGCGACGAGCCGATCCGCTGCCGCGGCTACTACACGCTCGAGGGCCGCAGCCATCGCTACCGTGACTGGAAGGCCCACGGCGAGGTCGATCTCGGCGAGGCCATCACGCAGTCCTGCGACGTGATGTTCTACGACCTCGCGTTGCAACTCGGCATCACCGAGCTTGCCTCGTTCCTGCGCGGGTTCGGCCTCGGCCAGCCGACCGGCATCGACATCCCCGGCGAGCGGGGCGGACTCGTGCCCGACCCCGACTGGAAACGCCGCACCCGCGGCGAGCCCTGGTACACGGGCGAGACCCTGATCCACGGGATCGGCCAGGGTTTCCTCCAGGCCACCCCGGTCCAGCTCGCCGCGGCCGCCGCCCAGGTGGCCAACCGCGGGCGCCCGGTGCTGCCGCAGCTCGTGCTGGGGCCCGCGTCGGACGGCGCCCGCGGCGGGCCGGGCGCGGCACCCGATGCGCCAGATGCGCACGCCAACGGCGAGGGCGGCGAGCAAGCGGGCGACGCGGCGAAGGCGCCGAGTGCGGTGAGCGGCGCCGAAGCGCCGGTGGTCGAGCCGCTCGACCTCAGCGTGGCGAGCGACTGGGAATACGTGATCGACGCCATGGTGGACGTGACGGAGGGCGAGAACGGCACGGCGCGGGCGATCGGCTGGAAGAGCGCGAACACCATCGCCGGCAAGACGGGCACCGCCCAGGTGTTCTCGATCGCCCAGGGCGAGCACTACGACGAGGGAGCGATCGCCAAGGAGCTGCGCGACCATGCACTGTTCATCGCGTTCGCGCCGGCGGACGCGCCGCGGATCGCGGTCGCGGTTGTCGTCGAGAACGGCGGCAGCGGCTCGGGCACGGCCGCCCCCATCGCGCAGCAGCTGATCGACCGCTGGCTGGCCGAGCAGGCGCCGGCGCCCGGCGAGGGGGTCGCCAGTGGCGGTTGACCGCGCCATCGTCGGCGGGGGCGCGCAGCAGTCGCCGCTGAGCCGCCTGCTGATGGCGCTGCGCGTGGATCCGCCGCTGCTGCTGGGGATCCTGGCCGTCGGTGGCGTGGGCCTGGTCGTGCTCTACAGCGCGGGCGGGCGCTCCATGGAGCTGCTGGCGCAGCAGGCGGTGCGGTTCGGGATCGGGCTGTTCGTCATGCTGGTGGCCGCCCAGATCCCGCCGCGCAACCTGAACCTGTGGAGCCCGTGGCTCTACGTCGTCGGCGTGGGCGCCCTGGTCTGGGTCCTGGTCGGCGGCGAGATGGGCGGCGGAGCGCGCCGCTGGCTCGATCTCGGACTCGTCACGGTCCAGCCGTCCGAGGGCATGAAGGTCGCCGTGCCGATGATGGTGGCGTGGTACCTGGCGCATCGCCCGCTACCCCCGAACCTGTCAAGCGTGCTCGCCGCCGGCGTGCTCGTCGGCCTGCCCGTCGCCCTGGTGGCGCGCCAGCCCGATCTCGGCACCGCGCTGCTGATTGTCTGCGCGGGTGCGTTCGCGCTGTTCCTGGCCGGACTGCGCTGGCGCGTGATCGCCGCGCTCGGGGTCGCCGGCGCCGCCCTCATCCCCGTCGGCTGGCATTTCATGCGCCCCTACCAGCGCCAGCGGGTGCTGACGTTCCTCGACCCCGAGACCGACCCGCTCGGATCCGGCTATCACATCATCCAGTCGAAGATCGCGGTCGGCTCGGGCGGGCTCTACGGCAAGGGCTGGCTCAACGGAACGCAGTCGCACCTCGACTTCCTGCCCGAGCGCTCGACGGACTTCATCTTCGCCGTGTTCGGCGAGGAATTCGGGTTCTTCGGCGGTGTCGTCCTGCTACTGCTCTACCTTGCGCTGGTCGGGCGGGCGCTCTATATCGCGGCGCATGCGCAGGACAGTTTCGGGCGCCTGCTGGCGGGCAGCCTCGCACTGACGTTCTTCGTCTATGTGGTCGTCAACATCGGCATGGTGATCGGCCTGCTGCCGGTGGTGGGCGTGCCGCTGCCGATGATCAGTTACGGCGGTACTTCGGTGGTCACACTGCTGGGCGCGTTCGGCATAATCATGTCGGTCCACTCGCACAAGCGGCTGCTCGCGCCATGACGCTCCCCCGCATCGTCGCCCTGCTCCTCGGCCTCGCGGCGTGTCCGCCCGCGACGGCGTCGCTGCTGGAGCACGAAGATGTGCGCGCATTCATCGCCGACGTGGCGCAGCGCCGGGACTTCAACGCGGCCGAGCTGCGCGGCCTGTTCGAGGAGGCCGAGCGCCAGGACGCCGTGCTCGAGGCGATCGCCGAGCCCGCCGAGGCCCTGCCCTGGTATCGCTACCGCCCGATGTTCGTCACCGATGCGCGCACCGCCGCCGGCGCCGAATTCATGCGCGCGCACGCGGATCTGCTCGCGCGCGCCGAGCGCGAATACGGGGTGCCGCCGGCCGTGGTCACCGCCATCATCGGCGTCGAGACGTTCTACGGCCGGCACAAGGGGCGCTACCCGGTGCTCGACACGCTGGCGACGCTCGCCTTCGACTACCCGCCGCGCAGCGGTTTCTTCCGCCGCGAGCTCGAGCAGTTCCTGCTGCTTGCACGCAACGAGGGGCTGCCGGTGCGCTCGGTCCTCGGCTCGTACGCCGGCGCCATGGGCATGCCCCAATTCATCTCCAGCAGCTACCGCGAGTACGCGATCGATTTCGACGGCGACGGGCAGCGTGACCTCTGGGACAGCCCCGCCGACGTGATCGGCAGCGTCGCGGCCTACCTCGAGCGCCACGGCTGGCGTCGCGATGCGCCCGTCGTCCACCGCGTGCGCCCCCCGACCGACCAATGGCGCGAGCTGCTGCGTTCGGCCCTCGAGCCGTCGATCGACGGCGCCACGCTGCGCGGCGCCGGCATCGCCGTGGATCCGCCGGTGGGCGACGGCGAGCGCGTGAAGGTGGTGCGCCTGGACGGCGGCGAGGGCGGCGATGAAGTCTGGGTGGCGCGGCGCAACTTCTACGTGATCACGCGCTACAACCACAGTCCCCTGTATGCCATGGCCGTGCACCAGCTCGCCCGGCGCATTCGCGCGGCGGGGGCGCCGGACGGGGCATCGTGACACCGCGCCGCTGGCTGCTCGCCGCGGCCGTCGCCGCGCTGGCCGCGGGCGGCTGCGCGGTCCGCCCGGGCGAGCCGGCGGATGGTCCCGGGGCCCCGATCGACGCCGACGCGATACCGCCGGCCGTGCCGCGCGACGAACCCCGGAGCCGCTACGGCAATCCCGAGTCCTACGTCGTCGACGGTCGCCGCTACCACGTGCGCGATTCGGCGCGCGGCTACGTGCGCGAGGGCACTGCCTCGTGGTACGGGCGCAAGTTCCACGGACGCCGGACCTCCAGCGGCGAAACCTACAACATGTACACGATGTCGGCCGCGCACCGCACGCTGCCGCTGCCGACCTATGCGCGGGTGACCAATCTCGACAACGGGCGCAGCGCGGTCGTGCGCGTCAACGATCGCGGGCCGTTCGTCGGCGACCGCCTGATCGACCTGTCGTATGCCGCTGCCACACGCCTCGGCGTCGTCGGTGAGGGCACCGCCCGGGTGCGCGTGCGTGCCCTCGACCCCGGTGTGCCGACCGTCCGGGAAGGCCGTGATCCGCCCGGCAACGGCGACCTGTTCGCGCAGGTGGGTGCATTCCGCGAGCGCGACAATGCGGACCGCCTCCGGGCGCGCCTGGAGCGCGCCCGCATCGGGCCGGTGCGCATCGAGCGTGCCAGCAGCGACGACGGCGCGACGCTCTACCGGGTGCGCATCGGCCCGGTCACCGCGGCCGGCGGCCGCGGGGCCCTCGTGGGGCGGCTGGAGGAACTCGGCATCCGCCGGGTGCGCTTCGTCACCGACGCGGCGGGCACGGATTGATCCGATACGCTCGAGTGACTGTCACGCGCGCGTCGGCGCCGCTACAATACGTCGTTTGTCGTCGCCGACCCCGCCCCGGGGCCGGGCCAGCCAGCGAGACCGCCCGCCCATGAAGCACCTGCGCATCCTGCTCGCCTGCCTGTTCCTGCTGGCCCCCCTCGGCGCAACGGCCCAGCCGATCCCCAAGGCGCCCTCGACACCGGGTGAAAGCCATATCCTGATGGAAGCGGCGACGGGCAAGGTCCTGGCCGAGAAGAACGCCGACAAGCGCCTCGGGCCGGCGAGCCTGACCAAGATCATGACCGGCTACGTGGTCTACAAGGCGCTCGCCGACGGCTCGATCCGCCTCGACGACGAGGTCGAGGTCAGCGAGCGGGCCTGGCGCATGGGCGGCTCGCAGATGTTCCTCGAGGTCGGCGACGTCGTCACCGTGGACAAACTGCTCGACGGCCTCGTGGTGCAGTCGGGCAACGACGCCGCCCTGGCGCTGGCCGAGCACACCAGCGGCAGCGAGTCGGCGTTCGTCGAGCAGATGAACTACTATGCCGAGCAGCTCGGGCTGGACAACACCCACTTCGAGAACCCCGAGGGGCTGACGGGCGACACGCATTACTCGAGCGCCCGCGACCTGGCGACGGTGGCGCGCGCGACCATCCGCGAATTCCCCGATCGCTACAAGCGCTACGACAAGCGCCAGTTCAGCTATAACGGGATCGAGCAGTACAACCGCAACGACCTGCTCTACAGCACCGATTACGTCGACGGCATGAAGACAGGCTATACGCAGGAGGCGGGCTACTGCCTGGTGGCCTCGGGCGAGCGCGACGGCATGCGCCTGATCAGTGTCGTCATGGGCGAGCCGAGCGAGGATGTGCGCGAATCCAGCAGCCGCTCGCTGCTGTCCTGGGGGTATCGCTTCTACGCGCGACACAAGCTCTACGCCGCCGGCGACGTGCTCAAGGAGGCGCCGATCTGGAAAGGGGCCCGCGACCAGGTGCGCCTCGGCCTGGCGAGCGACCTGAACGTGGTGATACCGCAGAACGCCTACGAATCGCTCGAGGCCAATATGACGTTCCCGGGGCAACTGGTCGCACCCGCCGGCAAGGGCGAGGCGCTGGGCCGCGTCACTGTCAGCCTCGATGGCGAGACGCTGGCCGAGGCCCCGCTGGTCGCGCTCGACGAGGTGCCGGCGGCCGGATTCCTGCAGCGGATGGCGGACACCGTCCTGCTGTGGTTCGAGTAACCGGGCCGGCCGCGCGTGTTATCGTGTCGAGTGAGCTTGGATAGGCTCCAGGATCCGATTGCGGGCGGATCGCCGCGCCGTCGATTCGCCGGAGAGCGACGTGCCCGAGCAAGACACCCTGCTGGAATTCCCCTGCGACTTCCCGATCAAGGCCTTCGGCTACGACACCGGGGATTTCGCCCTGCTGGTGGTCGAGCTGATCCGGCCCCATGCGCCGGAGGTGACGGTGGACGACCTGGTCACCCGCAACAGCCGGCGCGGGCGCTATCTGGCCGTGACGATCACGGTGCGCGCGGTCAGCCGCGAGCAGCTCGACAACATCTACTATGCCCTGAGCGGTCACGAGCGGGTGCTCGTGGCCCTCTGAACCCGGCCATGCCCGCGGCGGACGACCCCCTCGTGGTGCGCCGGCTCGGCCGCCTGGCGTACGAGCCCGCCTGGCGTGCCATGCGCGCGTTCACCGACGCCCGGGGCGCGGCCACCCCCGACGAGGTCTGGCTGCTGGAGCACGACCCCGTCTTCACCCAGGGGCGCGTCGGGCGGCCCGAGCACGTGCTCGACGCCGGCGACATCCCGCTGCTGCAGGTGGACCGCGGAGGCCAGGTTACCTACCATGGACCGGGGCAGCTGGTGCTGTACGCGCTCGTGGACCTGCGCGCCCGCGGGCTGGGCGTGCGGCGCCTGGTCGAGGCCCTCGAGCAGGCGGTGATCGACGTGCTGGACGCGCACGGCGTCGCCGCCGGGCGGCGCGCCGGGGCGCCGGGTGTCTACGTCGATGCGCGCAAGATCGCGGCCCTGGGGCTGCGGGTGCGCCGCGGCTGCAGCTTCCACGGCCTGGCGCTGAACGTCGACGGCGACCTGGCGCCGTTCGCGCGCATCGATCCCTGCGGCCATCGCGGCCTCGGCGTCACGCGCACTGTCGACGAAGGGGTCGTCGCGGGGCGCGACGAACTCGGCACGCGCCTCGTCGCCCGGCTCGGCGAAGCCCTCGGATACAATCGCGTCGAGGACGCGACGGAGCCCCCCGCATCCCTGGAGCAGGCATGACCGACGACCGCCATACCTCGCCCTCGCGGTTCGACCCGCGGGGCCATCGCCGCGCCAGCGACAAGGTCCGCAGCATCCCCGTCGCGGTCGAGGGCCAGGCCGCGAGCGGCGAGCGTCAGCGCAAGCCGTCGTGGATCCGCGCCAAGGCCCAGTCGCACCCGCGGGTGCGCGAGATCAAGCGCATCCTGCGCGAGCGCAACCTGCACTCGGTGTGCGAGGAGGCGTCCTGCCCCAACATCGGCGAGTGCTTCAGCAAGGGCACGGCCACCTTCATGATCCTGGGCGACATCTGCACCCGGCGCTGCCGGTTCTGCGACGTCGCGACGGGGCGCCCCGACCGGCCCGATCCGGACGAGCCGCGCCAGCTCGCCGAGACCGTGGAGGCGCTCGGGCTGGATTACGTCGTGATCACGTCCGTGGACCGCGACGATCTGCGCGATCGCGGCGCGGGGCAGTTCGTCGAATGCATCCGCGAGATCCGGGCGCGGACCCCGGGCACGCGGATCGAGATCCTGGTGCCCGACTTCCGCAACCGGATCGAGCATGCACTCGACCTGCTGGAGGAGGCGCCGCCGGATGTCTTCAACCACAACGTCGAGACGGTGCCGCGGCTGTACAAGCCGGTTCGTCCGGCCGCCGATTACCAGGGCTCGCTCGACCTGCTGGCCGCGTTCGCACGGCGGCATCCGGCGATCCCGACGAAGTCGGGGCTGATGGTCGGGTTGGGCGAGGCGATCGGCGAGGTCGAGGCCGTCATGCGCGACCTGCGCGCACACGGCTGCGCCATGTTGACCATCGGTCAGTATCTGCAGCCCAGCTCGGCGCATCTGCCGGTGGCGCGCTACGTGCATCCCGACGAGTTCGACCGGCTGGCGCGGGTCGGCGACGACATGGGCTTCGCCCACGTCGCCAGCGGCCCGATGGTGCGCTCGTCCTACCATGCCGACGAGCAGGCCCGCGAGGTCCTGGCGTCGGCGGGCTGATGCGACCCGGGGCACCACGCGGCGAGCCGACCGGTCCCCCGGTCGCAGCGCATGGTCGTCGCGGCGCAACGGTGGTGCGATGCCTTTCCCTGGCCCTTCTGCTCGCGGTCGCCCCCGCGTGCGCCGGCACCGACGCGCCCGGGGACGCGAGCGGCGACGTCGACGGCAAGGCCGTCGCCACCTTTGCCGGCGGCTGCTTCTGGTGCGTCGAGGCGGCCTTCGACAAGGTCGAGGGCGTGCAGGCGACCGTCTCCGGCTACACCGGGGGCGACGTCGAGGATCCGACCTACGAGCAGGTGACAGCGGGCGGGACGGGCCACGCCGAGGCCGTT
This sequence comes from uncultured Ectothiorhodospiraceae bacterium, assembly GCA_964626335.1. Classification (GTDB taxonomy): domain Bacteria; phylum Pseudomonadota; class Gammaproteobacteria; order XJ16; family Halofilaceae; genus Halofilum. The sequence continues at coordinate 26,403 of CAZVFN010000011.1, forward strand.
CGCGTGGTCTACGACCCCGAGGCGGTCCGCTACCGGCAGCTCCTCGACACCTTCTGGCACAATGTCGATCCCACGGTCGAGAACCGCCAATTCTGCGACGTTGGCTCGCAATACCGCAGCGCCATCTTCTACCACGACGACCGGCAGGCGCGCCTCGCGCGCGAGACCCGGGCCGAGATCGAGGCCAGCGGCGTCCTGCCGGGGCCCGTGAAGACCGGGATCGTGCCCGCCGAGGCGTTCTACCGCGCCGAGGACTATCATCAGGACTACCACCGCAAGAATCCGCTGCGCTACCGCTGGTACGTCAGCGGCTGCGGGCGTCAGCAGCGGCTCGAGCAGCTCTGGGGCGATGCGGCCGGCTGAGGCGGACTTCGCGCCCGGGATCGATGATTTGGTAGTCTTAGGCAATCGGCCCGATCCGACCCGGGCCCTTCGCGGTCCGCGACAACGCCTCGCGGCGGCACCGGCGAGGCCGGAGGGAGAAAGCCCGTATGACCGACAAGATCGTTGTTGAAGACGTCTACAAGATCTTCGGCCCCAAGCCCGACGACGCGAAACGCATGATCGAGCAGGGGCAGTCGAAAGAGGAGATCTTCGGGCAGACGGGGATGACCGTGGGCGTGCAGCGCGCCGATTTCACCATCCGCGAGGGGGAGATATTCGTCGTCATGGGCCTGTCGGGATCCGGCAAGTCGACGATGGTGCGCATGCTCAACCGGCTTATCGACCCGACGTTCGGCACTGTCAAGATCGTCGACGAGGACATCACGAAGATGTCGAAAGAGCACCTCATCGAGCTGCGCCGGACCAAGATGAGCATGGTGTTCCAGTCGTTCGCGCTGATGCCGCACCAGACCGTGGTCGAGAACGCCGCGTTCGGCCTCGAGGTCAGCGGCCACGACAAGTCCGAGCGCGAAAGGCGTGCGCTGAAGGCGCTCGAGCAGGTCGGGCTCAAGGCCAACGCCAACAGCTACCCGAGCGAGCTCTCCGGCGGCATGAAGCAGCGTGTCGGGCTCGCCCGGGCGTTGACGGTCGATCCCGAGATCCTGCTGATGGACGAGGCCTTCTCCGCCCTCGACCCGCTGATCCGCACGCAGATGCAGGACGAACTGCTCGAGCTGCAGCACCAAGAGCAGCGCACCGTCGTGTTCATCTCGCACGACCTCGACGAGGCCATGCGCATCGGCGATCGCATCGCGATCATGGAGGAGGGCCGCGTGGTCCAGATCGGCTCGCCCGACGAGATCGTCACCAACCCGGCGGACGAGTACGTGCGCTCGTTCTTCCATGGCGTTGACGTCACCAAGGTGTTCACCGGCGCCGACCTCGCGCGTGACGACGCCGCCAGCCTCATCCGGGACCCGAACGCGAGCCCCGAGCAGGTGCGCGAGCAGCTGCAGAAGGAGGGCTTCGCCTCCGGGGTCGTGGTCGACGCCGACGGCCGCTTCCAGGGGCTGGTGACCCTGGGCACGCTGGAGTCGGCCTCGGACCTGCGAGGGAGCTTCCTGCGCGACATCGAGCCCGCCACCGCGGACGAGGCCCTCAACGACGTGCTCCACCGGGTGGCGCACCTGGACACGCCCGCCCCCGTCGTCGACGGCGGTGGCAAGTATCTTGGCAGCGTCTCGCAGCAGCGCCTGCTGCAGACGCTCGACCGGACGGGGTAGACAGCCATGGCAGACCCGAAGAACCCGCAACTGCTGAACATCGACGTCGGTGAAGCCATCTCGGTCGTCGTCGACTGGATCCAGACCAACCTCGGTGGCCTCCTCGACGCCATTTCCACCGCGATCGAGTTCGTCGTCGCCAATCTCGAGAATCTTCTCCTGTGGATCGACCCGTGGGTGGCGTTCGCGCTGCTGGTGGTGCTCGGCTTCCTGCGCGTGGGCGTGGGCTTCGGCATTTTCTGCGTCGCCTCGGTGTTCCTGTTGTGGGAGATGACCCTCTGGCAGGAGACCATGTCGACCGTCGCCCTCGTGCTGAGCGCGAGTATCGTGGCGATCGTCATCGGCATGCCCATCGGCATCGCGATGTCGCGCAACGGCAAGGTCGAGGCCGCGGTCCGCCCGGTGCTCGACCTCATGCAGACCATGCCGCCGTTCGTCTACCTCATCCCCGCGGCGATCTTCTTCGGCCTCGGCAAGGTGCCGGGCACGATCGCGACGGTCGTGTTCGCCATGCCGCCCGTGGTGCGCCTGACCAACCTCGGCATCCGCCAGGTCAGCGACGAGAACATCGAGGCGGGGCTGGCCTTCGGCTGCACGCCGCGCCAGTTGCTGACGAAGGTGCAGATGCCGCTGGCGCTGCCGACGATCATGCAGGGCGTGAACCAGACCATCATGCTGTCGCTGTCGATGGTCGTGATCGCCTCGATGATCGGCGCGGGCGGTCTCGGCGAGACCGTGCTCACCGGCATCCAGCGACTCAACGTCGGCCTCGGCTTCGAGGGTGGCCTGGGCGTGGTGCTGGTCGCGATCCTGCTCGACCGCATCACCCAGAGCTTCGGCAGCGCCACCGGCGGTGGCGGCAGCCCGCTCTACTACAGGCTCAAGCACGCGCTGACCGGGGGCCGCTCCGCCGGCGCCCCGGCCAGCGAGGCATGACACCCGGCGACCGGGGATGGCTGCGGCCGCCCGGGGGCCGGGTCGCCTCAGCGCGGCGCGCGGGCTCGGCCGCCCGGGGAGAAGTGGATGGACAGGCGCCTGATCGCGGCAGCCGCGCTGGCATTGGCCCCCGTGCTCGCTGCGCACGCGGCGAGCGCGCAGACGGTGCGGATCGGCTGGAGCCCCTGGGCGGATGCCGAGTTCGTCACCCGGCTGGCCGGGCGCGTGCTCGAACAGCGCATGGGGCAACGCGTCGAGCTGGTCCAGACCGACATCGCCCCCCAGTACCAGGGTGTGGCCTCGGGCGACATCGACGTCATGTTGATGGCCTGGCTGCCACGCACGCACGCCGATTACATGGACAAGGTCGGTCCCCGCGTCGTCAATCTGGGGCTCCTCTACGATCACGCCCGGCTCGGCTGGATCGTGCCGTCGTCCGTGCCGGAGGCGCAGCTCGACTCGATTGGCGATCTGAAGAAGCCGGCCGTGCGCGAGCGCCTCGGTGGCGAGATCACGGGCATCGACCCGGGTGCCGGCCTCACGCGGCTGTCGAAGAAGGCGACCCGCGAATACGGCCTCGACGGCTACGCGCTGAACGGCTCGTCGGGCGCGGCGATGACGGCGGCCCTGGAGCGTGCGATCAATAACGACGAGTGGATCGTGGTCACCGGCTGGAGCCCGCACTGGAAATTCGGCAAGTGGGACCTGCGCTACCTGGATGATCCGAAGGGGGTTTTCGGCTCCCGCGAGCGGGTCCACGCGATCGCCCGGCGCGGCTTCTACCAGGACAATATCGAGGCCGCCGCGATGCTCGCCCGGATGTACATCCCGATCGACCTGCTGCAGCAATACATGTTCGAGGCGGAGCGCCACGAGAGCAACGGGTATGCGCAGGCGGTCACGAAGTTCATCGACGAGCACGAGGACCGCGTCCGCTACTGGGTGACGGGCGAGATGTAGGGCCCCCGGGCGCCGCGTGCGGGCGTCACCGGTCAGCCGCGTCCGAGCCCTGACGGGCCCGCAGCGCGCCGGCTGCGAGACACGACATGACGGACCGAGAGACCGGTCCTGCCACCCCGACGACGCCGGAGGTTGTCCGCGTGAGCATCAAGCCCGACCACTGGATCCGCCGCATGGTGGCAGAGCACGCCATGATCGAGCCGTTCGAGCCCGGTCAGGTGCGGGCGAACGACGGCGGCAAGATCGTGTCCTACGGCACCTCGAGCTACGGCTACGACGTGCGCTGCTCTTCGCACTTCAAGGTGTTTACCAACATCAACTCGGCCGTAGTCGATCCGAAGGGCTTCGACGAGCGCAGCTTCGTCAACGTCGAGTCCGACGTGTGCATCATCCCGCCGAACTCGTTCGCGCTCGCCAGCACGGTCGAATACCTGCGCATTCCCCGCAACGTCCTCACGATCTGCCTCGGCAAGTCGACCTACGCGCGCTGCGGGATCATCGTGAACGTCACGCCCCTGGAGCCCGAGTGGGAGGGCCACATCACGCTCGAGTTCTCCAACACCACGACCCTGCCGGCGAAGATCTATGCGCACGAGGGCGTGGCGCAGTTGATCTTTCTCGAGTCGCACGAGCCCTGCGAGACCAGCTACAAGGAGCGCGGCGGCAAGTACCAGGGCCAGCGCGGGGTCACGCTGCCGACGACGTGAGCCCTGCGTGCGGGGCCGGCGTCAGCCGCTGCCCGGCGCGGTCTCGGCCGCCGACCCCGCGCGCACGCCCTGCCACTCCGCGAGCGCCCGGCGCGCCGCGCGGTAGCCTTCATCGATGAGCTGGTTCCCGCGCCCCGAGCGCAGGCGACCGTACTCGGACAGCGCCGGGGCGATGTGCAGGTCGAGCGCGTCGGCCGCCTGCAGCACCGTGGCGTTGTTGATGGCGATGTCGGTGGCATTGAGGATCACGTCGATCAGGTCGTCCGGCTCCCGGTAACTGCGCCGGGTGTTGAGGTCGGCGCCGACGACGGTGCGCGCCCCGAGCTCGCGCGCGACCGAGCCCGGCAGGTTCTCCACCAGCCCGCCGTCGACCAGCAGGCGCCCGTCGCGCTCGACCGGCTGGAAGATACCGGGCACGCAAGCGCTCGCCAGCACGGCCGTCACCACCGGCCCCCGGTCGAGCACCACCCGCTCGCCGCGCCCGATGTCGGTCGCGACCACCGCCAGCGGGATGGACGCGTCCTCGATCTGCGGGGTGCCGATCGCCGCTTCGAGCAGCTCCCCCAGGCGTTGGTTGGCCAGCAGTCCCAGCCGCGACGGGCGAAAACTGGAGATCGACAGCCAGCTCATCTCCAGCGCGATCTCCTCGATGGCCGGGATGGGCGTGCGGAAGGCGTACAGGGCGGCGGCAATCGCGCCCACGCTCGTGCCCGCCAGGCGGTCGACCGGGACATCGCCATCGCGCAGTGCCCGCAGGATGCCGACATGGGCCGCCCCGAGGGTGGCGCCGCCGCCCAGGGCAAGCCCGACCGGGCGCCGCAGCCGGCGTCCGCCCATCCACTGGCGCGCTCGCTGCAACCATGCTGCCTGACCGGGCGGCGACATCCGACGGCTCCTCTGCCTGCGGCGTCGATTCTGCGATCACCGGCAAGCCGCGTCTACGCCGCGTCGCCGCGGATGCGCTGCATCAGGTAGCACAGGCAGTCCTGGCGCACGATACGGGCGTCGGGCGACAGCAGCGACGGCATGACCGGGCGCAGCAGGCGCAGCTCGCCGCGCTCGCAGGCGAAGAACTCGCGCGTGACGTCGTCGCCGGCGGCATTCAGCGCCCGCACCGGGCGGACGCCGTCGCGGCAGCGGCCCAGCACCGTGCCGGCCGGCAGCTCGCGGAAATTCAGCCGGTCCACATCCGCCGGCAGGCACAGGTCGAGCGCGGGATCGGCCGCGTGCGCCGGCCACTCGTAGCCCAGGCGCACGACGTCGGGCACGTGCACCACCGCCACGCTGTCGAACAGATCGAGTTCGCCGGGATGGGGTGGCTCATCCGGGATCGCCTCGAGGCGCAGGCAGCCCTCGAGGAAGTCCCCCGCGTGCTCGGCACCGGTGATCGTGCCCACTCGGCCGCACTCGAGGATGACCGCGGGACACAGCCCGAGGAAGGCCTGGGACTGCGCCCCGCGCGGGCGCGTGAAGTGCACCAGCGTGCGGCTGAAGCGGTGCGCGAGCTGCAGGCAGCGGTGGTCGAGGGTGTTGACGCCGGCGTAATGCGGGTTCGCGCCGGTGCTGTTGTGGATGTCGACACTGGCGAACAGCGGGCGCTCGCGCATGATGTCGACGACCTCGGCCATCATGCGGGTCTCGTCGCAGTCGGGCCGCTCGGTGCCCGGCCAGGCGCGGTTGAAATCGGCCTGGTGATCGAGGCGCCGGCGTCCGTACCGCGCTGCCTCGACGTTGCCGATGAACAGGCTCAGCGGGCGCGGCAGCGGCCGCTCGCCGTAGGTGGCCAGGAGGCGCTGCACCGCCTGCAGGCCGACCGGCTCATTGCCGTGCTGCAGCACGGCCACGAACAGCTCGTGCCCGCCCTCGCCCGGCAGATGCACCAGGCTGGGGCCGCGCAGCAACCGGTGCAGGCGGCTGGCCGGGGCGTCGATGAAGCCCTGCGGCAGGCGCTCGAGGCGGTGCAGCCGCGTCAAAGCGGCCACCGGTGAACCGGGTCGCCGTCGTGCTGGCGCTCGGCGTAGGCCGCCGTCAGGGCCGCCATGTCGTGGCCGTGGCGGGCGACCCAGGCGCGCTGCCACGCGGCGCCGTTCTGGGCGCTGGTCGCGCGCTGCTCGATGATGCCCAGGTAGGTGTTGATGTCGTGGTCGTCCACGCCGAGGTCGCGCAGGCCGAGGCGGGCGCAGGGCAGCAGGTCGCGCAGTAGCAGCCGCCTGACCGGGTGCGTTTCGCCGTCGGTCCAGTGCACGCGTGCGCCCAGGCCCTCGCGCGCGCAGGCGTAGAAGTTGTCGCGCGCGGCCGGGAATGACAGCAGCCGCGACGGCGGGTGACCGGGCTGGTGGGCGTAGTAGCGGGCAAGGCCGTAGAACAGGGTGGCGTTGGCGATCGAGTCGGTCGCCGTCGGCCCGCCGGGCACGACCCGGTGTTCGATGCGAACGTGCGGTGTGCCCATCGCATCGCTGCCGACGAGCGGGCGGTTCCAGCGCCAGATGGTGCCGTTCTGCAGCGCGAGGTGGATCAGCTCGCTGTCCGGCTGGTCGGCGACCATCGGCAGCAGCACCGGGAAGTGCTCGAGGTTCTCGCGAAACGTCTCCATCAGCGATTCGCGGATGTAGCCCGTGCCGAAGCCGCAGCGCCGCTGCGGCCCGTGCGCGGCGCCGCCGACGCCGCCGCTCTCGACCGCCTGCTCGAACAGTGGCACGCGCGTCTCGTCCCAGAGGTCGCGCCCGAACAGGTAGGGGGCGTTCGCGCTCACCGCGACCATCGGTCCGGAGATCAGCACGGCGGCGTTGTAGTAGTCGCCGGCGCGGCTCGCCGGCACCTGCATGTGGATCTGGAACGACGTCGCCGCCGACTCGAGCATGACGTCGGGATGGTCGGTGCGCAGGCGCTCGCGACCGCGGATGTCGATGCGCAGCGGGCGCCCTTCGCGCTGGCGCAGGATCTGCTCGTTGAGCCCCCGGAAGCGCGGCAGCGGCGTCATCGCGGCGTGGCCGAGGTCCGCCTGCCGGGCCGTCGGCAGGATCCCGATGGCCAGGAGGTGGGCCCCGAGGGTCTCCGCGCCGGCGCGGCAGCGGTCCCAGGTGGCGTCCAGGCCGGCCTCCAGGCGGCTCAGCGCGTCGCCTGTCAGTGCCCGCGGCTCCGAGTTGAGCTCGACATTGAATTGGGCCAGCTCGGTCGTCAGCAGCGGATCGTCGAGGTGCTCGAGCAGCGCCTGGTTCAGCCTGGCCGGCCGGCCCTCGCCGTCGGTCAGCCAGGCCTCGAGCTCGAATCCGGCGACCGGAGCGTCCTCGGCGAGGCCCCCCGCGTCGAACCACCGCTGCAGCAGCGCCGTCTCGTCGGACAGGCGCCTGGAGAAGGCGTCGAAATCTGCTTGCGTGAAGTCGCTGGTCTTGATGTCGCGTCCCATCGGCTCCCACCGCGGCGCTGTCCCGGCATCATGCCGCAAAGCGCGGCGCGCTTCACGATGCCGTGCCGCGCAGGGCCGCGTCGAGCGCCTGCAGGCGCTCGGGCGTACCCACGTCGTGCCAGGCCCCCGCGTGGCGCTCGCCGCTGACGCGGCCGTCGGCGATGGCCCGCGCCAGGATCGGTGCCAGCCGGCGCGGCTCGATCGGCAGGCCGCGGAACAGCGCCGGGTGATAGGCCCCGATCCCGGCGAAGGTGAGTCGCGGTTCGGTGTCGTCGCGCACGCGGCCGTCGACCAGCGCGAAGTCGCCGTGCGGATGCTGCGGCGGGTTGTCCACCAGTACCAGGTGCGCGAGTCGCCCGGGCGGCAGCGACAGCCCGCCCAACGGGTAGTCGCTGTGGATGTCGGCGTTGATCACGGCGAACGGGCGCGGCCCCAGCAGGGGCAGCGCGCGGGCGATACCGCCGGCCGTCTCCAGCGCCCGGCCGCCCTCGTCGCTGAAGCGCACGTCGAGCCCCCAGGCCCGGCCGTCGCCGATGTGCGCGTGCAGCTGCGCCGCGCACCAGGCCGTGTTGACCACGACCCGCTCGCAACCCGCCGCGGCCAGCGCGGCGAGGTGGTAGTCGATCAGCGCGCGGCCGCCCACCCGCAACAGCGGTTTCGGGCGGTCGTCGGTCAGCGGGCGCATGCGCTCGCCGCGGCCGGCGGCCAGCAGGAGCGCGTTCACGGGCGCCTCGCGGGGCGCAGGCGGGCCTCAGCCGGCATCACCGCCGCCCGCGCTGGCGCCGGCCGCATCGATGCGTCGCCCGATGTCGAGCGTCGCGGCGGTGCGCGCCAGCGGTGCCAGCTCGGGGTAGTGCGGCAGCAGGCGCGCGATGTAGCCCCAGGTCCGCGGGATGTCGGCCAGGTAGCGCGGCTTGGCGTCGCGGTGCCACAGGCGGGCGAAGATCCCGATCGCCTTGAGGTGGCGCTGCACCCCCATCAGGTCGAACCATCGCTGCAGTGTCCCCGGATCGGGCAGCTCGATCGCGGCGGCGGCCGCCCGCTCGCGGTATTGCTCGATCCAGGCGGCGATGCGTGGCTGCGGCCAGGCGACGTAGCAGTCGCGCAGCAGCGATACCAGGTCGTAGGTCACGGGGCCGGCGACCGCGTCCTGGAAGTCGAGCACCCCGGGATTGTCGTGCTCCGTGACCATCAGGTTGCGCGAGTGGTAGTCACGGTGGACAAACACGCGGGGCTGCTCGAGCGCCGCGGCCGCGAGGGCCCGGAACGCCGCGTCGAGGTCGGCGCGGACCGGCGCCGTGTCGGCGCCCAGGTGGGTTGCGAGGAACCACTGCGGCCACAGCTCCATCTCGGCGTGCAGTCGCTCGGCGTCGTACTCCGCCAGGCCGTCGCTGCAGGCCCCGGCCTGCATGCGCGCGAGGGCGGCCAGCGCGTCGCCGTAGAGGCGGTCGGCGCGCGCGTCGTCGAGCGCGTCGAGGTAGAGGCGGTCGCCGAGGTCGGTGAGCAGCAGGAAGCCCCGATCGGCGTTGCTCGCCACGATCCGCGGGGCGTTCACCCCCGCGGCCACCAGGCGCTCGGCGACATCGACGAAAGGCGCGGTCGCCTCGCGCTCGGGCGGCGCATCCATGGCGATGCGACTGCCCGCGGGGGTCGCCACGCGGAAGTAGCGCCGGAAGCTCGCATCGCCCGTGATCGGCTCGGGCGCGGCGTCGGCGCCCGGCACTACCCGTGCCAGCCAGGCGCGCAGTGCCGCCGTTCGCTCGTCCTCGGGCATCGCTCTCCTCCCGGGGCGCGGTGCCGCGCCCGCCGCGCAGCGTTGCAGGCCGCAGTGCGACGATCGCGGGGCGCGTGGACGAGCCCGCTGCCCCGCGCGTGGAAAAACCGCTTATACTGCGGCTTTCGGCGAACCGCTCGCGCAGCGGCCAGGCCCGTGGATCGGGCACGAACAGTGCCTGAAACGCGGCGCGAGTGCCATACGCCGGGCCGCGCTGGATCCGCACCGCGCCGGTTGATCCCCGGTCACCCCCTACCTACCATGCGCCGAATCGCTCGCCGCACCCGGAGACACGCAACCATGATCAAGCGACTGCTGGCCGCCGCCGCACTGGGCGCCTGCGCAACGACCCCGGCCCAGGCGGCCGGTCTCGAGCTGGCGCTCGGCAACGACACCGCCAGCCTGGCCTACCTCACCGACACCGCCGGCATGGGCTACGGCGGCGCGGATCTCGGCGTCGCCGGTTTCTTCAACAACGACGACGACGTGATGTTCACCGGCAAGCTCCTGGTGACGGGTGCGCCGGGACGCGACGTGCCCCTGCAGTACGGTGTCGGCGCCAAGGCGTTCGTCACGGATCTCGATTCCGACCGTGACGCGCACGCCATCGGCATCGGCGGTCAGCTCCGCTACATGCTGCCGTTCGAGACCCCGATGGGCTTCTCGGTCGAGGGCTATTACGGGCCCAGCATCGTCAGTTTCGGCGACGCCGATTCGCTGCTCGAGATCACCCCGCGCTTCGAGCTCGAGGTCGTGCCGGGCACGCGCGCGTTCGTCGGCTATCGCCTCACGGAGTTCGACATGGAAGACGGGCCCGACGCGGAGCTGGCCGACGAGATCAACGTGGGCATCCGCCTGAGCTTCTGAGGTGTCCGCCGCGGAGGCCATCCGGCGCGTGCTGGCGATCATGGCGCGCCTGCGTGACCCGGAGACCGGATGTCCCTGGGATGGGCAGCAGGATTTCCGTTCGATCGCCCCGCACACCATCGAGGAGGCCTACGAGGTCGCCGACGCGATCGAGCGCGGCGGCCCCGAGGAGTTGCGCGACGAGCTCGGCGACCTGCTGCTGCAGGTGGTCTATCACGCGCGCATGGCCGAGGAGGCCGGCGCGTTCGACTTCGAGTCGGTGGCGGCGGGCCTGGCGGACAAGCTCGTGCGGCGCCACCCGCACGTCTTCGGCGATGCCGGATCGACCGATGCGGACGCGCGCGAGCGCCTGTGGGAGCAGGCCAAGGCCGACGAGCGGGCCGAGCGCGGCGAGTCGGACGCCAGCGCGCTGGCGGGCGTCACGCTCGGCCTGCCATCGCTGACGCGCACGCAGAAGCTCTCGCGGCGAGCGGCCCGCGCGGGTTTCGACTGGGCCGACGCCACCGGGCCGGCGGCCCAGGTGCGCGCGGCGCTCGCCGAGATCGAGGCCGCAGGCGACGACGCGGCGGCGCGCGAGGCCGAGGTCGGCGATCTGCTGTTCGCGGCCGTCAATCTCGCGCGTCACCTGGACGTCGACGCCGAGACCGCACTGCGGCGCGCCGGCCAGCGTTTCGAGCAACGCTTCCGCGCCGTCGAGGCGCGCGTCGCCGCCACCGGCGCGCCATTCGCCGCGCACGACATGGACGCGCTCGAGCGCCACTGGCAGGCGGTCAAGCGCGGCCGCTGACACCGCGGTCGCTGCGTGCCATGCCGGGTTGCCGCGTCCGCCGCCCCCTGGCCGCCCTGCGCTGGGCCGGCTTCGCCGCCGCGCTGGCGGTCGCCAGCCTGTTCGTGACCTGGCACGGCCTCGCGGCGTTCGATTTCGGCTATCCCATCTGGCACGAGGTGCTCGCGATCGATCGCACGATCGAGCGCTACGGGCCGGAAAACCGCTACCGCGACGGCTTCGAGCGCACGACCGCGACCGAGCGGGCGCGCCTGTTCGCCGCCATCGTCGATGCCATCCACGATGGCGGGCGCGGCCTGGCGGAGCTGCGCTATCACGCGCCCGACGGGGGCGTGCTGGACCGCCTGTTGCGCCCGCCCGAGATCCGGCACCTGCGCGACGTGGCCGGCCTCGTGGGGGCGTTCACGCGGGCCGGCTGGATCGCGCTGGTCCTGACGGCGGCCCTCGCGTGGCGCGCGCGAAGCCGGGGCGAGCCGCTGCCGGCCTTGCGGCGTTTCGCCCTCGGCGGTGCAGCGGCCCTGCTCGCGGTCGGCGCCGTCCTGCTGGCCGCCGGCCCCGTGACGGTGTTTTACTGGCTGCACGAGCGCATCTTCCCGGCCGACCATCCCTGGTTCTTCTGGTACCAGGACTCGCTGATGTCGACCATGATGCAGGCGCCGAACCTGTTCGGCGCGATCGCCGCCCTCTGGGTGGCGCTGGCGGCCGCGCTGGCGGCGGTCGCCCTCCGGGCCCTGCGCTACTGGCTTGCAGCGGGAGCGATGCGATGAAGGAACTGCAGCTGATCCGCCACGCGAAGTCGAGCTGGGAGGACGACCTCGCCGACCGCGAGCGCCCGCTGGCGCCGCGCGGCGAGCGCGCGGCCCCGGAAATGGGCCGCCGGCTGGCGGCGGCCGGGGCCGTGCCCGTTCGGATGGTCGTCTCCGACGCGCTGCGGGCCCGCGCGACGGCGACGGCCATGGCCCGGGCAGCGGGGCTGGGCGACGACGCCATCCGCTCCGAGCCGCGCCTGTACTCGGCCGACGCCGACGCGGTGATCGAGGTGGCGCACGGCCTCGACGATGCCCTCGAGCGGGTCGCGCTGGTCGGCCACAATCCGGCGTTCGCCGAGGCGGCCGAGGCCCTGTGCCGGCTCGGGGCGGCCAAGGTGCCGACGGCGGCCGTGATCCGGATCGGCTTCGCGGTCGATGCCTGGCGCGAGCTCGCCGCGGGTGGCGGCGAGCTCATCGACTTCGACTACCCCAAGAGAGGCGCGCACTGAGGTGCCCCGCGCGGGCAGCGCATCCCCGCTGCCGCAACCGGGTGCGCGGCACCCGGCCCGTCAGGCGGCGGGCGCGCGTCCGGTGGCCGCCGAGACCCGTTCGCGCACGCGCTCGAGGAAGCGCGCCTCGTCGGGCTGCCGGCCGTCGCGCTGCGCCTCCCAGAGGGTCTCGCCGAGCGGTTCCATTAGTTGGTGCTCGGCCGCAAGGCGGTCGCCCTCGTGCTCGACCAGCTGCTCGACCAGCGCCCGCATGCCGGCGGGGCGGTCCGCGGCCTCCTGCTCGCGCAGCGCGATGTGCATGCCCATGTGCAGGAACGGGTTGGTCTGGCCCTCGTCGGGCGTGTAGTCGCGCTCGAGTACGGACTCGTTGCCCGGTGCCAGCAGGGCCTGGTACTCGGGGTGAGCCGCGATCACGGCGGCCACCCGCCGTTCCATCGCGTCGAGCGTCGTACCTGCCTGGGCCTTGCGCCACGTTGCGACGAAGTAGCGGCGCATGCCCTCGCGATCGTTGCCGAACATCGCGATCAGCCCCCGGGCGTCTTGTCGGGATATGCGCACAGATCCGCGATGCGGCACTCGGGGCAGCGCGGCCTGCGCGCGGTGCACACATAGCGCCCGTGCAGGATCAGCCAGTGGTGCGCGTGGCGCCGGTAGGGGGCCGGGATGACCTCCACGAGCCGGTCCTCGACGGCGCGCACCGTCGGGCCCGGCGCCAGGCCCGTGCGGTTGGCGACGCGGAAGATATGCGTGTCCACCGCGATCGTCGGCTCCCCGAACGCGGTGTTGAGGATCACGTTCGCCGTCTTGCGACCGACCCCGGGCAGTGCCTCGAGCGCCTTGCGGTCGCGCGGGACCTCGCCGCCGTGATCCTCGACCAGGCGGTGGCAGGTCGCGACGACGTTCTTCGCCTTGTTGTTGAACAGCCCGAGCGTGCGGATGTGCGCCTTCACGCCGTCCTCGCCCAGCGCCCGCATCGAGCCGGCGTCGGGCGCCGCCGCGAACAGGCTTGTCGTCGCGGCGTTGACGCCGCGATCGGTCGATTGCGCCGAGAGGATCACGGCGATGAGGAGCTGGAACGGCGTCGCGTAGTGCAGCTCCGTGGTCGGTTCCGGATCGCGTTCCGCCAGCCGCGCCATGATCGCCTTGCGCCGCGCCTGGATCATGCGCCCCCCGAGGCGCCGCGACGGCGCGCGCGGGCGCGCGCGACCGCGTCGGCGACCTCGGC